>JAZOCA010000036.1:0-1947 GCA_045596285.1 Christensenellaceae bacterium | reverse complement strand
TAAAAAGGAAGAAAAAAAATGAAAACACTTGATTTAACAAAGTATGGCATTTTAGGCACAACTGAAATTGTTCACAACCCCTCTTACGAAGATTTATTTGTAGCAGAAACTGATCCCGCTCTTACTGGTTTTGAAAAAGGTCAAGTAACCGAACTTGATGCTGTAAACGTTATGACGGGTGTTTACACAGGCCGTTCTCCTAAAGATAAATTTATCGTTATGGACGAAAACTCAAAAGATACCGTTTGGTGGACTTCTGATGAATTTAAGAACGACAACCATCCTTGCAGTAAAGAAACTTGGGCTGCTGTTAAAGATATCGCAGTTAAAGAACTTTGCAATAAGAAATTATACGTTATGGACGTTTTCTGTGGCGCAAACAAGGATAGCCGTTTAGCAATTCGTTTTATTATGGAAGTTGCATGGCAAGCACACTTTGTAAAGAACATGTTTATTGCTCCCACCGCAGAAGAACTTGAAAACTTTGAACCCGATTTCGTTTGCTACAATGCATCAAAGGCAAAAGTAGAAAATTATAAAGAATTAGGTCTTAACAGTGAAACCGCAGTCGTATTCAACACCACTTCACGTGAACAAGTTATTTTAAATACTTGGTACGGCGGTGAAATGAAAAAGGGTATGTTCTCAATGATGAACTATTATCTTCCCTTAAACGGTATGGCTTCAATGCACTGTTCAGCTAATACTGATATGAACGGCGAAAACACCGCTTTATTCTTCGGTCTTTCTGGAACAGGTAAAACCACGCTTTCAACCGATCCTAAGCGTCTTTTAATAGGTGATGACGAACACGGTTGGGATGATAACGGCGTTTTCAACTTTGAAGGCGGTTGCTATGCAAAAGTTATTAACCTAGATAAAGATTCAGAACCTGATATCTATAGAGCAATTAAGAGAAACGCTCTTTTAGAAAACGTTACGGTTGATGAAAACGGCGTATGTGATTTCGCAGACGGTTCTGTAACCGAAAACACCCGTGTTTCTTACCCCATTAACCACATTGAAAAAATCGTTCGCCCTGTATCTACTGCACCTGCTGCAAAGAACGTTATCTTTTTATCAGCAGACGCATTCGGCGTTCTTCCCCCCGTTTCAATTCTTACTCCTGAACAAGCACAATATTACTTCTTATCAGGCTTTACTTCTAAATTAGCTGGAACTGAAAGAGGTATTACCGAACCCACCCCAACTTTCTCTGCATGCTTCGGTCAAGCGTTCTTAGAACTTCATCCTACTAAATATGCAGAAGAACTTGTAAAGAAAATGGAAAAGAGTGGTGCTAAGGCTTACTTAGTAAATACCGGTTGGAACGGAACAGGCAAGAGAATTTCTATTAAGGATACCCGTGGAATTATCGATGCTATTTTAAACGGTTCAATTCTTGAAGCAGAAACTAAAACTATTCCTTTCTTTAATTTAGAAGTTCCCACCGCACTTCCTGGTGTTGATAGTGGTATATTAGATCCCAGAGATACTTATGCGGAAGCAGCTCAATGGGAAGAAAAGGCTAAAGATTTAGCTGGCAGATTCGTTAAGAACTTCGTTAAATACACTGGTAATGAAGCTGGTAAGGCTCTTGTTAAAGCTGGTCCTAAGGCATAATTTTAGTTTAAAATTAATGAAATAACAACAAAAGGCGAGATTTTTGATCTCGCTTTTTGTAGTGTAAAAGTGCCGTTAATCGACCTATAGCGGGGCTTTTTATGTGCATAATAGGTGTTTTATCTTGGGGTTTATTTTTGTTTTTTTAGTAGTTACTTGCTCCTTGAGTTTTTATGCTAAAGTGTAATTAATTTATTTTTACTTTAGTTGTTTTTGTTTGTTTTTTATGTGATTTAATATTTATATAAAAGTGCTGATAATCGACCTATATCGGCACTTTTTTGTTTTTTTGGAGTAAAATGAAGGGCTTTTTGGGTTTGTTTT
>JAZOCA010000035.1:0-10057 GCA_045596285.1 Christensenellaceae bacterium | reverse complement strand
AAACTTAAGAAATCAAGATAACTACGGAAGAATAAATTACAGTAATGTAGAAGGTAATAAATTAGGGTTACGGGTAATCATTTACGGCGATAAAGAGCAGATGTTTAGTTATGAAAGTATCGTAAACGACTATAACTATATGAAATACGATTACGGTTATAACTTTATCGCAAGTAAGTTATTAGACCATTTTAAAGAAGTAATACTTGGAAATTGTGCGTTAGATTTGTCTAAACTAAAAGAACAACGTAGCGCAATAGATGGTGCAGATTATTATAGAATGCGCAAAAGTTGGTTAACTAGATCGAATTTTAAAAAATTATCTAACAACGAAATATATTATTTTAGCCCTTATTACGAATATCTAGGAGCGATAGAACAAAGCGTTTGCATGAAAGGCGAATATTCTGCAGATAAAACTTTGTTAGCTTGTGCCGTAGAACATGAACGTTGGGTAAGATTCCATATTGTTAACGGTTGGATTTTTAACAAAAATAGATCTGATTTACAAAAAGAACACAACAATATATGTCCATTTAATATGTTAAACGTCTCGGTTATTGCATACGATCTTGTAAACGTTGCAATAAGTATGGATAATTATTTGCGCACGCAGGAGAAAACTAATGAATAACGAACTATTTTTACAATTTTTATATTGTACGAAAAGCGCGAAGCAAAGTATGCCTTTAAGTAAATTTCAACAAATAAAGGGAATAACAGCAGGCGAACTTTTAGATTTTATAAATGAAATAATATCCTGCGGGGTAGGGGATTTTGACGGTAAAAAGATTTCTTACACAGGCGACGAACAAAAACTAAAGGCGCTTAAATTAAACAACGTAAAAGTAAGTTATATTACCCCTAACATTTTTAAACTTCGCACCCTTTCTTTAAAAGTTACCCAACCTATATTCGAAATATTCGACTGCGTATATAACAATCCCGATTCAACCGAAAGGGATATAGCGCAAAAACTCGGTAAAACCGAAAGTTTAGAATATACTATAAGTTTGGCTGAAAAATTAGAACTCATTCAAAATATAGCGGGCGGATATTACAGTAGATTAAAGGATAAAGAATACGATTATATTCTTAAGGATTTGCAAACGAGAGGAATAATTAAAGGTAATACTTCAAGTCGAAGCGTAACTTGCGAATTTTACTTTGAAGACTTTACTGTAAAAAACGTCGTAAGTCTTGATAACACGCCTATACAGGCACTTTTGGCAACTTATGAAAGTAGAACTGATATTACTGAAAGGTATAAATTAAGGGAAAAGGGTATTTATATGTTAACCCATCAAACGGTGCTTAACACCAGCACTTCTTTATTTTCTTTATTGCATCGCGGTAAAGAAACTAAGCTTGATTTCTTCAGCCCCTTAAAAGATCAAATCCCAGCCGAGATTTTAAATAGTGCAATCGATTTAGTTTTAAAATTTTACGTGCGTATTAAGTTGAACGGAATATCATCTATTTAAAGAATAAACGCCCCTTAGTTGATTATGGGGCGTTTTTATTTGCTTATTCGCTTGACTATTTTGATTATTTATATTAAAATATATAGGTATTATGGGCAACTATAGGCGGTTTTAAAATTTTGTAAGGGAAACGCGTAAAAAAATGGTTATTTTAGGTATAGATCCTGGGTTAGCGACCGTGGGCTTCGGCGTTTTAGATAAAGACTCGCGCGGTGGTGTAAAAATATTAAGTTATGGCGTAATAACAACGCCTAAAGAAGAAAGTTTACCCACTAGACTTGCAATGCTTGAACAGGACTTAAAAAACTTAATAGCGAAATATAAACCGGACGAAGTTGCCATTGAAGAGTTGTTTTTTAATAACAACCAAAAAACCGCAATTAACGTGGCGCAAGCAAGGGGCGTAATTTTGTTAACTTGTATAAAGGAATGCGGCAGACTTTACGAATATACTCCTTTGCAGATAAAACAGGCGATTACAGGGTACGGCAGAGCGGAAAAAAATCAAATTCAACAAATGGTAAAATCTCTTTTAAAACTTAAAGCCGTTCCCAAGCCAGATGATGCGGCAGATGCCGTTGCAGTTGCGCTAACACACGTTTTTACAAACAGAATATCAGGTGCGTTTAGTATTCGCTAAATGCATGTTAATCGCTTTATACGGCGATATTTAAAAATAAAGGTGCTATATGATAGGATACATTAACGGCAAAGTAATTGCCAACAACGATAATACCTTACTAATAGAAAATAACGGCATAGGGTACGAAGTTACTTGTTCCGTTTCCGCTTATTCTCGTTTGATGCAAGAGCGTCAGGGCGGTGTATATACATATCTTCAAGTTAAGGAAGACGGTATGTTTTTATACGGCTTTACTTCAATTGAAGAAAAGCAGATGTTTTTAAAACTCATAACCGTTTCGGGGGTAGGCGCAAAAATGGGCATTACCATTTTAAGCGGAATGAGTTTAAAAGACTTAGCCCTTGCAATCGCTACTTCAGACGTTAAGTCTCTTTCTAAAATCAAAGGGCTTGGTAAAAAGAGTGCGGAAAGAATTATATTAGAACTTCGTGAAAGCGTTGGTTCTATCGGTGAAAAAGATGTGGGTGTTTCTATTATTGCTCCCACACCGCAAACAAATGCAGATGCAGAAAACGCCGTCATGGCACTTATGAGTTTAGGGTATAACCGTGCAACCGCCGTAAAGGCCGTTAACACCGCGTTAACTCAAGGTGCGAACGCCGTTGAAGAAATCATAGCGGTGGCTTTGCGCTCGCTTGGCTAAAAAAATAGATAGAAAGGGTTTATTATGTTAAACGAAGAACTTTTTGAACAACAAAACGACGAGGAAGAAAGACTTATTGTTTCAACCCGCACCGAATTTGACGAAGTAGAAAATATCTTAAGACCTAAGTCAATGGAAGGCTATATCGGGCAAGAAAAGGTCAAGTCTAATCTCGCGGTATATATGCAAGCGGCAAAAATGCGTGGCGAAGCATTAGATCACGTATTGTTATACGGCCCACCAGGGTTAGGTAAAACCACTTTGGCTCACATTATTGCTAACGAAATGGGCGTTTCAATAAGAGTAACGAGCGGGCCTTCAATAGAAAAAGCGGGCGATTTAGCAGCGATTTTAACGAATATGAACGAAGGGGACGTTTTGTTTATAGACGAAATTCATCGCCTTAATCATACGGTAGAAGAAATTTTATATCCCGCTATGGAAGACTATTCGTTAGATATTATTATCGGTAAAGGTCCGTCGGCAAGAACTGTGCAAATACCTTTAAAGAAGTTTACTTTAATAGGCGCAACCACACGCGCAGGTATGTTGTCTTCTCCCTTAAGAGATAGATTTGGCGTTCTATGCCGTTTAGAAATGTATTCGGTAGAAGAATTAGCAGAAATAATAACTCGCTCGGCAAACGTTTTGGGAATAGGGATAGAACGTGCGGGAGCAATAGAACTTGCTTCAAGAAGTAGGGGCACACCACGTATAGCAAATAGACTTTTAAAGCGCGTAAGAGATTTTTCTTCAGTTTTAGGCCATGATACTATAACTGCGGCAGATGCATCCGTTGCTCTTGAAAGAATGGAGATAGACGCGCTTGGCTTAGATAATATAGACGTTAGATTATTGACTTCTATGATAAACAAGTTTTCAGGCGGTCCAGTTGGGCTTGAAACTCTTGCCGCAACTATTAATGAAGATAAGAACACCATAGAAGACGTATACGAGCCCTATCTTTTACAACTTGGTTTTATTGCAAGAACGCCAAGGGGTAGGGTTTGTACAAAAAAAGCGTACGAACATTTAGGGATTAAAATGACGGCAAAGCAAAGAAAACAACTTTCGATATTTGATGAAGAAGACGAATAAAACCCGTCTATAGGTCGATTATCGGCACGTATTTTAGAAAAATAATAAATAGGCAAGAAAAATGTTAAAGACTTCAGATTTTTATTACGATCTTCCAGAGCGCCTTATCGCGCAAACACCTGTTTATCCAAGAGATAGTTCAAGATTGCTTTGTTATAACAAAGTGGAAGATAAAATAGAACACAAACATTTTTACGATATCGTGGATATGTTGCGCGAAGGGGACGTTTTGGTTATTAACGATACAAAGGTTTACCCTGCAAGGATTTATGCGTATACGCAACACGGCGGAAAAGTAGAAGTGTTGCTTTTAAAAAGAATTAATTTAACCGACTGGGAAGTTTTGGTAAAGCCGGGTAAAAAGGCTAAAGAAGGAGTAAAGTTAATCGTAAACGAAGAACTATCCTTAACCGTACTTTCAAGAACTCCGGGCGGAGAAAGAATTATCCGCTTTGAGTTTGATGGTGTATTTGAAGATATTTTATCTCGAGCAGGCGAAATGCCTCTTCCACCGTATATTCGCGAAAAGCTAAAAGACCAAAATAGATATCAAACTGTATATTGCAATAAAGAAGGTTCTTCAGCAGCCCCCACGGCGGGTTTACATTTTACCTTAGAACTTATGAAAAAGTTAGAAGATAAAGGCGTAAAGTTCGTTCGCGTGCAACTAAACGTAGGGCTTGGAACTTTTCGACCTGTAAAATGTGATAATATTTTAGAACATCAAATGCACGTTGAATATTATAACGTGGATGAAACAGCTGCAGAAGAAATTAACAAGGCGAAGCGCGAAGGTAGAAGAGTAATTGCGGTTGGAACAACTAGCGTAAGAACCTTAGAAACGGTCGCTGATGAAAACGGCATGCTTAAGCCTTCTTGTGGTGATACGGGAATATTTATTTATCCTCCCTATAAGTTTAAATGTGTAGATGCTATTATAACCAACTTTCATTTACCTGAAAGCACTCTTATAATGCTTGTTTCGTCTTACTTAACAAGGGAAAAAACGCTCGAATTATACGAGCTTGCCGTTAAAGAAGAATATAGATTTTTTAGTTTTGGCGATGCAATGTTTTTGTATTAATTAGTAGCAATATTTAAAAACAAATTTGCTTTTTACTGATAAATCAAGATTTAAAACTTTTTCCATACGATATTTTTTTAAGCGATAAAAATAATTTAAATGGTCGTTTATCGCTCTATAGACCTACTTTTAGTAAAAAAATTATGGCAGAATTTTCATACGAACTAATTAAACAAGACTTAAAATATGGGGCAAGGGCGGGTATTCTTCACACCCCGCACGGCGATATCGAAACCCCCGTTTATATGCCCGTTGGCACTCAAGCGACGGTTAAAGGCGTTCTCCCGCGGGACTTAAAAGAAGCAGGCGCGCAAATAATACTTTCAAATACGTATCATTTGTATATGAGACCAGGCGATGAAATCGTTAAAAACGCTGGTGGACTTCATAAATTCATGAACTGGGATAGGCCGATTTTAACCGATAGCGGTGGATTTCAGGTATTTTCACTTGCAAAATTAAATAATATTAAAGAAGACGGCGTGTTGTTTGCTTCTAACGTGGATGGCTCTAAGCATTTTATCACTCCTGAAAAAGCCATTCAAATAGAAAACAATTTGGGTGCGGATATTATTATGGCTTTCGATCAATGCAGTCCTTACGGAATGGATTATAAGGGATCTAAGCAAGCAATGGAAAGAACTTTAAGGTGGCTAGACCGTTGTTATAACGAGCATAAAAACCCCAAACAAATGATGTTTCCTATCGTGCAGGGTAATATGTATAAAGATTTAAGAGAAATTTCTTTACGTGAAACGATTCCCTATGCAAAATGCGGTTTGGGAATAGGCGGTTTATCGGTTGGCGAACCAAAGGAAATGATGTATGATATTTTATCTTTTATGCAAGATAAATATCCCACCGATATGCCAAGATATTTAATGGGCGTTGGTAGCCCCGATTGCATCATTGAAGGCGTATTGCGCGGAATAGATATGTTCGACTGCGTTTTAGGCACTAGAATTGCCCGTAACGGAACTGCTATGACTTCACAGGGTAAAGTTGTTGTAAGAAACGGCAAATATAAAGAAGATTACACCCCGTTAGATCCCGAATGTGATTGTTACTGTTGCCGAAATTACTCTAAAGCATATCTTCGTCACCTAATTAATACGGGCGAGATGCTTGGCGGTATGTTGCTTTCAATTCACAACGTAACTTTCCTTGTTAATTTGGCGAAAAACCTAAGAAAAGCGATAATCGGTGACTATTTGGACGATTTTGTTAAAGAATTTTATGCAAAATATGGTAAAATTTAATAATAGACCTTAAAATAAGTTGCCAAAATAGTAAAATATATTTATCATATTAAGTGCAAAAGTACAATAACTGAAAAAGATGCAGAAATTACTGCGAAAAATAAAATAAGGCTAATCGCCAGGAGAAAATTATGAATTTATTAATCAATTTATTAGCGGAACAAACAAACTCATCAACAACCAGTAGCGCTCCGTCTAATCCATTAACTAATGCGTTAATTTGGATTATTCCCATAGCGTTAATCATTCTTTTCATGTTTATTAATTCTCGTCAAAGAAAAAAACAACAGCAAGAAGTAGATAAGAAGATGAATAGCCTTAAAGTTGGTGACGTTGTTAAAACAATCGGTCTTATATACGGTGAAATTGTTGAAATCGATAGAGAAATGGAAACCTTTGTTCTTAAAACCGGTAGCGAAGAAAACTGTTCATACATCAAAGTAGATAAGATGGCAATTTACCAAGTTATTCCCCCTATCGAAAGCGTAGATAACAGCGTTGTAGAAGTGGAAGAAAGCGAAGAAGTAGCGGAAGAAACTACCGCTCAATCAACAGAAACAACAGAAGAATAATTTATTTAAACCGCCTTATTTGGGCGGTTTATTTTTTTGTAAAAATCACGCTATAGCGCGATTAACTATATTTTTATATTTATTTAAATATTTTTTACCTTTGGTTATATTTTTCTTTTGGTGTTAATAAAATAAAACAGGCGTGTTTTTTATGAAGATATTAACCAAGAACAATTTTATAATAAAACTTTTATTAGGCGTTTTTATATCGGTATTGTTTGCTCTTATTTTATTAACTTTCTTTTCTGTAATAATAACGTTTACAGGCGTTTCGCAAAAAGGTTTATCTGTTATTAATACGATAATTCGATTGCTTTCAGTAGGTTTATGCGTGTTAATATGCGTTAAAGAAAAAGCGATTTTAAAAGGTAGTATAGCCGGCTTGGTTACCTGCATTTTTGTGCAACTTTTATTTTTTGCAATATCCGGTACGATAAATATAGGCGAATTTATAATAAATAGTATATTTTGCGTTATTTTTGGCATCATTTTTGCAATAATTTTTGTAAATTTAAAAAATAAGAGTTAAAGCAGTTGAAATTAAAAGGTAAATAGTGTATAATGTAAAAGGATAAAAAAGAATGACGGAGGTCACTCAAGATGAAAAGAATTAAAACTGTTGCAGTAGCACAAAAGAAGAACGTTACCGCTTGTGGCGAATGCAGAAGCACTTGTCAATCAGCATGTAAAACTAGTTGCACCGTTGGTAACCAATCTTGTGAAAAGCAAACAAGAGAAAAAGAAATTAAAGAAATTTGCTAATTTTCTGCTTAATCAACGGAATATAGTGGGTTGATTTTATCAACCCCAGTTTTGTTACGGCTTTTTCCTTAAGGTAAAAGCCATTTTTTTAGTAAGAAATTTTTGGAGTCATTAACATCATGGTACATTGTTTTTCTTTTGACGGTGATTATTATTTATACGACGTAGCAAGCGGTAGTTTGCACGTATGTGACGCGCTTACCTGTCAAGTTATAAATAAGATGCAAGGTTTACCTTACGATTTAGGTGGGGTAGATCTTTCAGTTGTGCAAGAAATAGAAAGTGAAATAAACGAATTAAAAACCCAAGGAATATTGATGCAAGAAGACGTTGCCGTTGCTCCTCCAAAAAGCGAGTACGTAAAGGCTCTTTGCTTGCATATATGCCACGATTGTAATTTGCGTTGTAAGTATTGTTTTGCAGGCACGGGCGATTATAAAGGTCATCGAGAAATGATGAGTGAAGAAGTAGCGCTTAAGGCGGTTGACTTCTTAATCGAAAACTCTGGTAATCGTAAAATACTTGAAATGGATTTCTTTGGCGGAGAACCTCTACTCAATTTTGACGTTGTTAAAAAGGTTGTTGAATACGCAAACGAAAAGGCTGCTGCTTTGGGTAAGAAATTCTTATTTACAATGACTACTAACGGCGTTCTTTTAAAGGGGGAAATTGCTAACTGGCTAAACGAAAATATGGAAAACGTCGTGTTAAGTTTAGATGGTAGGCAAGAAATTCACGACGACGTAAGAAAAACGATAAACGGAAAGGGCAGTTTTGAAGTTATCATAGAAAATTTTAAAAATTTCGTTGCTAACCGCGGTGATAAAAGTTATTACATAAGGGGCACTTTTACAAATAAAAATCTGGATTTTGCTAAAGACGTTTTATTTATGGCAGACAGTGGTTTTAAAGAAATTTCACTAGAGCCCGTTGTTTTAGATAAAGAGCACGAACTTGCAATAACCGAAGAAATGCTTCCCGAAATCAAAGAAGAATACAAGCGTTTGGCTCGCGAATATATTAAACGTAGAAAAGAAGGCAACGGTTTTCACTTCTTCCACTTTACCATTGATTTAGAAGGCGGTCCTTGCCTTGCAAAGCGCGTTAATGCTTGTGGCGCAGGTAATGAATATTTTTCAGTAACACCTGTTGGCGACATATATCCTTGTCATCAGTTTGCCGATAAGCCTGAATTTTATATGGGTAACGTATTCGAAGGCAAAATAAATGAAGAAATTCGCGCAAAGTTTAAAAACAGTTCGTTATTCACTCGTGAAGGATGCGAAAATTGCTTTGCTCGCTACCATTGTAGTGGTGGGTGCGCTGCAAACAACTACGTTTTTAACGGCGATATTAACAAGCCATATAAACAAACGTGTGAAATGTTAAAGGCCCGTACGGAATGCGCAATGCATATTTTATCTAAATTGAAAGAAGAATAGTAAATAAAAAACACGCTATAGCACGGTTAAACGGCAATTTGCGTGTTTTTTTATTTCTAAACAATATTAGTAAATAATATATCATATTTGTTAAATCATGTGTAATATTTGATTTGATATTAAAAAACTAATTATGTGATAGTAAAATGTTTCAAAAAAATTTCAAAAAGTATTAACGAAGTTTTATTCTTTGCGTATAATATAAGTGTAAAAAGGTTTACGACATACAGAAAATCGCATTTGCTGTATCTTTGAATAATGGAGTGCTTCCTTTAAGAAAAATTGCGTCCATTCATAAACTTCATAATACGCAAATAAAGGCTTTATGCCTTTATTTTTTTTTGTTTATATGCAATTATAATTGATAAATCTCCCCTTTTAGTATCGGTAATTGCTTCTACCACGTAAGAAGTAATGGTATTTTATACATTTGTAGATTTAAGTAAATTTTGTAATAAAAAACATCAAATAAGAATATTATAAAATAGTACTTATTCCTTTCCTACATTTCGGAAAAGTAGGAAAAGTAAGAAAGGTATTAAATTTTATTTGACATAAAAAAATTATAAGAGTATAATAAAGATATAAAATGGATTAACAAAACAACTATGTAGTGGCTGTAAAAAATAGCTGTTTATCGATAAAGAAAGATGGTTATTTATGTTTATAAATAACAAAACTTTATAAAAAAATGTGTAAATACTTTTTATGTTAACACACAACTAAGGACGAATCAAAAAGGAGTAAAAAGATGAGCGAGCAAAACAAGTATGAAAAAGCAAAAGAAAGTTTAACTGATGCAAAAGTAATTAACGAAGCAGAAAAGAAGGGCAAATACATTTGGGTAACTAAAATGGGTGTTAAAGGTCAAGTTGTTATCCCCAAAGAAGCGCGTGAAATTTTTAATTTAAACGCCGGCGACGGCTTACTTCTTTTCGGCGATATAGATCGTGGAATTGCTATTGCAAAAAGTGATGCTTATTATGAATTTGCAAAAGCGATAATAGAAGCAAATATACCCAAAGAAAAATGATTTGTAAATATTTAAAAGTGTAAATAATCGATCTATA
>JAZOCA010000034.1:0-8865 GCA_045596285.1 Christensenellaceae bacterium | reverse complement strand
ACCATTAACAGTCATTTCATGCTCAAATTTATCTTCTATACGTGTCAAATCATATGCTGGCGATAAAACGTAACCACACAAATTGTCGTCGTAAAGGAAAGCAAAGTTTTTACCATGATCGTCTTTATTTTTATAAAACACGTTAAAACACATACGTCTAAACGCTTCATATAAATCTTCAGTTGGCTTTGCGCTAATTATTTGAATTACTTGAAACAAGTGCATATAATCCAAGTTAGGGATTTTATGAGTCGTTTCTAATAAAGCCGCAAGCGAAATCATGTGTATACGTCTTTCCCCTTCTCTATCAAAACGTTTGGCTCCAAAATAACCTGAACACAATTTTGAAGGAAATAGTTTATACTCATTTACATTAACACCACAATTTTTAGCTGTTTCATTTGCTCTAAATTCTTTTTCCCCAACATTCGGCGGAACAATCCTACACGCAAACTTAACTATCCATTCTTCCTTGTCAATCTTTATATGAGCCTTTGGTCTTGCCCCACCACTAGAACCACCTAGTTTATAAACAAAATCCAAATCAACAGATTCACTTTCATCATTTAATATTTTTTGAACTTCATCAGACAATTTATCAAAATCTAAATCATTATAAGTGGACTTAAACGATTGACTAGGTTCATAAGTCAACCCACCTAAACCATTATTATTAATTAGTGATAATTTAGTTAAAATAGGTAGTTGGTTTGGATTTATGCCTTTTTTCTGTAAAACTCTATTCATTAATAGTTCTCCCCAGCCATCGGGTAAAGAATCCCAGAAAACGCCATATAATCCATTAAACTGTTCTTTTTTACTTACATATACTTTATTATCCAATGGCAGAGATAATGGAGAGATTGAAAAGCCGTTTTTTATCCATTCATCGTCATATTGAAAAGCAATTGTTGATGGTTTAATTTCAGCAAGATAACCAACTATCCTCTCATTATATTTAACAGTTACTTTTTTAACTTCTTTAATCATAAATCCAAATCCTTCAAATTAGTAATAATCTTATTACCAAACAACTCATTAAAATCTTCTAAACAACTTAATGCTTTTGCGATTTTCAATAGTGAAACCAAAGAAATTTCACCAGTGTTTTCAAACCTACGAATAGAAGCATACGATACACCTGATTTTTGAGCAAGAAGTTTTTGTGACAGTTTCATTTCTTTCCGTCTTTCTTTTACCCTATCAGTTAAAGATACTAGTATTGACTGAATAGTTGGAGTGCTGACAAACTCGTTAATATCAAAATTATTTTTCATAATGTTAATATTTTAGCATTAAATTTAATATTTGTCAATAAATTGATAATATAATAGCAAAAAATCATATTATTAATATAATATTTCTTTTATAGGCTTTTGTAATACTTAGCTACAATACTTACCTTGAATAAATAACGAATTTTAAATTTTTACTTTTTGGAGAATTTTTTAGGGAAAACTTTATATTTTTTAGAGAATTTTATTTAGCCCTTTTTTGTTATTCATTGTCGATATTGTATTAAATTCTCATATAAGTTTGTTTACATTATTTGCCTTTATCTTCTTCAATGTGCGCCTTCGGAAGTTCCCAGTGATATTTTGTTGCAAACAATCTTAAAACAAATATTACTAATACGCCAACTAAAGTCGATATTGTCGCTAATTGAATTTTGATTCGCAATATATAAAATATAGTCGCCCCAACAATAGATGCTAATGCATAAACATGCTTTGTGAATATACTGATTTTTGACCTAGTGAAAATATCTCGCATCAATCCCCCGCCAACTCCTGTTATAACACCCATTGTTATGCAAATAAGTATATTATATGAAAACCCATAATTTAAAGTCGTTTCCACTCCCATCACAGTGAATACCGCCAGTCCAAGCGCATCAAAATAATTATTTATCTCTTCTATTTTTTCTTGGATAATGAAAAATTTTCTCCCCTTAAAATATGCAAGCACGAATGTTAAAACGGCTGACAGAGCTGCAACCGCTACCAAATAGGCGTTATCAAATATTTTCGGTGGTAGCTGACCTACTAGTATATCCCTTGTAATTCCACCACCCACAGCAGTAATAACACCTACCACTAAAACACCGAAAATATCAAATTTACTTCTTATAGCAACTAATGCCCCCGATATAGAAAATGCGATTACTCCTAAAATTTCCAAACAAAAAAAGACAGAGTCCATGTTTACTCCTAAACACAACTTTGTCTTTTTACCTGAAAGATTCTCTGCTATAAAACAAATTGCTTCTTCGGTAGCGTTAACGCATTCTCCAAAGTGTTGTCAAAAAACGGTCCTTTTACCTGAAAGCATTACTTCTTCGGTGACGAATAATCGTTCTCTTCCGCTTTTATCACCCAACAATTACATATTTATTTTTGATTATAACATATTTTATTAACAAATGCAACTAAAAATTAAAAGTCATCAAAATTTTTTATACTTTAAATTGACATACATTCGATTTTTTAATTTACGATACCCATAAAACAAGTAGAGCAAATCGCAATACTCACACGAAACTCACACCTGCATCTTTCATCTTTACTCTTGTTTTTCATCACACTCTGGGAAGATAATCCATATTATGCACAATTTTTGTAGAAAATCAACACTTTTTTATTTGTTGGATAAATAACGAATTTTAACTCTAACTTTTCAGGGGAAAATTTGGGGAGCGAAAACCTAAAAAACAATAGACAATATTTAATGATTTAACACTTTCATTTTGTGGTTCGAATCCCATCCTTTCCGCCAGATTGTACTCAGTTGAACCTTCTTTGGTTTAACTGAGTACTTTTTATTTTAAATCACACTTATCCATTAAAGCAATAAACTGTCTAAATAAAAGCGATATTACATAATGATAAAAAGGTGTTGAAATTAATTTTCAACACCTTTTTACGTTGTATGTAAATCACACGTTATACAGTTTGTTTCCTTTATTATAAATTACGCGTAGAACACCTCTATAAATATTGCATCACCGCAACGTAATTTTCTGTTAAACACACCGTCTTTAAGTATAACCTTTAATTCTTTGCTTCTAAAATAAATCTTATAATCTTTTGCACCTTCTAAAACACTAGTTAAGTCAATATTTGCCTTCATTATGATTCCAGTATCTATTTCTTCTTTAACGTTTGAAATATTTTCGATCATAAACATCTTAGAATTAGTTTCTTTACTCTCAAGCTCCGTTTCAAACACAACACCACTACTTGGAACAACTTTAATAGGCGCAGGTTTTTCGTTATGCTCTATCTCTTTAATGTGCGGGAAATCGTCATAAGTCTTTTCCTCCTCTAAAATAACGTAATTATCAAGATAAGAGTACTTTAACATTACTGACTCAAATGCCTTCATTTCACTAATAATTTTTTTAGTAAAATAATACAATCTTGTTCGAGTACCATCGTGATTTATAAAAGCACCGCCGTCAATACCGTCGGAGGCAAGATGCCCTGCAATTTGAAGTTTTGCTTTGGTCATATACGTAAAGAATGCAAACTCCTTAAAACCTAACCCCATTACTAGGTTAGTTTGCCAGTACATATCTGACTCCGTTAAGTGCCTATGAATTAAGTGCTGCCCGTTATAATGCACGAAAGATTGCAACACAGCTTTAGTATTAACGCCTCTATCCCTTGCAACGTTAGCCATAATTTGAAATGTTAATATCGAATACGCCCCTATTAAATATCCGCGACGAAAAGCATATTCGTCCACACAAATGGTATCGTACCCAGTTTGGTCAACAAATTTATTTAGATAAGAATAGAAAGAATCACGCGTATTTATTTCATTGTCAGCAAGCCAGTCCATATTTGAATATGGAAGTAAATTACAATGTAAATATACCCCTGGTAAAACTCTTTTTAACGACTTAACAACCTGCCCATACGCCTCTAAAAAATAATGCACCGGCTCATCATACAACAATAACCCATAAAAACTTTCGTGGTTGCGGTAATTTTCTACGCAACTAGTAACGTAAGCGTCTAGTTGCTGTTCATTCTTAAACTGCTTATCTTCACCTATTATACCGCCCCTAAACTTAATTATATCCCGAAGTCGTTTATCATCAACGATAACCCTTTTTATCCCCGCCGCTTTTGCCGTGTCAAGACACTTTTTACAAGCGGAAGTTTCCCAGTATTCTCCCATATAAGTATTACAATGCTGTAACATTAACATAGTAAAACCAACGTTAGCATATTCTTTATAGCGTTTTACGTTGCGATAATCTTCTCCGAGCGTATATTCAACTTCATTTATGTAAAACTTTCCGTCCGTTGGGGAATTATACCCAAAAAACTCAAAATGTTCTCTCATTTTTATCTCCTTTTATACAACACGGCGCATCAAACGATACGCCGTGTGAATTTAATTTATTAATCTTTACGCACCAGCAGTAACTTTCCAAGAGAACGTAGTGTCTATTGGTGTCCAAACACTATCAATAGTTTTACCATATACTGCCGCATACGCCACTACAGAGCCTGCGCTTATATCAGTTTCCCACACCAAGCCCGTATCGAAAGAATTTGAGAAGTTTTGTACTCCAGCATAGGTAACGTCGATAACCAAGGTGTTGTCGCTCGAATCTAGCGCCAAAGTATAAGTCATGGTCCACGCACTAGTGCTAGCATTGTTTGCCTGCCAGCCTATCGTATATGGCGTTTGAGTCGCGCTTGCAGCCGTGTAATTAATTTCTGACGCAGTCCAGTTTGAAGAACTAGTTCTGTTTGGACCAAACATCAATACTTTTTGCGCTTCATAAGCTGCCGTTTTTGTTACGTTGCCACCAACAAACAACAAACCTTTGCCACCGTTAGAAGTCATTGAGCCATTAATATTGTCGATACAAAAACCTAAAATCGGAATGTTTGCACCCACACCGCTAACTGTAACGACAGTACCAATACCATATTTTCCTTGTTTTGCAACGTAACTGTTTTCTTTTTGATCGAAGTATGCTTTGGTTCTGTTCACGTAGTCTACATTGGTCAAAGTAATAGTACCATCGTCGTTAAAGGTTGCGCCATTAGATAAATTATCGTCTATAGTGCACTTAAACGTAGTGTCGTAAGGAACAAAACTATCACCTGTACCAGTTCCGTTTACACCTGCAAGAATAATGATTGAACCTGCAGATACGTCCGTACCATAAATTAGTGCGGTTGCAAATGTACTAGTGTTTACTAATGTTCCATTTTCGTACAACTTAAAGATTAAAGTTACAGTATTAGTTTCTGTTAAAGTAGTGGTTATAACCCATTTGAAGTTAACTGTTGAACTTTGATTAAATCTAGATAATAAATAGTAGTTTTTATTATATTCACTTGTAGCATTGGTAAAGGTTAAGCCTGTATCAGCGTCAACATTTGAGCCAGACATTCTATTAGGCCCGTAAATACGGAAGGCCTGATTTCTAGAACTTGTCTTTTGGATATTACCAGGCATTATTAAAATACCTTTTCCGCCATCGCTAGTCATATTACCGTTAATCTTATCAGCGAAAAGAATTACGTTAGGAACGTTGCCACCGGTGAACTCTAACGTAACGTCAGTTCCTACACCGTATTTTCCTTGTGCAGAAACGTAACTATTTTCCGTTCCTGTAAAATACGCTTTGGTCATATTGGTATAGTTAACGTTCTTTAAGGTTACAGTACCATCTTCATTAAAGGTTGCTCCTTTTGAAGAATTATCTGTAATTTCCCACGAGAATGTTGTATCGTAAGGAGTCCATACACCATCAATAGTTTGACCGTACAATGCGGCAAACGCAACTATTGAGCCAGCAGATATATCTTCTTCCCAAACAAGTCCAGTATCAATAGTACCGTTAATACCAGTATTATCGCCATCAAAAGTCAATGCAACAACTAGCGTGCCATCGGTTTCATCAAGTTCCAACGTGTAGGTAATTGTCCAAATAAGGTTTGCACAACTAGAATTCAATCTATTATTATTAAAATAACCTTTAGAGCCAACGTTGAATATGGTGGTAGTATCGTTAATAGGCACTTGCGTTGCTTTAGCCGCAGTCCAATTCGTTACTTCAGTTCTGTTAGGACCGTATATACTGAGTAATGATCCTTCATCTTTTGCAGTTTTAGTAATGTTTCCGCCGACTATTAAAAGACCACTACCGCCCTTTTCAGTCATCCAACCGTTAATATTATCAACGCCGAACATAATATAAGGAAGATTTCCACCTCTACCTTTGATAGATACTTTGGTACCGATTCCGTATTGACCTTTGGCTGAAACGTAACTGTTTTCTTTTTCGTCGAAATATGCTTTCGTTCTATTAACATAGTCAACGTTCTTTAAAGTGATAGTATTATCGGCATTTACAGTTGCACCGAGCGATTGCGCTTTATAAACTGCAACTCCGTTTGCACCGTCGCTATATTTTTCAGTTACTTTCTTACCATTGTATAGAACTGATTTTGCATTATACACGTAAGCATCGCCATTCTCCGCTAAATAAATTGCATCTTCAAACGGAGAAGTGTAATAGTCGGAATTATTTGCAACTGCAATTTTACTATTAGCCGTATCAAACTTTAAGTCTGCAACGCCGTCAACGTAAGACTTTACGATTCCCAACCCGGTTTCATCAACGGAAAGCCATTTACCATCCACTTCGTGAGGGTGATCTGCATCTTCAGCCTCTACTCTATCGTTATAAGTTAAATTTGCTACTGAATAAATATTTCTAGCGTATTCTTCGTTCCTTGCACCGTAAGCGTAATATTTACCGCCGTAAAATTCAAAGCCTGCAACGGTGCTATCGCTTTCAACTTCAATGTAAACGATACCTTCGAAATCACGAACGTAGTTGCCGTCTTTGATGTTAATTAAACTTATTGCGAATTCGTAATATTCCGTTTCTGCAACGGTTACTTTCTTAAACTCGTCTACACCACCCGCACTAACAGGAAGATTAGCGGCAGCGAACGCACTAAAAGTATGTCCACCTGCTTTTTCTATGTAGTCGGTTGGAACGATAATCATACCCGCCTTAACTTTTCCGTCATACTGTGAATAAAGTCCATCGTACTCAGCTTTATTTAGCCTTGCCCTAAATCTAATACCTGAAGAAGCCTCGTCAGTAACTCTTACCGACGCACCTTCTACTTGCATTGCAGCAGTAGTCGTAGTGTCAGCAAAGCTAACCACTCTACCCAACACTCCCACACTACTAAAGAGCATACACACGAATAATACCAAAGTTAAAATAGTTACAAGGTTTTTTCTTAAAGAGTTTTTCATTTTACCATCCTCCTTACAATAAATCGTAAATGTCCTCTAACGTTCCGTCAAAGCCGTCGCCTATCGGAACAGATGCCAGCACTACGTCTGAAGTTTCGAAATATTCGAACTCCACTTCCATTGTTTGATATTTTTTTCTCATAAGATTTCTCCTTTTATATTTTTTTGTGGTTATGAGAGCCCACTAATTTACTTAAATTTATTCTAACGGAATAACAAATTTTGCATAACCTGCAGAAAGCGAAGTGTTATACTTTCCGTCAATCAGTTTAACGTAACGAAGATTTCCACAATCATATTCGGCAACCCATTTATAATCGCCAAAATCAACGGTAACGTTAAGGTCAGTATTTCCAATTTTTGCGTTTCGCGGATCTATTACGTTTTGAATCATATACATATAGAGGTCGTTATTCTCATCTTTAAGTTCTGACATAAACACTATTTCGTTGTCGTACTCAACACCTTTTACAAGTTCAAACTCATGACTATTGTCAAACGGAACAGTAGTTCCCGTAACGTTATCTACAACACTTGAAAAGTATGAAGACAAGTCGAAAGTTGAAACGCCGTCTACTCTATAAAATTTCGCGCCTTGATATTCATAGTTACTGATTATATCGTGAAAATTCTTTAGATAGTCTAAAATGTACTGTCCATAATAATAGATTTCGGTCTTTTCGCCTTTCCAGTTAATAAACGTTGCTTCATCGTTTCGTTTCTCTCCCGACGAAGAATACGCCGAGTTTTGGAAATAGGTGTAATAAACATAGTTTGTTACACCAAAACCCAAAGCAACATTCGCTTCCCACATCATTTCGCTCTTACCAACTTTAGAGTGTCCTTCTAAAGTTCCATTAAACGATTGAAAACTTTGAGCAACGTAAGTTACTTCAACCCCGTATTTTTGACAAACTTCCTTAAAAATTTGTAACGTTTGGAAATGTCCAGCCCAAAGTCCAGTACGTCTAAACGCATAGATATCTACCGAAAGTTTGTCTGCCCCTGTTGCTAAAATATAATCTTCAACGTGTTTTCTATATGCCTTTTCATAATCAATTTCGTTGCCATTACTATCAAGAAATTTTCCGTCTTCAGTTTTGGTATACTCTATCAAGAAATCGGTATAAAATCCTATTGGTCCAAGATTAGTTTGAATATAAAGATACCCCAAATCATGAATTTTACTTATTCTGCGAATAGATTTATATACCTTACCTAAACTATCCGCGAGCTCCCATCTTGGTTCGTCATACATATTCAAACCATAAAATGTTGGGTGATCAGCGTATATCTTCATTCTGTTCCAGATATAAGCGTCAAGCGCGCGTTCTTCTTTAGTTCTATTATCGCCATCATATTCGGGTTTAGTAAAGTTAGTTGAGTCAATCCTAAACGTTGTACCCTCACCAACAAGATTTGTTTCTAACGCAAGGTCTCTAACGTAAAAGTCGGTCAAAATGACTTTATCCATACCAACTTCTACGCAAAGATCCATTATCTTTTTGGCTCGACTTTCTTCCCATAACTGATTTGCAGTAAACCCATCGTTAGTTATAT
>JAZOCA010000033.1:0-7908 GCA_045596285.1 Christensenellaceae bacterium | reverse complement strand
ATCGGAGATTAAAAATAATTGTAGTAATGCAATCAACGTTAATATTGATAAAATTTCGAGCATATTTTTTAGCTATTCTAAGTTATATTATTTATATTCTCAGCTAAAAAAACCGCTAAAAGTACGCCTTTTTCTGCATATACACTCGAATTTTTACCTATAAATGAATTACTAATAGCTAACGGAAAAGAATTGCTTAACGTTCCATTTTTTAACCCATATTTTAATCCGTTTATATTTACCCCGCAAACCTCTTTTTCAGTTGCAAAAAATGAAATTATTCCTTTTGCTTTTTCGGAAAAAGTAAGAGCCTTATTTTCCGGTATTGCAGTTATTACTTGACCATTATTTGTGAATAAATATGCATAAATATTTTTTTTAGCAAGATAAATTAAAGTTTGAACATTCGCTATAGTATGATCAACTCTACCACCAGTACCACAATAAATATAGAACTTATTGCATCCCCTTTTTAATCCCTCCTCAACGCACACAAAGGTATCCGTTTCATCCTTTTCAACGTTGAGTTTTTTTACGTTTACACCACTTGGTATTTTATTGATCGAGTCAAAATCCCCAACAAGTATATCACATGGTTGATTCAATTCATTTAAATATTTATATCCACCGTCGGCCACTATAAGAACATCATTCTCACTCTTACTAAAATTCAAAGGTGTTTTTTCACCAGCACATACAATATAACAAATCTTATCGTTCATATTCTTAAATATTAAAAAGCGTATAATGCTATCCCCAAGCCTGCCGATATTATAATTAGAATTATCGGTGATATAAATTTTTTTCTTAACAAGTAATATACTCCATAAATTAATGCAACTATAGTGAAAATAATTATACCTTTAGTTTCTATCACAACTTTAGAAGTTATAGTTGATAAACCGAATAAAGTCTTTAGAGTCATGGTTATACCAGTTGACAAAATTAAAGCAAGAGCTACTGGTCTAATACCTTTTAAAACCGCTTGAACAGCGGGATATTTAATCAAATTCTTAATCAGAGCAACAATTAACAAAATAATAATAAATGAAGGAAGCACAACGCCGATAGTTGCTGCAATAGACCCAAGCAATCCAGCTTGAGACGATCCTATAAAAGTCGCCATATTTAACGCTATAGGCCCGGGCGTCGATTCAGCAACGGCAATAAAATTCATAAACATTTCTTCCGATAACCATTTGGGAACAACCGCTTCTTGCACCAACGGAATCATCGCATATCCACCGCCGAAAGTAACACCACCTATTTTAAAGAAGGTTAAAAACAATTCTAAATATATATTCATTTTTTTTAATCCTCCTTAGACTCGCTATCTTTCGAGACGTTTTTCTTTAATTTTTTAGCTGCATAAGTAATCAAATATATAAACAGACCAACTAAAGCACCGATTAAAATATAGTATATCGAAGAAAAATCAACAGCTAATAATGAACATAATATCGTTGAAACGCTAACTATAATAAATATAATAACCGAAAGCAATGTTTTTTTGCTTTTTACAAACATTTTTATTCCAGCAGACAAAATAATAAACGACACACAAGCTTGAATTCCTTTAAACGCATAGCCAACATATTCTATTGCAAGGAATTGATCAAAAAATAAAGATATCACGTATATGATTACTAATGAAGGTAAAATCATACCAAGCGTAGCAAAAAAAGAGCCCCAAAATCCAGCAACCTTATAGCCAATGTAAGTTGCGCTATTAATTGCAATAGGACCGGGAGTTGACTCTGCTATCGCAATTAAATCAGTAAATTCTTCTTGTTCAATCCATTTTTTATTGCTTACAAACTCGTTTTCAAATACGGCAACCATTGCATACCCTCCACCAAAGGTAAATAAGCCTATTTTAAACATTGTAGCAAATAACTTAAAAAGTATTAAAAAACCTTTTTTCATACTACACCTAATTTAATATACTTTAACAAACTTATCAACGATTTCAACGTATTTTTTGCAAGCAAGTTCGCAATACGTTACAAAATCCATTCCGTCGCAATCATCACTTACCGATTTTATGATTACACATTCTTTCTTATTCTTAATACATGTAATTAAAATTCCAGCGCATTCCATTTCACAAATATCTGCACTATATTCTGTAACTAACCTTTCCTTATCTTCTCGCCTTGAAACGAATATATCTCCCGATGCACAAATTGCGGTTTTTAAGGTGGAATCCAATTCAAGAAGTTGGGCTATAAGTCGATTATCAGTATTTATGTAGGGGGAGTTATTCATATATACACCCGGTTTTACATTATCGATTTCGGAAACGTCAAACTGATAATGAACTACACTTTTTACAATAACTGTATCTAAAATTTTAAGATCAGATGAAAGTTTTCCACATATACCAAAATTAATTATAATATCAACGTTGTATTTAGTTATTAAATATTGAGTTGCCGCTGCAGCAGCTATTTCACCCACTCCAGATTTTACAATAAATAATTGCTTATCGTATACTTCAGCGCTCCACACATTATAAGCGCTATCGCTTAAATCTTCTACCTTACCAAGTTTTGTAAAGTATTCTTTTAGTTCTTTATTCATTGCTACTATCATGCCGATTTTTTTCATAATTACCTATAATGTCATAAAATATTTTTATCCCGTATTATATATTATGACTAAAATTTTTATTTACGGAAAAGAAAATAATGCTAAAAATTACATTAACGCTTTAAAAAGTTTAAAAGTAGACTACGTTGCAACAGAAGACGTAAAAAAAAGCTACGATTGCACTCACCTACTTCTTATTGGAGGAGGCGACGTTTTGCCTTTCTTTTATAATAAACCACTTCTTTCTTGTAATGATACAAATTTAAAACGCGATTACAACGAATTATATTTAATAAACTATTTTTATAAAAATAAACGCCCGATACTTGGAGTATGTCGTGGAATGCAAATAATTAACGTCTTCTTCGGCGGAACGCTTAATCAAAAAATAGAATCTAACGTTACCCATTATAAAGCTGGTACCGATATATATCATCAAATAAAACTTGAAAGTGGTTTTATAAAAGATATTTATAGGCAGTGTTATACGAAGATTGTTAATTCATCACACAGACAATCGATTGAAAAAATTGCACCTTGTCTACATATTAGAGCAAAGAGTATCGATAACTGCATTGAAGCAATTGAAAGCAATAATAATAAAATTATTGGCGTTCAATTCCACCCTGAAAGAATGAAAAATGGACTTTCAATATATGAATACTTTGTTAATCTTTAAAGCAAATGTCGGTCTATAGTCCGATTAACAGCGCTTTAATCAAAAATTGCTTTTAACCAATAATCAACCTTTTTTATAAAATCTTCGTTATCTTTAGACTGTTTAATCATTTCTAAAAAGATTTCATTAGAGTTGCCTTTTACCGCCAAACGACTTCTTACCTTCATCATCGCGTCTAACTTATCTTCACTAACAATAAGATCATCTTTTCGAGTCCCCGATTTATACATATCAATAGCGGGAAAAATTCTTCTTTCTGCAAGTTCTTTTGAAAGAACTATTTCCATATTTCCAGTTCCCTTAAACTCTTCAAAAACAACCTCATCCAGTTTACTACCAGTTTCAACAAGAGCCGTTGCAATAATCGTAAGTGAACCAAATTCACTAAAATTACGAGCAGCTCCAAATATCTTTTTAGCGTAAGTTAACGATTGAGGATCAATGCCACCCGATAAAACCTTTCCATTCGATGGTAAAATCACGTTATACGCTCTTGCCAACTTAGTTATTGAATCAAGCAAAATTACAACGTCCCTACCCATTTCTACTAGTCTTTTTGCGCGTGAAACAGCTAATTCAGCTATTTTAACATGCCTTTCCGGACCTTCATCAAAAGTTGAAGCAATAATTTCTGCTCCAGGAATAGATTGTTCAAAATCACTTACTTCCTCTGGCCTTTCATCGATCAATAAAAGCATAATCATAACTTCTTCATTAGATTCAATTATTGATTTTGCAAGTTTCTTTAATAGCGTCGTCTTACCGGCTTTAGGTGGTGCTACGATTAACCCCCTCTGACCTTTCCCTATGGGAGAAATCATATCTATTGCACGCACCGTTTTATCTTTTTCAAAAGGAGAAATTAAACTTTTTTTGGGATATACAACCCTTCTTTCATCAAAATCGCGGGAGCGAACGAAGGTTTCAATAGGAACTCCGTTTATTTGCATTACGTCGCATAAACTATATGCAACGTTTTCTTGCTTATTGTGAGCATATCCAACGATATAATCGCCTTTTTTTAAGTTATAGTGGGCAATAATACCTTTTTCTACGTAAGTATCCCCTTTCCTATCCCCATAAAATATTGGCTTTAAAAACCCATAATTATCTCGGCAATCTAAAACGCCTGCCATCAATCTTGTTTCCTCAAATCGGGCTTCACTTCCGCTATCTCTAAATTCATAAACTGTTGGATCGTATAAACCTCCAACATCACAATTAGAATAATTAAAAAGGTTAGAAAAAAGACTCCCCATACCTCTAACGCATTTAACATCAGATTTTGGTTCTTCAGGAATTTCTATATCAAAAATAATATCTCCTTTTCCTGACATTTCTAACTCAACTATATTACCATTATCATCGGCTATTTCTAAAGAAGTATTTTCTTGTAAATTAGATTTTTTCGCCTTATAAAATAGTAAAATTTCTTTTCTAATCTCATCTGCAGTTTTAAAAGAAGGAACTCCGTTTAACTCAGTTAAAATAATACGCAATTTGTAAATAGTTAAATTATTTAATTGCTCTAATTGAATTTCTCTTTGGTTAATCATAATTATTCCCTTTAAAAATTATCATCGATGATATCATATATTATCATTTCATCAGGTAACTCTGTAATATTAATCACAGTATCACTTTTTACAATATTCGTATAGCCTTTTATAAAACCATCCTTTTTTGATATATCAATATCACTTTTTTTAGTTTTATAATGCATTGGAATTACTATTTTAGGATTGATGCCTTGCACGTATTTTTTTGCTTCATTTGAATCAATAGTATACTTTCCACCTACAGGAATAAGTAAAATATCCACATCGCCGATTGCTCTGCACAAATCTTCATTATAAGGCATACCTAAATCCCCTAAATGGCAGACTGTATAAGAACCATTAACAATATGAATAAGATTTTTACCGCGTATTGAGCCATTAACCTCGTCATGAAACGACGGTATAGACTTAATCCAGTTAAATAGCGAAATGTTACTATCATCTATTATTGTACATCCCAAAACACGATCAGTTGCACAATGATCATAATGAAGATGAGAGCAAACGCAAAAATCCGATTTTCTAATTTCACAATCATAACCGATTTCTTTAAAAGGATCTATTATCAACGTGAAATTATTATCGGCAAGCAAAAAACAAGCGTGCCCTAAATATTCAACGCGCATATTACACCTCATATTATATTGTATAAAAATTTAAAAAAATAAATATAAAATAAAAAAATGTATAAAAATTTATAAGAAAGAATAAAAAAGTATTAAATATTAAATTTATTAATTATTGCTTCAGCAATTTTAATACCGTCTGCTGCAGCGCTAGTAATTCCGCCGGCATATCCTGCCCCTTCGCCAGCAGGATATAAACCTAAAACGTTTACACTTTGACAATCCAAACCGCGAAGAATGCGTAAAGGCGATGACGTTCTACTCTCTACCGCAGTAAAAATAGCTCCACCGTCGCAAAACCCATTGATCTTTTTTCCCATATCAATTATAGCACAAGTCAAAGCATTTGTAAACGTTTTATTAAAAAATTCATGTAAAGGATAAAAAGAAGTACCCATTTGATAAGTGGGCTTAACGTCTGTAAAATAAGAACTCTCTTTTTTATTTATAAAATCTTTTACAAGTTGTACGGGAGCGTTATAGTTGCTGCCACCACAAATATAGGCCTTTTTTTCGAGCTCTCTTTGAAATCTTACTCCAGCAAGAGCATCTTCTCCCATAAAATCACTTTTTAATACTTTACAAACAATTGCACTATTTGCATTTACGCCATCACGAGCGTATTCACTCATTCCATTCGTAACAACAGAATATTCTTCACTTGTAGATGGCATAACGTACCCACCTGGACACATACAAAAACTAAAAACATCTCGTTCTCCCGCATGACTTACTAGTTTATAGTCAGCAGAAGGAAGCATTTTATACAACTTTCCATATTGAGAATAACCTATTTGCTCTTGTAGGTGCTCAATTCTAAAACCAACGGCAAATTCTTTACTCTCCATCATCACGCCCAACTTAAATAACGTTTCAAAGGTATCACGTGAACTGTGTCCAACTGCCAAAACAACGTTATTAGTTGAAAAATAAAACTCTCTATTATCTTTTCTATACGTTAAGCCCAAAATGCTACCATTTTTAATATCAAAATCGGTTACTTTTGTGTTAAAATGAACGGTTCCACCTAATCGTATTATTTCATTTCTGATATTTTTAACAACTTTGGGCAAATTATCGCTTCCAACATGTGGCTTTGCCAAATACGCAACTTCCTTAGGTGCTCCAAAACGAACAAAATCATTAAGAACTTTCTTAATTCTATCATTGTTAACTTGGGTGTTCAATTTCCCATCTGAAAATGTTCCAGCGCCACCTTCGCCAAACTGAATATTGCAGTCAGTATTAAGAATTCTCGTTTTTAGAAATTGTTGGTTTATTTTTGCTCTTTCATCAACATCGCTACCCCTTTCAAACAAAGTTACCTTTACGCCACAACGAGCCAAATATAAAGCACAAAATAACCCACAAGGGCCTGCGCCGATAACGCTAACATTACCATTAACTATGGGATAATCGACTTCGGCATGGACTTCTTCGGTTAAAGAATAATCAACATTATAGGTGTAAAATATATTATTCTTATCACGCGCATCAAGTGATTTTTTTACAATCTGAAAAGTTTTTATGTCATTGACTTTTACCTTTTGCAATTTGGCAACTTTAGAAATAAGAAAAGACTCATCTTCTCCTATGGCAAGTTTTATTCCGTTAACTCTCCTCATCTAAGATCTCCTTTGCCGCAATCATAGCACTTGTAAATGCCCATTGAAGATTGTAACCACCGCAGTCGCCATCTACATTTAAACATTCACCGATTGCATACAAATTTTTAACTTTTTTGCTTTGCAAAGTGTTTGAATCAAATTCACTTGTGCATAATCCGCCAGAAGTAACTTGAGAATTTTCAAAACCCGCAGTTCCCAAAATTTCAAGTTTAAATTCTTTTATAGTTTTAACAACTCTTTCAACGTGTTTAGCGTTTGCACATTCCAAATGATTTAATCCACATTCTTTCAGTATTATAATATTCAGTCTTGCTGGCAAATAAGATATTAAAAGTTCTTCCCAAGTAATATGATTCTTACACTTTTTTATAAGTTTTTCACACAACAACTTTTTACTGTGGTTTGGTAAAAATTCAATTATGACATATGGATTAGTTATCCCATTAAGATATGCAGATAATGAAAAAATACTATTACCGCTTATACCATAATCTGTAAATAAAATATCCCCACAGAATGATACAATATGCCGTTTATCGCCATATAGGCCTACTTTTACTTCCTGCTTAATACCTTTTAAGCCTTTTATTTTTTCCTTATTACACTTTAATTGCACTAAAGAAGGTGCAAGTTTGGTAATCGAATGGCCTAAAGACGTTGCTAATGAATAACTCTTTCCATCAGTAAAAAATCCAGCACCGCTCTTTCCGCCAAATGCTAAAATAACTTTGTGTGAATAAAACTTGCTTCCATCTGCGCACGTTAATTCGAAGACGCTTGTTTTCTTTATTGCTGTTACAATTTTTTCAGTTTCAATTTTAACA
>JAZOCA010000032.1:0-19859 GCA_045596285.1 Christensenellaceae bacterium | reverse complement strand
TTATTCTTTTCTTTGATTGCTTTTTCGCAATCCGTCGAATTTTGTTCTCGTTACCTTTTACGTTTCGAAAATTCTAGACCTTAGTATGTGTTTCCACATTAACCTAATCTTTTTAGGATTATTTAAAGTCTATTTCTTTTTTATTTTTTTTTCTTTGCCTTCTGTACTTTATTGTTACACTCTTCTTTTTTTTCTAACTTTCGTTAAAATCAAAATGCTGAATGTTCATTAAAAGTTTTCTTTACTTCTAATGCTCTATGCAGTTGTCAATCTTCATACGGCAACATCCGTTGCCAGCGTCACTTTTCGCGTGACAGCCTACCTATAATAACACTAATAAATTTTTAAGTCAAGCAAAATTTTATGTTTTTTTAATTTTTTTTGAAAAGTTTTCAAGTTTTTTACGACTCAATCATTTTTCCGAAAGCTGACTGTAGTTCATTATAATTTTTTTCGCATGTTTCTTGGTTTTTTGCGCTTACAGAATAGTATATTTTAAGTTTAGGTTCTGTACCACTGGGACGTAAGCATACGAAACTTCCGTTTTCTAACTCATAATATAAACAGTTAACTCCACTATATTCCAAGTCTTCTACTTTATCACCGCAATATCTTTTACCTTCTAAATAGTCACGAATAGCCACAATGTTATAAATATCGATTTTTTCAGGTTTCAATTTGCGCATTTTTTCTACTACAGCATTCATATCTGCCATAGCGTTTAAACCGCTATACTTAACGCTTATCGTATTATCGTAAACATACCCTAATCTTTCGTATATATCGGTTAATAAAGAATATACCGATTTACCTTTGTATGCGCACCAACACGCCATTTCTGCAAATAGCATACTTGCGACTACCGCATCTTTATCCCTTGCGTGAGTCCCACGGAGATATCCGCAAGATTCTTCAAATCCAAATACGAAGGTTTTCGAATTAGTTTGCTCGTAATTTTTTATTTTTTCACCTATAAACTTAAACCCAACTGGCGTTTCACATAATTCAACACCATAACTGTCACATATTGCTCTTGCAAGATTAGTGGAAACAAAGCTCTTAACCGCAACCGCATTTTCGGGAAGTTTCTTATCCTGTTTCAAACGCATTAATATATATTCGAGCATCAATGCGCCGACTTGGTTACCTGTAAGCCCCACAAACTCGCCTTCTTCATTGCGAATTGCAACACCAAGTCTATCACAATCAGGATCAGTTCCAAAAACTACGTCAGCCTTAATTTTATTTGCTAAATCAATAGCCATTTTTAAAGCTTCTTTATTTTCAGGATTTGGGACTTCAACAGTAGGATATTCCCCATCGTACGATTTTTGCTCTGAAACCGTTTCGGGATTTATTCCCATCTTTTTAAGAACTGTGGTTACGGGAACTAAGCCAGTACCGTGCAATGAAGTATACACGATTTTTAGTTTTTTACCCATTGCCTTTACTGCTTTTTTAGAAAGACCCTGTTTTCTAACTATCGAGTAATATCCACGTTCAAATCTCTTACTGATTAACTCTATCGCGCTCATTTGAGACGCAGACGTTACATCTACCGTATTAATAGTAAAATAATCTTTTACTTTCTTTATGTTTTCAACGACGACCGCAGTTGCCTCTGGTGACATTTGAGCCCCGTCTTCGCCATAAACTTTATATCCGTTGTATTCCTTGGGATTGTGACTTGCCGTTATCATTATGCCCGCCACCGTTTTAAGTTTTCTTACAGCGTAACTAAGCATTGGAACAGGGCGTGGTTCGGAATACATATAAACCTTAATCCCGTTAGCAATAAGAACGCCTGCTGCCGCCATAGCAAAGGTATTAGAATATCTTCTAGTATCGTAAGATATAACTACCCCTTTAGCCATTGCCTTTGAACCTAAGCCGATTACGTAATCTGCAAGTCCTTTAGTTGCTCTTCTTACGGTATATATATTCATCATGTTAGTACCGTAACCTATAAGCCCCCTCATTCCAGCAGTACCAAAGGCAAGTTCTGCGCCAAAACGATATTCTATTTGCTTTTCATCGTTTGCTATAGAAGATAGCTCGTTAAGTCCTTCAGCACAAAGCAAAGGATTAGAAACCCAATTTTCATACAACATTTTGTAATTCATAAAAATCTCCAACTCAGACACGATAAACGCTACCAAGTTCAAATTTTGATTTTTTCTCATTATACTAACAGTAAGTTATTTTGTCAAATTATTAAAAAGCGTATTTTCACTTTAATGTGTTTTTTAACAAAAAAACTAATTTTTGTCACATTTTCAACACTTTAGCGACTGGTATTTTTGAAAAAATTGAGTGCGTTATTGTATAAAATCATTTTTACTTCCTCATCTTTTAATCCATTATTTTTTAGCATTTCGGTTAATAAAGCGATAAAATTATAATCTCCATCATTAAAGAAAGGAGCATCGCTTCCGTAAAAATCCGTACCTATACACAATCCGTTTATACCAAATACGTTTATATATTCTTTAACGTGATTGCAAAAAGCGTTTAAGGCATTTTTTCCATTACTCTTAATACCGCTTAAAAAATGTCCTACCCCTATTAATCCAAAAACACCACCCTTTTCAAGCAATGTCCTTATTTGTTGCTTATCTAAATTTCTTCGATGTGGATAAACCCACTCAAGGGCACTATGAGAACACAAAACCCTATCTGAACACTCTATGATGGAATAAAAACTTTTTTTATTGCAATGAGCCGTGTCTATTGCAATACCAAAAGAATTTGCTTCATCAATAAATACCTTACCGTAGTCTGTTAACTCGCCTTCGTTTGCACAACCGCCACAATAGATATTATTATAATTCCAACCAAGAGATAGGTATTGCGGTTTACAGGAATACAGTTCCCTAACGCATTCTTTAATTTTTATCTTTGATATTTTATCGTTAACTACAATATAATCTTGGTAACAACAATCTTCAAACGCTACGCTTAATCCTTTATTGAAAAATGTTTTTGCTAAATTTAAGCAATTCGAAAAAGATTCTCTTCCTTTATATATAGCATTTATTACTTTGTAACCTTTCTTTTTGTTACTTAAGGCAATAGACAAAGAAAGATCAAGGTTTGAATATTTTGTTGGTAAGTCCGAGTGTGTATCGTAAAACTTTAAATTTTCCATAATATTATTATATTTATGAAAGCAAACGATAATTCCTGAAAATAATACGTTCTTTTTTTTGTTACAACTATTGCTAATTGTTGCAAACTATTTATTGATATTTTATTGACAAAATAGGTTATTTTGGATACAATTATATTTAATGAATAAAAATGAGAGGTATACAACCATTAACAAATTTTATTTAAAAGCCGAAAATGAAGTTCTTGAACATTTTGGCAGTAACGTAAACGGTCTTACTAATGAAGAAGCTCAAAAGCGACTTGAGCAGAATGGCCCTAACAAATTAGTTGAAGCAAAGAAAACCTCTACGTTAAAAAGATTTTTTGCTCAATTAGTTAATCCTATGATTATCGTTCTACTTGCAGCAGCGGCAGTAAACTTAGTTACGGTAATTATTGAAAAGGCTCACGGAGCGCAGGATGCTTCTTTTGCTGAATTCTTTATTATAGTAGGTGTAGTTCTTCTTAATGCAATTTTAGGCGTTATTCAAGAAGGTAAAGCTGAACAAGCGATAGAAGCCCTTAAGCAAATGACGGCATCAACTTGTAAAGTTTTAAGAAACGGTAATCTAATTGCCATAAAAAATGACGACGTGGTTGTTGGCGATATCGTTATTATTGAAGCAGGTGACAGCATTCCTGCAGATTGTAGAATTATTGAATGCGCATCTTTAAAAGTGGAAGAATCTGCCCTTACCGGAGAAAGCGTGCCCGTTAACAAACAAACTGAAGCGTTACATTCTGAAAGCGGAGACGTTACTTTAGGTGATCGCGCGAATATGCTGTATATGGGCTCTACCGCAGTATACGGAAGAGCTAAAGCAGTAGTAACCGCCACCGGAATGCAAACTGAAATGGGAAAAATTGCAGACGTTTTAGCAAAAACCGAAGCAGAAGTTACTCCCCTACAGAAAAAACTAAACTCTCTTTCTAAAATATTGAGTTTCTTGGTACTTGGTATAAGTTTAGTTGTTTTCGCATTCAAAGTGTTCACAGCAGATAGATTTGGTATTGAAAGTATATTAGACAGTTTTATAATAGCTGTTTCTCTTGCAGTTGCGGCAATACCTGAAGGGCTTGCCACCGTGGTTACCATCGTTCTTTCTATCGGTATGACCAAGATGGCTAAGAATAAAGCGGTTGTAAAAAGGCTTACTGCCGTTGAAACACTTGGCTGCACTCAAATAATCTGCTCAGATAAAACAGGTACTTTAACCCAAAATAAAATGACGGTAGTTGAAGAATATACTACCGATAAAAATTTACTTGCAACTGCTATGGCGCAATGTTCAGATGCGGTTTTAGATAACCAAACAAAAAACGCCAAAGGCGAACCTACCGAATGCGCTTTAGTTAACTACGCTTATTCTTTAGGACTAGATAAGGGAGAATTAGACGCTAAATCAAAACGTATTTCGGAAGCTCCTTTTGACAGTATGCGTAAAATGATGTCTACCCTACACTCTGTAGATAACGGCATTGTTCAATATACGAAAGGAGCACCCGACGAAATCTTAAAATGCTGTTCACGCTATTTAAAGGACGGACAAATTCTTCCCCTTGACGACGAAGCGAAAGCGGAAATTTTAGCACAGAATAAAAACATGGCGGATAGAGCGTTAAGAGTTTTAGCGGCGGGTTACCGTGAATACGACGCGTTGCCACAATTTACAAATCCTGCAGATATTGAAAACGACCTTATATTTATTGGTCTTACGGGCATGATTGACCCAGTACGCCCAGAAGTTAAAGTTGCTATTGAAGAATGCAAGAGTGCAGGAATTCGCCCCATAATGATAACTGGCGACCATAAAGACACCGCTATTGCAATCGCTAAAGAACTTGGAATTATTACTGACTCATCACAGGCGATTACCGGCGCTGAGTTAGACGGCCTTTCTGACGAAGAATTTAACGAAGCACTAAAAAACATATCAGTTTTTGCACGTGTTCAACCCGAACATAAAGTTAGAATCGTAAAGGCCTGCAAGAGCAATAACTATATTACTGCAATGACCGGAGACGGCGTTAACGACGCACCTAGCATTAAGAGTTCGGATATTGGTATCGGTATGGGTATTACCGGTACGGACGTTACGAAAAGCGCCGCAGATATGGTTTTACAAGACGACAACTTTGCGACTATAGTTTCTGCCGTTGGCGAAGGTAGAAAGATTTACGAAAACATTCGTAAAGCAATTCAATTTTTACTTTCAAGCAACCTTTCTGAAGTTATATCCGTATTTATAGCTACAATGATGGGCTTTACTCTACTTCGCCCCATGCACCTTCTTTGGATTAACCTTATTACCGATACATTCCCCGCTTTAGCACTTGGTATGGAAGAAGGTGAATCTGACCTTATGAAGCGCGCACCAAGAAAACCTAACGAAGGAATTTTTGCAGGCGGACTTGGACTTAACGTAGTTTTACAAGGCATATTCATCGGTTTAGTTACCCTAATATCTTACCTTATCGGTCATATGATAGAAAATAATTGGGTGTGGGAATGGACTATTCCCAACGGCGTTAGCCCCGACGGAATGACGATGGCATTCCTTACCCTATCTCTTACTGAAAGTTTCCACTCTTTCAACGCTCGCTCTCTTAACCATTCTATTTTCTCTGTTAAAAAACAAAACAAATGGCTTTGGGGTGCATTCGTACTTTCTATTTTGCTTACGGTATTCGTAGTATTCACACCTGGTGTTAATACGATGTTCGGTTTTGAAAGTATTACCTTAACCGAATTGGCAATAGCCGTTGGGCTTGCAATTTTAATAATTCCTTTTGCGGAAATTAGCAAACTTATTGCAAACGCGATTAGAAAGGCAAAAAAATAATATAACATAAAGAAACGGTAAGCATTTTTAAGTGCTTACCGTTTTTTTAAACGTTTTATTCAGGTAACTTTTCAGCCATAATTTAAAGCGTTTTCAAGTTGATAATTAAATCTCCTCTACTCCATCTTCTACGTTATCATTCGATACAGTAATTGCGGTAACGCTAATTAGACCATCTGGATAATTATATTGCGGATCGTCTATCCAGTACCGAGCGGGATAATAATCATACTCGTCCTCAAACGATTCTACTGTATCGTGAGCCATTTCACCGTCAAGTTCGTATCTGTATGCTACGTCCCAAGCTGTGTAAACAGTTTCGTCGGTAGGATCATCAAAGAAAGTAACGTTTCCCATATTCGATACACTTATAGCGGAATATGCATTGTCGCGCATAAATCCTTCAACGTCACCACCTTCCCCGCCGGAATAAGACACGAACCCATTTATAACTTTGATATCGACGAATTTTTTTATCATGGGATTATCTCCAGTCGTCCATACTGCGTATAAAGAACCGTATTCGTCGCCAGTTATTTCATATGTGAAAGTTTGGCTATCACTAATGAAAATATATTCATGTCCATTTGGGCCGTAAGATTCAAGATACCAACCAATGAACACGTTACATCCGTATTCGGGATTGTATGTTGTATTCAATTCGAACGTATCGCCTGCTTTACCTTCAAATTCGTTGCTATAATGCATTTCTCCGCCATTCACGCTGACGTAAGAGTCGTAATTCCAACCTGAACAATATACGTTGTATATTGTATCCGTGTAGACTGGCGACAACGTCATATCGGAAGTAACGTAGAAGTAGTAGTCGTAAAACTCTTCGCCGTTGCCGTCTAACCAGTGGTCAAACGTTTTGCCAGCAACTTCGTTAGCATATGGATAAACAATAGTGTTGAAAGGTACTTCAACAGTTCCGGTGTATTCCTTGCCGTCAATTTCAAAATAGCCGTTTTCTATTGTGATAGTGTATCTTTCACTCGGTTCAGCAGGAACGTCAACTTTGTGATAAACGACTCTAACGTATGCGGCATCTCTTCTGGGATTATCTGACGAATTAAACGTAAATTCCGGACTCTCGGAAAGCACTACCCACTTCTGATTTACAAAGTCCCAAATTTCATAACAGTCAAACACAAGACCGTCTTCGCCCAACCAGGAGAACGTAATGTAGCTTCCACCGTCAAAAACTTGTGCTGTATTATAGTAAACACTTGAGTAATATCCGCCAAGGTCAACCAGATCATCTATCAAGAAATCCACACTTAGTCTGAACGCAGACGCTTCTTGTGGCACGGTCAACGTGAAGTTGTTAAATGCCATGCGTTTAGCACACAGCGACTTAATATCCTGTTCGATATTACCGTAAGAGTAGCTGACCAATTTGCCGTCATCGTCAAGAGCCTCAAATTCCTCGGGAGATACTATGGTTTTGTATGTTCTCATGATAAAGGTAGTTCTATAAGCCGTACCAAAATCCTCGTATCCGTACGTAATGCCCGTTGCTTTATCAACGTAGAAATATTTTTGAAGTGATGTTCCTATATCTTTAACGTAGCTGATAACAGCTCTTCCGCCAAATGCTTCTCCTTCATGATAAAGTTCCCATTCTGTATCAGACAAATCGTTGTATGCCTTGCTTGTTGGGATGCGGAGCTTGTTATACGTATCAGCCCACTGGTCATGATACACTTCAAGCACAGACGATCTCGCGCTCATACTGTTTCCCATAGACATACCACCATTGCATCCGATATTACGGTCGGGATAATCCAAAAGATCGATCCAACCATTTACGTCGTACGCATATCCGTAAATAGCCCACAGGTATTCCGCCTTTCTATCGCCACGTGATTTAGATAGATAAACTGGCTCGATGGTTGCTGAGTTTTCATCATCGATGTACATAAAGATATACGTATCGTTGTAGTCTGCATTTGACGCATACTCATACTCGTATTGAAATGCCCAAATGTAAACCTTTTTACCTTCGGCATTGCGATAACTATAATAGTACTCGTCGTGGCTTACCTTACCGCCATATGTGTATTGATAGTTGATCATCTTACCATCGATAAAACTTACGAAATCAAAACCACCCAAATACCAATATTCTTCATAGTAGTCACAATATTTACAATAAACTCGATATTTGCCGTACTGCCCGTTTTTGCTTTCTTCTACGATATGCCAATCGTCGTAGTCAACGCTGTGTTCATCAGTAGCTGGGATGGAATCCCTCCATACGTAACCACAGAAACATTCGTATCTTCTAATACCTTCTTCTGTATGAGTAGGTTCTTTTTCGGTTTCTCTTGTATAATCGGTATGCGGTTCAAAAATGCTTTCGCCACAAATCGAACATTCTTGCTTATGATATTGATTATTATAGTTTGCATACTCGGCAAAATCATGACGTCCGTAATTTACAAATTCTAACTCATATTTAATATCACCTTTAGAATTTGTTGACATGTAAAGAACGCCTTCTTCGCAGTTGCCATCACCTATTTTTACACGACTTGAAAATGAATTCATATCTGTATCTTCAAATACGGGATAATAATATCCACTTCTGAATACAAGGATTGAAAAATCTTCATCGGGAATGATCGCGCCTGTTGCCGAAACCCAATACTTAAACGTTCTTTCGCCTTGGTCGGTTAAAGTAACGTTTAGTACGTCATTTTCTTGAGCAATGTAGACGTTTGCATTTTCGCCGTAGTTGTTGCTGTACGTCGCAACTGTGTCCTTACCTTCAAAGTTCGCTGTTCCTTTGGATATTACAATAATAATTCCATCTACATCTTCGGGTTTTTCTCTTCCACAAACTGTACAAATACCATCTTCAAAGGTACAATCAGCACTTTCTTTTTCGCCACAAGCACATTGTTTGTAGTGCTTTGTTTCATCCACTTCGTCTGGCATATAATTGCCAAAACTGTGACCGCTTGTTTTTTCGATGGATTCCGTCCTTGTTCTTCCACATATTGTGCAAGTGAATGTTTTTACACCTTCTTCTATGTGAGTAGGCTCTTTTGTTACAACACCCTTGTCGTATACACAAGCCCCCTCTTCACAATCGCCACCTGTTGCAAGTTCAATTCGAACTTCGTGAGTAGCCTTGTTGATGTAAAAGTTGTAGATACCTCCCTTCTCTACCATAACGGCAGCGCCACTTGTATCTGCATGTGCTGTGCCTTCTGCAAGCGTTATATCAGCAATAAAACTATTGTTTGTATCACGAATTCTAAAAGAATCATAACTTTCCAAAACAATACCGAGATAGCAAAGCTCATCTGCATTTTCAGGACTTTCCACAAGCGTATAGGTTTTCTCGTCGCTGATGTAAATTTCTTTAGGCAGTACTTGATCAGTAGAGCTGGATGCAGGAATAAGTCGGAGTGTCTTTTTTACTGTGTCAAAGTAAACGTCGTATGTTCCGGCAATCTTAACCATTGCAAGTGTGCCGTAGGATTGTGCAATGGATGCATCTGTATCGGCAAGCGCGCCATACGTATTAGATGAGCTGCCGTCCTTTGCTATTTCCATAACGCTGATAAAGTAGTTTGCTTTTATGCTGACGCCCTGACAGTAAAACTCCTTCGAGTTGGTTGGGTTAACATGCATTGAAACTGTTTGATTGTCGCTATTACCGTTTGTTGTTATAAGGGAATACAAGTATTCGACCGTCGGCTCTTCATCAGAACCGCTCTCCTCTCCAACGTATTCAAGGTATAAAACGTTTGTATATACGTTATAGCGAAGGTTATAGATACCTTCCTTCGTAGGATAAACAGAATAGGTATCACCGCTGATGGTAAGATCAACAAGCGTCTTATCCATGGACTCGTCAAGAATTATAGGCAAGGACGAGTACCTTGCATCGTCAAGTGCAATGAGGTTGTAGGTCTTCGACTCGAAGCCCTCGTAGAATATGTCACCGTTCTCGTCGGGAATAAGAGTTACCGCCTTGTCGCCAGCATAGAGATTGATCTCTGCCAAAGGATCGCTTGTGTCGCACTCGATTGTAAAGGAGTTGAACGCTGGCAAATAGATGATGTAGAAACTACCACTCTTTTGTACCGAAACCAGATCGCCTTCGCGAGTAACTGCAGTAATATCGCCTGTTATATCTACCAAGTAGTCAGCGCCAATAAACTCACCCGTGGTGAAGTTTTTAAGACTGAATTTTTCGCCAGCTTCAATATCTATAATTGTATAGCAGAAGATTAGTCCGTTTTTATTTATGTACTCTATAAAATCGGCGTTATTCATAGTCGTGCAATGAGTAAGAGTCCACATAAACTCGTTGTCTACATCATCGCCAGTGGGAAGTTCCATGCTATCGAAAAGCTCATCCTCGCGATCACCCTCAAATACCATGCCAAAGGATTCACCGTCGTAAGGTGCAAACGCCTTAGATATATAGATTTTCTTGTTTCCATTATTATCAAATTCAATTCCGTAGCGTGCGGAGAAATCGATCACAAACTCGCCGTTATCACCGCGGTAGAAATCCCAAGTATTCCATAATAATTCTTCAGCAAGGTCGTCATAATCGTAAACAGTACCGCTTACGTTATCTATGATAACGAATTTGTCGCCTACTGCAAAATTAACGTAACCGTAAACATAACTTGACTCTTCGCCACTAGGATAGGTTACGAAGTTCATAGGATATTGCTCGCCATTGATTTCAATTACGATACCTTCATATTTGTATCCGTCGATAAACAGCATAAGTCCGTTAGGCGTTGCTGTAAGAACTACGTTTGCAGCAGCCGCCGTTGTAAGTATCTTTCCGTAAGTATCAACGTTACCATCGGCAAAGTAATTATGACTGAATTCTGCATTATCGGTTTGACAAATGGTAATCACGTCACCTTTTACAACCGAAAGACCTTTTATCGACCAAATAATATAGCTTTCATTTTGTTCGTCGAGAGTAAGCGCTGTGGGCTTTCCGTTTACGCAGATGGAAAGATTAGTTGAGTATTTGGGAATTACGGGAGTTTTGACTTCGTTATATTCATTGTCAAAGTATTTTTCGCACACGGAGCATTGACAGTATTCAATATTGCCCTCTTCCCAGAAGTTAGCGGATTTTCCCCAGTACATTGATCCGTATTCGTGCGAACCGATCGGGAGTAAAACCGAAGCAATTTCGCTCTTATTTTCATCAAAATTTTTCCCGCAACCTTCGCAGTTATAGTGAGATGCTATGCCTTCTTCTTTGCAGGTGGATGCTTTTCCTTCAACCCATGTGTAACTATGTACGTGAGGCGGTGTATAGTTAGGATCATCTGCGCCGCACTCGCATTCGCCGTCAACGTAGGTATGACCGGGTGCGGTAACCGTGTTACCTACGTAGGAGTCTCCGCAGGCACAAGTATACGTGGTATAGCCGTCTTGAGTACAAGTTGGTGGCGTTACTACGGACTCGTAGTTATGTTCGTGTTCTGCTGGCGCATCTTCTGCAATTACAAAGTAGGAAAAACTGCTTGTTTCAAAAGAGATTTTTCCGTTAGCCACGGTGGGAATAAGTTTTTCCACCGAGTTATCTGCCTTAACGTGGAATACAAGGTAATTATCAATCTCAACGTTTGGTATAGGAACAGAAACCGTTACCTTGCCGTTGGGCTGTACCTTTACCCCATCTTTCGTAACGTAGATATCGAAAATAAATACGCTACCATCCTTATTGTAGTTTTGATCGGCAATTGCCGTAAGAACTTCTGCCGCTTCTTCCGTGGTCGCCACGATTTCGTTGCTTACCAAGGTAGAGCCTTCTTTAAAACCGCCACCGTCAACAACGATCCCGTATTCGTTTTTGAGTGTTTCGAGCGTGCTGACTGCATTATTGCACGCCGTAAGAGAAAAAGCAACAATAGAAATCAAAAGAAGTATTGTTATTAGTAGTGACTTTTTCTTCATTTTTTTTCTCCTTTTTACACGGTTTCATCCATGTATTTTTTTATTTTTATTTTTTCAAGGATTTCGACGAAAGGTAATTTTCCGCCGACTATTTTGCGGTAAACCTCATCAGAATTTACCAAGATTTGCCCCGGCAAGAAAAAAATCTCACCGTTTTCGCCTATAAACTCGATATTGAAATACCATAGGGCATCTTTTCGTCCTTTTGTTCTAGTGGGGCAATAAAAGCAAATTTTCCTATCCTGCATATTTAGTTCAAGACAACTACTTTCTGCACACCCGTTAAAAACGTTTTTTCCAAATTTAGGCATTGAACTATCGAAGTACAAAGTGTAAATATCTTTTGGAGCATTTATAAACAAGTATTCAGTAGTTGGATCTTTATCGAGAACTTTTTCATGCCCTTTTACAACAGGTAATTCAATTTCGTTAAAATGCAATCTTTTTGCTACCATATGCGTTACCTCCTTATCACTATTTAGCCCTTGATCTATTTTTAGGCATTATTATTATATCAAATAATAATACGTTTGACACTACCCGCCAGGTATAGTTTTAGTATGGGTTAGGTATAGGTTTTTAAGTTTTTATTAAATTTTAAGCAAAAAAGAACAAAAAAAACGGTAGCAACTTGTACTACCGTTAAATTTTAAGTTTTACTTAAAAAGTGCCAAAATTTCATCTTTACCGCTAACGTTTAAAGTACTATATAAGATGCCTAAATGCCATTTTACAGTGTTTTCAGAAATATGTAAATCGGCAGCAATTTCTTTTTGACTTTTGCCTTCTAGAATTCCGTCTAACATTTCCATTTGCCTTGTTGTTAACGTTTTATCCGTAGGAAGTAATTTTAATACTCTTTCTATTCTTTCTGCTTTTGGTATAGAGTCTAAAACTATTACTCTCGTTTTCTCCGTAGTAGGCTGAATTACGTCAACTTTACGGATATAATCTTGAAGTAATATATATACGAAAAAATATGCAAGCACGCTCATAACGTAAGATACGGCAAGCATTTCAAAATGCCACGTTGAAATCTTTTCTACTACCCACATAGCGACGTTTCCAAGAACGATAGCAAGCATAAATCCTGCAAGTTTTTGTGACGCATCTTTCTTTTTTACTAACGACGCAATGCAAACCCCAAACATAGACAGGAAATAAATCAATACGTAAATAAGGTTTATCGGGTGCAAAATACCATATTCTTTTACAAGATATGCCGAGCCATTTTCAAATTCAATAGTAACGTTAGTATAATACCAGTCTATCCACCCCGTAGTAAATACGATAGCATACATAATTACAGCTAAACAGATGAACACGCCTAAAACCCATTTTTTATAAGTGTATCCGCAAAGTTTCGAAATTATCATGAACATACACATAGGTACAACCACTTGCCCTAAGTACGTGATTTTATTCGCCCATAACGCAAACTCTACTGTTTTTGAAATAGAAACCAAAAAATAACCAAGCGTTACAACGCAAACGCAAAGAAATAGAACGAGCAACCACGGTTCGTCTTGCTTTTTACGTATACACGTAAAATATAACGGTGGCATAACAAGTGATAATGCAAATAATATACCGTATGCAATAGCCATTGTATTTCTCCTTTCGTTTGATTTTGTGTATTTTATTATAGCATTTTTTGCTAAAAAAAGCAAGGTCTTTTTTTGTATGAAATAAAATAGTGCAATCCTTTACGAAAATTAAACGGCTGTTTTTATTTATTGCTAGGGTTAATAGCGATCGGTCAATCTTTATACCAGGTGGGAACATCTAATTCGAAATTGCCCCACCATTGCATTGCACTATCCGCCACCTTAAAAGAAGTTTTTATTTCTTCTTCACCAAAAGTCATTGCCCACGGCAAATGAGAAATTAAACTTTCCGCAGTATAAAATTTTAATATTTTGAAAAAGTCTTTGGGTATATTTCCGTTAAAATATCCGTCGATAAGACCACGTTCAAAAGAAGAATTTGCAAATACGTTCCAACAATACGGCTTAAAATCATCATAAGGATCGGCATAATTGCACTTTTCAAAATCTATAACGCCAAGCCTACCGTTATCAACAACCATATTGCCAAGATGGTAATCGCCGTGAGTTAATACCATAGGCCTACTTTGCATTAGTTTTGCGTTATCTAAATAATATTCGATTATTCTTTCTTGGTTTGGAATCTTTAACGGACAATTTTTAAGAGCGTCTACCTTTCTTTGAATTTTGGGTTTGTAACGTTCCCACCAACTTCCGATTTCTTCACTTATGGGCAAAGAGTGGATTTTTCTAAGAATTTCGCCACCTTCTTTACCTAAAAGATACCCCTTTTCTTTAGATAGCATTGCAAGCGCCGTTTCGCCATCTTCTCCCGGCAAAAAGGATAATACTGTGTAAATCCTTGCATCTTGCGTTTTGCCGTATTCTAACGCTTTTGGACAGTTTATTTTTAGATTCTGAAGTTCACGAAGAAAAGAATATTGCCTAATGGCGCGGTCTTCCTTTTCGGTAGCAGTTATTCTTAACAAAAATCTTTCGCCAAAACAATCGGTTAAAATATACTTTTCATCCCTGGACCACCCTTTGTTTAGCGGAAAAATATTCGTTATCCTTTTTTCTTTTATAAAATTTATGCCCTTCATATCGCGCCTGCTATAAATTAAATTTTTCCTTAATCATTTTTGCAACTGTGGAAGCATCTAAATCGCTGTTTTCTATCCGCATAAAATTATCGATGGGCACTTCACCGTCTCGACTTACGAATCTATGCTCTGCACTATTTTTTATAAGACGATTTGTAGAACCTTCTATATCTCGCTTCGACGGCTTGTTTTCCAACCTGTTATGAGTTTTATTTCTTTCAATACGGACGTTTAAGGGCGCAGTAAGTTCTACGCAATATATTTCTGCATTTACCTCTTTAAAAATTTGCAGGGTTCTGTTCATAAGCTCCCAGTCCTTTTCACAGTCGTATGCCCACATGCACGTAAAAATCATACCGTATAAATCACTTTTAGCAAATTCGTAAAAGAAATCAAATCTCAATTTTTCAATAAGTTCCTTATTAAAATAACCAAAAACCTGCAAAACAGGTTCTATGGTAAGGTGATTGTGAAATAATTTTAAATCGGTTATTTTTGTAAGCTCTTGCCCTACCGTCATTTTTCCCACGGCACCGTCGCCGACTATTAATAAGAATTTCATTTTTTTACCGCCTTTTTACTTTTGGCTCTGTCACAACAAGTGACTGATAAAATACGCTTTATCTACGGCGTAATAGTTCGTTATTTATAAATTTTTGCAATTCCTACGTACGGCAAGTACGCCCCCTTGCAAAAATTCACAAAATGCCTGCTCTTACTTGTATCTAAACCGTATTTTAGGTTTAATATAAGGTATTTTGTTAATTTTAAAGAATCAGTCATTGTTTGTGACATCGCCTTACTTTTTACCATTTTAACACATAAAAAACCTGTTAGTCAATTCACTTTGTATTTTAAACAAAAAAATCGTTTGATATTTTATTTATTTTTTGGGTGAAAATATTCAAATTGCAGTTTATATGTTTGACAAATAACGTACAATATGGTAAATTATATGCATAAAACGCAAAGGAGAAGTCCTATATGTTAGCAAGTATTCGTTCTATGGCTATGGGTATGATGCGCATGTACATGTACATGGGTAATTTTAATCGTGCCGTAAAATGCTTGCTGTAAGAGATTGCGATTGATTGCAACGGGAGGTTTTAACGGCCTTCCGTTTTTTTTATACTTAAGGAGATTTATGATTGAAATCAAAGGACTAACAAAAACTTTTAAAAGCGGTAAAGAGAAAGATTTCGTTGCCCTTAACGATATCAACCTAAAGGTTGAAAATGGAGACGTTTATGGGGTTATAGGTCTTTCAGGGGCTGGAAAAAGTACTTTAGTTAGGTGTATCAATTTACTTGAAAAGCCTACTAAAGGAGAAATTTTTATAGACGGCGAAGATATTTTGAAAAAAAGCAAGAAAGAACTTAACGAATTAAGAAAAAATCTTTCTATGATATTTCAAAATTTTAATCTATTTGAACAGCGCACCGCCCTACAAAACGTCTGCTTTCCCTTGGAAATAGCAAAAGTTCCAAAAAAACAAGCGCAAGAAAGGGGAATAGAACTGCTTAATCAAGTGGGGCTTGGTGATAAATTAAACAGTTACCCCAGTCAACTTTCCGGCGGACAAAAACAAAGAGTTGCAATAGCTAGAGCGCTTGCGAGCAATCCGCAATATCTGCTATGCGACGAACCCACTTCTGCACTTGATACCGAAGCAACCGAAAGTATTTTGAATATTTTAAAGGAAATTAATGAAAAAAAAGGTATCACTATTATCGTAATTACACACGAACTGGGCGTAATTACAAAGATTTGTAATAAAGTTGCGGTTATTGAAGGCGGTAACGTTTGCGAAAGCGGGTTTACGTACGATATTTTTACTAATCCGCAAACGGAACAAACGAAGAGATTGATTTCTGCTTTCACCATTATTCCACCTAAAAAGGAGAACGAATAATATGAGCGATACTTTAACTAAACTTTTTTCTTCAGGAATGATGATTGAAGGGATTTGGGCTACCGTTTATATGACGGTAATCGCCACCGCTATCGCTTACGTTATAGGCATTCCCATAGGCATCATCCTATTCGTAACAAAAGAAAAAGGTCTTGCACCTTGCAAACCCTTAAACGTGATTCTTGGACTTGTGATTAACCTTTTAAGAAGCGTACCTTTTATTATTTTGACATTCGCGGTTTTCCCACTTGCTAAATTTATCGCAGGGACTACGCTTGGTAACGGCGCTATGACCGTCACTTTAGTAATAGGGGCTGCACCCTACGTTGCAAGAATGGTTGAATCGGCTTTGCAGGAAGTAGACGGCGGTGTTATTGAAGCATCTGAATCTATGGGCGCATCTCTTTTTCAAATTGTTTTTAAAGTCCTTCTACCCGAAGCAAAACCTGCCCTTATTACCGGGGCTATAATTTCCGCTATTACCGTTCTTGGATATTCTGCAATGGCTTCTACCATAGGCGGGGGTGGACTTGGCGCTATCGCTTATACCTTTGGCTACCAAACTTTTAACGACGACGTAGTTTGGGTTTGCGTTGCCTTTACCGTTGTTATAGTACAAATAATTCAAGCGCTTGGTACGTTGCTTGTTAGAAAAACCGATAAAAGGATTAAAAAATAATGAGTTTTTTTATAAAACAAAATGTAAAAAGTAATAATTTCAATAGACGAATGTATGCTTAATTGACTATTTTATAAAAATTTATTAAAATACAATTAAGGAGAAAATTAAAATGAAAAAATTATTTATATTTATGATTATAACTGCTATTTGCATATCTTTATTTCCCGGGTGTTCCGCTAGCACGAAAAACCCAAACGAAGTCACGGTTGGGGCTAGCGCAACGCCACACGCAGAAATCCTTCGCTTTATAGAAGAAGACTACGAAGCGCTTGGCTATCAACTTAATATAGTTACCTATACCGATTATATTATGCCTAATTCCAGTTTGGCAAACGGTGATTTAGACGCGAACTTTTTTCAACATCTACCCTATCTTGAAGAATATAATAAAAAATCCGGAACTAACTTGATTAGCGCGGGCGCAATTCACTATGAGCCTATGGGCATTTTTGCAAACGGAATAAGTGATTTAAGCCAACTTCAAAGTGGCGCAAAGATTATTCTTCCAGCAGATTCTAGCAACCAAGCAAGAGCGCTTTTACTACTTGCTTCAAATAATATTATCGTATTAGAAGAAAACGTAGAATTAGTTAATTTAACAGTTTTAAACGTTCTAAATTCTAACGGATTCCTACTTTATCCCGTTGAAGCGTCTTCTATTCCAGCACAACTTAAACAATCTGAAAAAGGCACTATTGCGGTAATAAACGGCAACTACGCTATAGGCGCAGGGATTGATATTTCCACCGCCCTTGCAACCGAACTATCTAACAGTTTAGGCTCTACAACTTACGCTAATATTTTGGCAATAAGAAAGGATGATGAAAACAGACAGGCGATTATTGACCTTGTTAATTTACTTAAAAGCGATAAGGTTAAAAAGTATATAACAGATAATTACGGCGGTGCTGTTTTACCCGTTTAAAACATACCTAGATTTAACAAATGAATAATTAAAAATAAGGCTATAGCGCGATTATCGCACTATAGCCTTTATTTTTTGTATGTAAATTATGCAGTTTGAATCTCTGGAGTTTTTGGCTTTTTTTCTTGCTTGATTTCGCCCGATTTAACAAGCGCCCACTTAGCAATAATAGGCCCGATTAACTCATATACTAACGTTGCGCAAAGGGTAACCGTTACAACTTTGCTTGCGAAACCTGCGTCTACAAGTTCTGCCGTGTTTGCAACTTTTTGAGCCATACCGATTGCTACACCTGCTTGAGGAAGTAAGGTAAGCCCCAAATATTTTTTAACGTTATTATCTGCATGAACAATTTTTGCGCCTAAATATGCGCCAGAATATTTACCGATTGAACGAGAAATTAAGTATACGATACCGATTAATCCTACCATGGGGATAATTGATAAATCTAATTCTGCGCCCGAAATAATAAAGAACAACAAGAATAAGGGAGAAGTCCATCTATCCATAATATCGAATACTTGGCCGCTTTCCTTATTAAGGTTTGCATACAACGCGCCGATTGCCATACAAGTTAATAAATCTGAAAGATGGAAATTTGGTATTACCGTGCATAATCCAACCCCGGCAAATACGGCTACTACGCAAAGTGAAATTCTGTTTGCGCGCGATTTAAATATCTTTGCCATAAAAGAAAGAAGTGTGCCGATTAATGCACCTACCGATAAAGAAACGATAATTTCTAATAACGGAAGTATAAGTACGTCCATTACGGTAAGAGATGCAGAAGGAAGCGCCATAGCCTTTGCTACCGCTAACGATATAGCGAAGATTATAAGACCGATTGCATCGTCAAACGCAACAACGGGTAAAAGAGTATCCGTTACGATACCGCGCGCCTTGTATTGACGTACTATCATCAAGGTTGCAGCAGGTGCTGTTGCCGTTGCTATCGCGCCTAAACAAAGTGCTTCTGAAACACTTATTTGACCGAATAAGTGCAAGAGTAAAAGTGAAAGATCTACTAAAACTACGGTGGTTACCGCCTGAAAAACAGTGATTACTAATACGCTTTTGCCTATATGGCGAATATGTTTTAGTTTAAAGGATGAACCGATTGAAAAGGCTATAAAACCGAGCGCTACGTTTGTTACGATATCTAAACCCTCAAATGCAGAACTATTTAGTAACTTCATCGAATATCTAACGATAAGACCTGCTATTAAATACGCCGTTACGTTGGGAATACCTATTTTTTTTGCAAGCCTTGTTAGGGCAAGACCTATCGTCATTGCCAAAGCGATTGCTAATAACGTATTCATTTTTTATTCTAACCCTTCTACGAACGCAAGTGGCATTGCGTACATAATTCCTACTTTGTGTTTAATTTCATCGGTTACCGCACGAACGATTGATTTTACTTCTTCTAAACGAGATTCATCTATAATACAATAAACTAAATAGTTCATATCGTGTGAATACTCTACCACGTGGCGAAGCCCTGTAATTGCGGGTACTGGCTCGTCCTTATTATCTAATAATGCAGATTTCAAACTTTGTGCGGGTAAAACTACACCCTTAATACCGTTTCTTCTTAAAGCAGAAAACAATGCGTATGCATTTTCGTTTTTACTTAAAATAACTTGAAACATGTAAGTCATAACTTATCTCCTTTTTTAATAAAATTTGCTCTTAAATTTAACCCTAATATAATATACCTATAAATTTTAAAAATCAACTATTTA
>JAZOCA010000031.1:0-15329 GCA_045596285.1 Christensenellaceae bacterium | reverse complement strand
TGTTGAAGTATAAATGGAATCCGTTTGCTACGTATTCTACGTATACTGCTACTGCTTCTGCTTTGTTTTCGGTAGTTGCTAATCTGTAATTTACGCTTGCAGATTCAGTTTGACCGTTGAAGTATAAAGTAGTGCCGTTAGATAATTGATTTAAGTACATTGCGTAGCCTTTACCTTCTACTAAAGGCTTGTCTTCAACGGGAGGTTCAACTTCGCCACCTTGACCCTTTTCACCGTAGAAGTTAGCGGGGAATTGAGTTACGCCGGTGTTATCAGCGTTGATGTAAGAAGTCTTTGATGCACTTAAAGTGTTAAAGTTGCTATAAGCACCAGGATAGTAAGGAGTGCCTTGTAAATCGGTAACGTATGCTTTAGTAGTTGCGTCGTATGTGAATACGCTTGCGTTGTTTGCATCAAAAGCAAGTGCAGTTTGAGAAGCATCGTTCATATAAACGTGAAGATATTTCTTGGTAGAACCATCTAAAACGTAGATCTTAATGCCGCCAGTTGCTTCTTCAACGTATACGTCGGGAGCAGCTTCAGCATCGTTAGTGGTTACTAAGTATCTATCGCGTTCTTGTGCGCCGGTTACGTATAAGGTTTCGCCTAAAGTTACTTGGTTAACACCAAACTTATAAGCCGTGCCAACAACAGGGTTTTCAACAACAACCATTTCTTTTGCAGGTTTAGCTGCAACTTTAACGGTGTAAGTAAGAGTTTCAACTGCGTTGTTAAGTGCTAAAGTACCAACTAAGGTGTAAGTAGCTTCTTTAACGCCTTGTTTAAATTCAACTGAACCGCTAACTGCTTCACCATCTAAGGTCCAAGTAATAGCGATTTCTTCAAAGATAGAACCGTTTGCAGGTAATTCAACGGTGGTGTTCTTAGAAAGTTCAGCGTTGGGTTCAATGCTTAATGCAAAGTTTTCAGCTTCCATTCCAACCTTACCAGCGTCGTCTAATTCAACAGCGGTTAAGTAACGGAAGATAGTAGTTGTGAAACCATCTACGGTTACGTTTGCAGTAAGACATACTTTTTCGATCTTACCGGGGTTGATAACGAGTGCGCCTTCTGCGATAGACATTGAGCGGGGGTTACCGATAATGCGGTATTCAACTGCACAGCTTTCTACGTCTGCAGGAAGAGCAACGCTCTTGTTTGCAGCGATAACGCCGTCTAAACCGTTTTCTTCAAAGAGTTTATCGATAGCAGCGATAGCTTTTGCAGCCTTTTGACCAGCGTAAACAGTACCTTCTGCATCAGCAGTTCCGCCAACAACGATTGATTCTGCGGTTAAAGGAGCGATTTGGTGACCTTTGTAGTTACCTAAAATACCAGTAACAGATACAACGTCGCCAACCTTTAAGGTGCTTTGTAAACCGATAAGTGCTGAGCAAGTTGCGTCGTCTGCTTTATATGCGTATGCGCCTTCGTAGTATTTAGAAATAACAACGGGAACGTTTACGCCACCTTTAGTAAGAACGAATAAAGTTTGAGTACCGCTTGATAAATCGGGAGTACCCTTAATTTCTTTAACCGTCCAGTTAGAAAGTGAAACGAGTCTTGCTTGGTTATAGTAAGCAGTTTGTAAATCGCCGATAATATCGTTATCAATAGCGTATACTTTTTCGTTTACGTTGATAGCGGGAATATCGCCGTCAACAACTAATTTACCACCGGCGTTAGTTTCCATTAAGCCGTTGTAATCAGTGTTGGTAGTGCCGGTAACGGTGATGTGAACGCCAGGTGCTAATAAAGCAGCGTTTGCACTATCCGTTTTAACTCTGTATAAGTAGTAACCAGCGGTGAATTCGTCGTTAATCATGTAAAGTGATACGTTTTGGTAGCTTTCGCTGTATACGGTAGCGATACTTACAACGTAACCGCTCATTACGATGCCAACGCCGGTATTAGTATACCAGTAGTCAACTTCTTGTAAGGGTTCTTTTTGTTCAGAAACGGTCATGCTATAACCCTTGGTAGTGCTCTTACCATCATAAGTGAAGGTAGCGTTAATTTTTACCTTGGGGTTAAGTGATGAAGGATATACGATACAGGTTTTACCGTCTTCGCTGATAGCAAGATAATCAGCAAATTCTTCTGGAACTGACCATTCAATAGTAGCAACGTGACCTTTGAATTCACAGGTAGTATCTAAAGCAAAATCAGAAACTACGGTACCATTGTTATTAATGAAGTTGTAAGAACCACTAAAATTGTAAACGTCTAAAGGATTAACGTATACGGTAAAGGTCTTAGAGATAAGTTTTGTGATTGCAACAGTTAGGTTAACGGTTTGTCTTTCTTCGGGTAAACCAACTTGTGCAAGGTATTGTCTTTCAATGCCATTTTCAGCATCCTTGGGGATTTCTGTTAACGAAATGATTTCGTTATCTGAAGTCCAAGTTGCTTTGTAGTTACCAATATAGCCGGGAAGAACGAAGTCTTCAGAAATAGTTTGGCCTTCTTGGTCGAAGATGTACATATCCAACGTTGACTGCATGTTATCTTGACTTCCACAAGCAACTAAGCCTATGCAAGAAAGAGATAACATAAGAGCAAGAAAAATTGTTAAAATTTTCTTCATCCTTTTTTTTCTCCTTAAAAATATGTTTAAATTTTAATTATTTAAGTTGGAAGTTGGCGATATTTAATACTGTGATTTCGCCAGAGTTTTCTACATACTGATAGCCTTTTACACTAAACTTTGTTCCTTCTGTAAAGTTGTTAGTGTAACCTTCGGGAACTTCTACGCTAAAAGTATAGGTTTCAACGGTATCCTTTACTCCGTCTTTAGTGCGAAGTTGGGCTTCACCTACAATAGTAAGCGTAGTGCCTTCTAATGATGAACTTACAACGGTAACGTCTGTGAAGAGCGTTTTGTTGTGTTGTGTGTAGTATTCTGCAGATGAATCAAAGGTTAAGAAATAGTTCTTCTGTATAGGAGCGGTGTGGTCTATACGGTTTGCACCGAAAATTACGTCGTATTTAATACCAGAGATTTGGTATTGACCGCCATAGAATTGAACCGAACCGACTACGCGATAAAGGTGACCTACTTCCATCTTTGAAGCAGTACTTGAAGAATATGCAGCGTATACGTTTATAGTATATCTTGTGCCTTCTTCATCATAATATTCTGCAACGTAAGTGTGCGTACCACTACTTGAAATTCTTAAATCACATAAACATGCGGTAAAACGTACGAATGAACCTGCATCCGTTTCTACGTTGTAATACGCTTCTTCGTTTTCAAAGAATTCCTTAAGAGTGATATCTTCGGGATCCGTTGAATATAGCGGATCTTCTAAGTCCGAATAAATACGGAGTTTGATATTTCTTGCAAAAGCGTTTGCTTTAGAGAAATAATCGTTATACGGATATTTTGAAGTGGCCATACCCGTATTAGCAGTAAAACCGTTTTCTACCAACTCTAAATTTAAACATTTAAAGTTGCTGTCTTCGGCTGTTTTATACCAAACGTAACCTAAGTATCTTGTGCCGTAACTATCTTTTTCTGCGCGAGGTGCGGTTGCTTCTAATACGATTTCAGTTGCAGCAAGCAACTTGGTTTTTGTAAATAAAGAAGCCGCTTTACCCCACTTTTGAACGTTACCGGTTGATTCAGGGGTATCGATTTGGTAATATCTAACCGAAATAATGTCGCCTTGCTCGAGCTGGAAGCGGGTTGTATCTCCGTCGGTATGAGCATCTAAAGTAGCTTTACCTATACCGTCGGTTAAGAAGGATTTACCTTCGTAGCTCTTTGCTAATTTTAAAGTTGAGGTGATAGCGTTGTAATACTGAGTATTGTCGGCAACTTCGGGTTCTTGGTTACAACCAAGAAAAACGAAGTTACTCAACGCTACTAAGATTAGAACGACAATCAATGAAATTTTTTTCATCTTATGCTCTAATTTGTTTTTTTATTATTTTCTTACTTACCGCCGCAGTTTACGTATGCGTCTGCAAGTGCTTGTTCAGCGGTCTTTTGACCGGTAAGTGCAAAGTATAAAGCAGTACCAACTTGGTCACGTGCGGTTGAAGAACCAACGAACGCGGGTGAAGTGTAGAATCTGTCTGCTAATTCTTTAGCAACGTTAGCTGCTTGAGCGGTGATAGATTCTTCGTTTTCGATATGTTCAATGTATGCTTCTTCTTCAAAGGTTGATTGACGGCAAGGATTGTAACCAGATGCGATAGAGAATGCTGCTTGGAAAGTAGGATCTAAAAGTTCTTTTACGAATAACCAAGTCATAAGTTGTTTTTCATCTGAGTTGGGAACGCCGTGACCATCTTTAAGCATAACTAAAGAAGGACCTTGAGAAATAACTGAATAGTTAACGCTACCGTCAGCTTGTACTGAACCGGGGATAGGTGCTACGCCCCATTCAAATACGTCGCCGGGATCTTGGTGAGAAGCACCGCCTGAAGAACCGATACAGTATACTAAACCGCCGTCTTCAACGCCTTTGGTGAATAAACCGCTGGTGTATGCGCCGTAGTCTTCTTGAGTGGTGATGTAACCAAGATTGTAGTATTCGTTAAGTTGTTCTAACCATGCAATTGCATTTTCATTATTGAATAAATAGTGGTTGCTAGGATCTGCGCTGGTGTAACCCCATGCGTTTTGTTCCATCATGTTGATGAACCAGTTTGCTTCAGAGTCATATCCTAAAGGAGTAGCAGTTTCGTATTCTGCAACGATAGTTGCACATTGTTCCCAAAGTTGATCCCAAGTGGTTGCAACGGGAAGACCTAATTCTTCTAAAGCAGTTTTGTTGTAATATAATAATTCGGTTGATTTAACGAAGGGAAGAGTTATCATAGATTCAGCAGTTAAACCATAGTTTTCATAACCTGCAAAGTTAGTTGCATAACCTTCGTTGTAGTAACCGGGAACAAAATCCGCTAATTCTTCTGCGCTGTAACCGATTACTTCACCAGTTGCTTCGTAAACGCCAGTTTCTAAAAGGAACTTGTTTAAATCTACAACCTTACCTGTTTTTAAGTATTGAGCAACGTGATCGGGATAGCAGTATGCTAAATCAGGGTGGATTTGTGCTTGGAAGTCAGATACGATTTTATCTTTGGTTTCATCATATCCGCCGGGTTGAATGTGTTCAACCTTCCAACCAGGATACTTTGCTTCAAATGCAGCGATAGCATTTGTGGTAACTGCTTGCAAAGAATCGCCTTGGGTTGAATAGAACACGATTGTGTGTGAATAATCGGTAGGCTCTTCTTTATTACAAGCGGTTAAAAGGGTGGTAGTCATCGTTAATACGATTAACATGATGCTTACGAGTAACTTTTTCATAAATTTCTCCTTATGTTTATTTATGTACCCACATATAGTGGATGATAACCTAATTTTATTTTTTGCCATTTTTCGGCAGTTTTTGTTTTAGCCCTTAGTACCGCTTTTCGATACGCCGTGCATAATGTATTTACGACAGAATATAAATAGTACGAACAACGGAAGAGATACTATACATACAGCAGCCATCTTTAAGGTGGTTAATGCTTCTGTACCGTATTTACCGCCGTATATAGCACCGCCCTTATCGTTAAAGCCGTTGGTAACCCAGTTTGTTATCATTTGCCATTGTTCTAAGTTTACAAGACGTGGCCAAATGTAAGAGTTCCAAGTACCTATGAACTTAAGCAAGGTAATAGAAATTAAGGTGGGCGCGGTTAGCGGAACCATTACTTTAATCAAATAACCCATATCCGATAATCCGTCTACCTTTGCGGCTTGGTATAGCGAGTTGGGAATTTGCATAAAGTTGTTTCTTACAAGGTAAATGTAATATACGCTTACCAAGAAAGGAACTATTAATACCGTGTAAGTATTGCCCCAGCCAAGTTTCATTACCGTTAAGTAGTTGGTAATCGTATACATTTCGCCGGGTATCATCATGGTGCCAAGCATTATAGAGAACAGTAAGTTTTTGCCTTTAAAGTTCATTCTTGCTAAAGCGTACGCCGTGATGATGATTACTACTAAACCTATAAGAGTAGAAGTAAAACCTACTACTAAGGTATTTACCAGAATTTGAACGAAGCCCGCGTTGTTACCGGTATCCTTTAATACCATAGCGTAGTTTTGCCACATTATTTTTTCAGGGAAAAACGCTGCGGTAGGATCACGGAATTCTGCTTCGCTTTTTACAGATGCTACGAACATCCAAAAGAAGGGCAAGAACGCAAATGCTGCGCAAAGGGTTAAGAAAGCGTAAACGAATACGTTTTTTATTATGCCCTGTATCTTTTGTTTTTTGTATTCCTTTTCAATATCTAAAGGAGTTTTTGTTGTTTCTTGAGGGGCTACGTTAGGAACGTTTTTAATATTATCTTCCATTTTGCCCTCCTTAATACGTTACGCGTTTTTTACTTACGCGCAAGTTGATAAGCGTTATTATCATTATTATTACGAATAATAGCAACGAACCGGCGTAAGCGTATCCCGTTTGACCAAGTTCAAGGTAACGGTAAATATACCCTACCATTGTACCCATATCGTAGTTCGTACCCATTGTAGGCCCGAATACGCCGACTACCGCGGAATACTGTTTCATTCCGCCCATGATACCAGTAATTAGTAGGTATGAAAGCATGGGTGAAATAAGGGGTGTTGTAATCTTCCATAAAACGGTGCTACGTGAAGCGCCGTCTATCTTTGCAGCGTCGTAATACTGTTTATTAACACTTTGTAACGCGCTGAATAAAATCAAAATCTTAAAGGGTAAACCAGACCAAACTTCGTATATGATCATTATCGTATATTTAGTCCAGGGGATTTTAACTCCGCCTAGTTCCCAAATTAAAGATTCTTTTGATTCCAAGGTAACGCCGGTTATCCAGTTGATAGGTTCTATTCCAAACACGCCAAGGAAATTATTTACTATACCAAGCTGTGCAGTTCCCGCTTGAATTTGACGTTGAGTACCGATAACTTGGAAGAACGTTAAGAATACGGCGCCCATTGCCAAAGAGTTGGTTAAGTAAGGTAAGAAAAGTATGGTTTGATATGCTTTTTGTACGCGCTTAATCGAATTTAACGCAACCGCGATAAATAACGCGATAAAGGTTGAAAGGGGAACTGATACGAAGGTTAAAATCATGGTGTTGGTTAAACATTGCAAGAAGTTTGCACCACCCGTACCCGTATCGCCTTTTAGTACGCGAACGAAGTTTTCTACCCCCCAGCCGTTAAACTGACCGGTAAGCCCGTCATACTCTTGCCTAAAAGAGTTAATAAACGCGCTGACGATGGGATAGAATGTGAATACTACCATCATTAGTAAAGCGGGAAGAACGAACAACCAACCCTGTTGAGCGCGGAAAAATCTGCTTAATCTTTCCTTAAAGGGCAGTTTGGGAACTTCTCCGTTATTAGGCAATTTATTGTTGTTTTCAGCCATCTTAATAAATCCTCTCTTCGGTTTCTGCATTAAACAAATGAACTTTGTTCGCCTTTAAGTTGAACTTAAGTTGTTTTGCACCTTCTGGAAGTTTTACGTCTGAATCTATAATGCTTCTTACGGTGGGCTTAGAAGAATCGGGGTGAGTTGATACAACCGATTTATCTCTACCCATAACTTCTACGTGGTCTACGTTTAAAGTAAACTTGCCGTTTTCGTCGTAAATAAAGCCTTCGGGACGAATACCTACTACTACTTCTTGGTCCGCTAAACCGGGTTTATCTAAAACGGCTTCTCCGCCGATAATTAACTGACCGTTTTCTATTCTACCCGCGAATAGGTTGATAGGAGGTGTTCCTAAGAAGTTTGCAACGAATACGTTTGAAGGATCGTCGTAAATCGCTTGAGGTTCGCCAACTTGTTGAATAACGCCTAGTTTCATAACTACCATTATATCACAAATAGACATTGCTTCTTCTTGGTCGTGCGTTACGAATACCGTGGTTATACCCGTTTCGCGTTGAATACGCTTGATTTCTTCACGAGTTTGTAATCTTAATCTTGCATCCAAGTTAGATAGGGGTTCGTCTAAAAGTAATACGCTGGGCATTTTTACAAGCGCACGCGCAATTGCTACACGTTGTTGCTGACCGCCTGAAAGTTCAGAGGGCTTGCGCGCCATAAGTTCTTCGATTTGAACTAATTTTGCAGCATCTAACGCTCTTGCTTTAGCTTCTTCCTTGGGCATTCTCATATTCGTTAAGGGGAACATGATGTTTTGTTCTACCGTCATGTGGGGGTATAATGCGTAGTTTTGGAAAACTAAGCCGATACCGCGTCTTTCAGCGGCTAGTGTAGTTACGTCCTGATTGTCGAATAAAATGTTACCGCTGGTTGGTTTTTCTAAACCGGATAACATGAACAACGTAGTGGATTTACCACAGCCTGACGGACCTAATAGACCAACCAATTTACCGGATGGAATTTCAAGATTCATGTCGTTAACTGCAATAACGTCCGTGCCTTTTTTATTCCTGCTTGGGAATGCTTTTGTTAGATGATTGATTGTTATTTTCATGCGCGTTCTTCCTCTCGCCTTATTATTTTTGCCGTAATAGCTTTCTTGTACCCTTCTGCAACAACCGTTTCGGGAATTAATTCCACGTCGTATTTTTCATGCAAATGAGACGGTTGAAGAGTGTAAACTCCCGCTTTCATCCTTTGCGTTTGAGTGTAACCGTTTACGTAATTTAACGTGAACGTTACTTCTTCCGTTTCGTTCTTGTAAGTAAGCGTGACTTCATCTTCAGGTTTTAGCCCTACCGTTTCTAATTTAAACTCTACTTGGCTGTAATAATCGCTACCGAATAGAGTTTTATCCAGTTCCACTTGTTTGGGTTTGATCTTTAATACTTTTGCGCCAAACCACTTGATAAATTTTAAAATGTACTTCGTTCCAAGTATGAAATCGCCTATCACGTATACACATACGAAATACACGATAATCGTCCTTGATGCCCGCTTATCTGCGCGGGACTTCGCTATTTCGGTACTGCTTTTTGCATATTTTTCATTAGTTAAAAGTTCATTGTTTAAAGTGCCTAATTCAACGCTTAAACCCTGCAACTTTTGTTCGTAATCGGCGTCTTCTTTATTTAAAACTTTATAATCGGCAAGTTGGTTGTTCTTTTCTATAAAAGATTCAACGTCGCCAAAAAACTGCGTTTTAAACAGATTTTCTAAATTAAACGTTTCGTTTGTGGTTTGCACCGTTCCGTAAACGCTTCCATCGCTCTTTACCAAACTTAAAGAAAGAATATCCTTAACACCTAAGGCGTTAATATCTTCTTCGGCAAGTTCTAAAAAGAAAAAATTGTTGGTTAGTAAAGAAGAAATATTATCTAAAATCCCGTCTGCATTAGTGTCGCAGTTAAGAATTTCTAACTCTTTTTGACCTTCGGTAGTGTTTATAAGCAACTTCGTTTGATTGCCTAAAAGTGCGCCCGCCGAATAATTGTCGCCTAAGCCGTAAACGAAACCGGAATAAGATTTATGCATCTTAAATTCGCTTACCGCTTCTTCACCTTCACCGTAAACTTCGTCGTATAAGGTAGCGGATTCGAATAAAACAATCTTTCCGCCCCCTTCAAACTGAGCGTTTAGTACGCTTTCGGTATTGTAATACCCACCTACTAAACCCATTGCTTGGCTATAACTGCCCGCGTCAAGCGCGTCTTGGATAATGTTTAACGCCTCCCCGTCGTACAAATAGACGAAAGGTAAAAAAATAGCCAGTATAATGCCTAGTGAAAAAGTAAACAGGTAGTAGACTATTTTTGCAAATAAACTTACTTTTTTCATATCTTATTTATCGTCGCTTTCCTTATCTTCGCTTGCCGATAAATCAACTGTTTCGCTGTTTTCTAATTTAGCATTTCTGGCTTGTTTTTCAGCGTTAAACGCTTTTTCTCTTTCTCTTAAATTTTCGCGTTGAGTTTTATATTGCTCTTTTCTGAACACGGGAATTAAAAAGTATATGGCAACTATGACCACGATTATAATCCCGCAAATCGCAAAGAAATTACGGTCAACCGAGCCTAAAGTATTTAGCAGTAAATTATTCGTTAAATGTAAAGTATTTTGCATAATGCGGTGCTCCTTTACGATAATTTTCCAAGTAATTTTGGCGGGCTGCTGTAAGTCGATTTTTTACGCCTTACGCACATACGCCCACTCTCGCGTATTCATTATAAAATATTCCTTAAAAAAAATCAAGTGATTTTATATGATAAATATAAAAAAGAACTATCAATTAATGATTTGATTTCACTTTAACAAAACAGGGGTTGTTCCGTTCCGCTTTGCAAACTTTTCTTACGTTATTTCTGTATTTATTTTTCATTTTACAAGATTATGCTTTACTAAAAACGTGATGTAACCTGCTTGATTTTACCGCTCGCGTTTAACGGTTGTAGTTAATAAACAAGGGGGGGGTTTTTAGTAATTTCCACGCAACCTTTTTTTCGAGTTGCTTAAATTTGCGTTTTTTCTTTACAAAAATCAAGTTAATCGCCTTATAGGCAAGTTTTATATCCTTTTTGCCCCTTTTTTTATTCTTGTATGCCGTAACTTTTTTTACAGGACGTATTTCATCTTTTTCATCATTTTATATTCATTCGAGTTTAAACCGCCCTCTTTTTTTATATAACTTTTGATAAAAATTGCAATTAATCGCTTTATAGGCGGTTTTTCTAAATATTCAAGCGCTTTTTTAAAAGTCCACATTAACACTTCAAAAGGGCGCGGTTGGTTAAAAAAAGTTAACCACGTAATAAAAAAAGATAACAAAAATTCCCTTTTTGAAAAGACGCGGCGAAAACTAAATAAATTTTCACTTTTTTTCCTACGATTCAAAAAAACAGCTAAATTTAATATTTTATAAAAAAAAGCGATGTCACAAACAACGACTGATTTTTTAAATTAATAAAAATATTTTATATTAAGCATAAAATACGGTTTAGATGCAAGTAAGAGCAGGTCATCCAACGAAGTTGGTGCAATTCTATAATGAATTTTTGTAAGGGAGCGTACTTGTTGTACGCAGGTCATCCAACGTAAGTTGGTGTAAATTCTATAATAAAAATTTATAAATAACGAACTATTACGCCGTAGATAAACCGCATTTTATCAGTCATTTGTTGTGACAGAGCCTAAAAAAAAGCCCACACTATTTCGCCTTTGCAAAATATAGTGGGCTATGTTTTTTGTCGATTAAAAATCGCTAAACGAAAAGGTTGAAAAAACACCGTTTTTCCCAGCTTTTCGCAACGTTTTTTATTCTGTTAATTCTTTAATCGCGCGCTTATAAATCACGCACATCTTTTCTATATTTTTTACCGTAATATATTCGTTGGGTTCGTGAACGGGTGCGTCTTCGCCTGGAAATTCTGGGCCGAAAGCTACGCCTATGGGAAGCGCTCTCGCATAAGTACCGCCCCCGATTGCCATAGGTTTAAGGTTTGAATTAGTCTCTTCGTTATATACCTTTAAAAGAGTTGTTATAAGAAAACTGTTTTTATCGTTAAAAAGAGGCAATTGATGGTTTCCCATTAAAGTATATGGTGCGATTTTATCGCATGCTTTTTCTATAAAATCAGGCGAAAGGGTTGCAGGATAGCGAAAATCTACAATTATATCCATCTTTCCGTTTTCTGCAATTATAATATCGGGCGACATAGTTAAATATCCCGTTTCGTCGCAAGTATTTTTTAAGCCGTATTCGTCTTCAAACAAAACTTCGTGAACTCTTTTGCTTATAAGCCCGCATTCCGCTAAATATTTAAGTAATGGATAAATGGCATTTTTTCCCTTATCTGGGGTAGAGCCGTGAGCGGATACGCCAAAGCTTTCAACCTTTTCGCCGTTTACCTTAAGTCCGTATTTTTTTGCAATTTCTTCGTTGACGGGAGCAATAGCGTAAGCGTAATCGCAAACCATGTTGGGCATTTCTCCACCGGCAACAATTTTTATTTCTTTACTGCATTCAAAGTGAAATTTGGGGTGGAATATGCCCTTTTCTGCATATAAAACAGGGAAAGCCCCGTCGGGAGAAAAACCAAAATCAGGCATTTTTGCTACCTTTTTATAATGCTTCATGCATTCCCAACCGCTTTCTTCATTACAACCCAAAATAAGCTTTATCGTCTTTTTGGGCTTAAATCCCTCGTCTTTTAATTCTTTAAGCATATGTAAAACGCAAATGGTAGGCCCTTTATCGTCTAACGTACCCCTTGCATAAATTTTGCCGTCTTCTTCGGTGGGGGTAAAAGGAGGATACTTCCAGTCTGCAAGTCTTCCTTCTTTTACTACGTCAAGATGGCACAAAATACCCATCGTTTGCTCGCTTTCTTCGCCTTTCCAAATAACTTCGCCAACGTACCCGTCATAATTCACCGTTTCAAAACCCATATCTTTTGCAAGGTCAAGGGTAAAAATAAGCGCGTCGTTCACCGCTTTGCCAAAAGGCATGCCTTCTAAAGCGGGGGCTTGTATGCTTGGAATCGAACATAATTTGATGATATTTTGCTTAATTAAATCAATTTGTTGCATTTTTTTGTCCTTTTTTCAAATTTTATCTTTATTTTATTATACACTTTTTTTTAAATATGGTAAAATAGTTTAGTAGGTTTTTACAAAAATACAGGGGATTTTTTATGCACGAAGGGCACCGCGAAAGATTAATTTCAAAGTTAATAGATGGAAAATCTATTCTTTCCGATCACGAAATCCTTGAAATTTTGCTTTTTTATGCTATTCCGCGTAAAAACGTGAACGGTTTAGCCCACACTATCATAGATAATTTCGGCAGTTTATCCGCTTGTTTTAATGCAGACTACGGTTCTCTTATCGCAATTAAGGGCGTCGGTCATAAAACCGCTACCTTTTTAATTACTATGGGCGAAATATTTAACCGCATGAAAGATGAAAAGGCTAAACCGCCCGTTATTTTCAGTTACGACGGATGCAAACAAATGCTAATAGATTCTTTCCGCGGGGCAACCGAAGAAAAATTCGTTGCGTTTTTCCTTGATAAAAAGGGAACTATCATCTATAGAAAAATCTTTTGCTCTCATTCCGAAAATAAGGTCGACGTGGACGTAAGCGAACTTTTAAACGGTGCTTTAAGCAGAAAACCTTACGGCGCGGTCATTTGCCACAACCATTTATCGGGAAATCCCGCACCTTCTTATTCAGATGATAAAACCACTCAAAAACTGTTCGTCACTTTAAAACTTCACAATATTATTTTGCACGATCATATTATCGTTTCAGAAGATAAAACTTTTAGTTACCACTCTTCTAATAGGCTTTCTTACGTAACTAAAAACGTAAACCCCATTATTTTTTAATTTAAGGGTACTTTTAGGCAATTAGTCGCGCTATAGCACGTTTATTTAACATTTTGCGGGATAATTTAACACAAACGGCAAATTTCTTGTTTGATAAAATAGCCTTTGCAAGGTTTTTCTTATAACGTATGCGATTATTCGTGACGGCGCTTTTCTTTTGTAAAACCTATTATTTTGTGTTTATATGCTAAAACGTGCGTTTAATCGCGCTATAAGGCAATTTTTATTTTTTGAATAATATAACGCGCTTTTTTCTTTTGCGCAGGAGGATAAAATGGAAAAAATTAGAACAAGGTTCGCACCCAGCCCCACCGGATTTATGCATTTGGGTGGTTTAAGAACCGCACTTTATTGCTATTTATATGCAAAAAAACACGGTGGAGATTTTATTTTAAGAATTGAAGATACAGACCAAGAACGTTTTGTAGAAGGCGCTATCGACGTTATTTATTCTTCCCTTCACGAATCGGGTATAGATTACGACGAAGGTCCTGATAAAGGTGGCAATTTCGGGCCTTACGTTCAAACGGAAAGAAAATCTATCTATTTAGAATACGCTAAAAAATTAGTTGAACTCGGCGGTGCTTATTACTGTTTCTGTACTAAAGAACGCTTAGAAACTTTAACCGACGATAAGGGTAATCGCAAATACGATAAGCATTGTTTAAACCTTCCCAAAGAAGAAGTCGAAAGAAGAATTGCTTCTGGCGAACCTTACGTTATCCGCCAAAATATTCCCACCGAAGGCAAATCAAGTTACGACGATATGGTTTTTGGAACGATTACCGTAGATTATGCCGAACTTGAAGATAATATCTTGATTAAAAGCGACGGGCTTCCCACTTATAACTTTGCAAACGTAGTAGACGACCACTTAATGCAAATTTCACACGTTATTCGCGGTACGGAATACCTTTCTTCTACCCCAAAATATAATCTTATGTATGATAATTTTGGTTGGGAAAGACCACACTATATTCATCTTCCTATAATTATGAAAGATGCAACCAGAAAACTTTCTAAACGCTATGGCGACGCCAACTTCGACGATTTCGTAAATAAAGGCTATTTGCCCGAAGCAATAGTTAACTACGTTGCACTTTTAGGCTGGTCACCCAAGGAAAACGTTGAAAAAATGACTATGGAACAGATGATTGAACTCTTCTCTTTAGACGGCGTTTCTAAATCTCCTTCTATTTTCGACGACGTTAAACTTCGTTGGCTTAACGGTGAATACTTAAAAGAACTTTCAGATGAAGAATTTTTAAAACGCGCCGAACCCTTCTTTAAAAAATCAAAAGTATACGGAAAGTACGATTTACTTCAACTTTCTGCACTTTTAAAGTCAAGAGTTGAAATTTTAAGCGAAATTCCAGAAAAAATTGACTTCTTAGAAGAATTTGGCGAATACGATACTCAACTTTTCTTCCATAAAAAGATGAAAACGGATGCTGAAATGGCAAAAACAGTTCTTCCCTGGATTAAAGAAACTCTTTCCAGTTTGCAAACTTTCGATTACGACTCCGTTCACGACGCGCTTATTGCCCTTGCTACCGAAAAACAAATGAAAAACGGTCAAATTTTATGGCCTGCTCGCGTAGCGTTATCTGGTAAAGACGTTACCCCTGGCGGAGCTATTGAACTCGCTTTAATTCTAGGCAAAGAAGAAAGCCTAAGAAGAATAGATTTCTCGCTTGAATTACTTAATAAGTAAGTTTTTAATAAAACAAAAAAGAACAAACGCTAAAGTTTGTTCTTTTTTTGTGTGTTTTTTACGTTAATCGCGCTATAGCCTTACTTATATGCTTTTTATCATGCTAAATTTGTTTAATTATATTTATTTTAACGTATCTTTATCTTGTTAAAATAATACGTATACATCATAATTATTAATCATTTTATTTTTATTATTTATCTATTGATCGGCCTATATTTTTTATATTAATTTTTTATTCAAAATATAAGTTAATCGTGCTATAGATTAATTTATTTA
>JAZOCA010000030.1:0-2902 GCA_045596285.1 Christensenellaceae bacterium | reverse complement strand
AGTGGCGTATACGGTTTGTATTATTTACACAGTGGCGACACAGTCGACTATAACGGTGATGGTGTTGTAAACTATTCTATCTGGGATCACCCAGATTCAGGCGATAAAAAAGCTACTGTTGAAGACGTTTATTATCATCTTACCGAGTATTACTCAACCGAAGGAAAGTATTACGACCTTAACAAGAACGGCATTATTGAAACCGAACTTGGCGAAGGAGATAGAAACCACGACGGCGTAGTAGACGGTAACGACAACACTTATACCGAAACACAAAACTATTTCTGGTTCGTGAAGGACGCTGAAGGAAACTTCAGCCTCGTTCGCGGCGATAGATTTGGTAAAACCCTCGTTTATAATGAGGAAAGAGGTTGTAACGATTACGTTGAGATTGAAGGCATTTCTTGCTTGCAAGATTTGAAACAGACTCAGCAGTATAAAGACGCTGGATTTAATATCCTCTTCGTTGACTCTTCTATTGGTATTCCTAACGCGGTTGGTCACTCTGCTGACGGTGCTAATATCTCTTCTACTGAGTTCTACGGTTCTCTTTACGAGAGAATTATGGACTATGCACAGGAAGTTGGCTTAAAGTGTTTTGTTAGAGTAGGAAACCTTGCTGGTTGGTCTGGTCGTCCTGCATCACTCTTTGAGGATTACACCGTTTATGGTACCGATAAAGACGGTAACCCCACTGAAACGGTTGAAAAGGCTGTTTTTGCTAACCAAGAAGAGTTAAACGCTGAGGTTGCTAATGAGCTTAAGAATATCGCTGCTCACCCCGCATTCTACGGCGTGTCGCTCCACGACGAACCTTCTTATACGATGTTCACTGCTATCGGTGAAATCGTAAAGGCGGTTGCGGCTTACGGCGATACTATTGGTAAAGAGATTTACATAATGCAAAACCTCTTGCCTTACGCGCGTGACGGCAGAACTTCTTACAACGGCACTAGCGTTGTTTCGCCCGATACGTATAGGGATTACCTCGAGGCTTATTACGAGAAAGCAGGGCAGTACATGGATATGAAGTACGTTCAGTACGATGATTATCCGATGATGACCTATTCAAACAACCTTGTTCTTGCTAACTATATCCAGACGCAGCAGATCACTTCTGACTTCGCGAAGGAAAAGGGCATTTATCGTTCTGTTGCTGTTCAAACTTACTCTAATACTATGCTTGACGGTACGCCTTACGGCAGACGTGCAGTTACCGACACGGATATGTTGTGGCAAACTCACGTAAACCTCGCTATGGGTGTTAAAGAAATTTCTTACTACACCTTAAGACCTATTCATAATACTGGCGATGGTATTTATAATAACGGTTCTGATTATCCGCTCGATAGATTAGGCAATCCTAATCCGCTCTTCGAGTCTATTAAAAAGGTTAACTCTTATATGAACGTTATGTCGGCTGCTCTTAACAGCTTTGAATATCAAGGACTTAAGTATTATGCTGGTACTGACGATATCTACACTGATAGATATAGTAATTCTTACTCTTGGAACGATTTGATGAGCACTGCTGCTCATAATTGTGAGGTTATCCAAAACACCTTCGCTAACACTGTTGGCGTGGAAATTGGTGGCGATCTCACTGGTACTGGTCTTGTTCTTATCACAGAACTTTATGATGAGGAAACTGGACTCTACGGCTACTACGTAGTCAACGCGTCCGATCCTTATTATAGTGAAACGATTGATAACAGAGTTAAAGGAACGGTTACTTTGACCTTCGATACTGATTTGTTTGATGCTTATCAGATTTGGACTGGTCTTGGCGGCGAAAACAAGTTCATGCCCGCCAACGGCTCTATAACTCTCGAACTTGGCTATGCTGACGGTGCATTCGTCATTCCTTTCAAACGTTAATTTATTTTCTCTTTGGGTTGGTATAAGAGAATAATTATCAAAATTAAAACGGGCACTTTCGTGTCCGTTTTTCTTTTTTTTAATCAATTATTTCTATATTTTTTAGCGTAAATTATTGTTATTTGACATAGTTATGAAAATTTGACTTTTTTTGTTGGAAAAGTGCACAAATTTTGCAAAATTACTAAAAAAATTTTGTATTTCACTTGCAGTCCTCATTTACATGTGGTACAATATTCATAACTAATAAAATTAACCGTGGAGGGGTTATTATGCGTAGGTTAAAGGTTATAGACGAGTATTTCGAAAATCAGCCCGAACGTAAGTTCGTGAAAGATTTGACTGAATATCTCGTTGCTGAAATTAGGTTCGCTCCTAAAACCGAGGGGCAGGTTTCTCCCAAAGATGTATTTATTGATAAGGGGGATTTTGAAAACGACGATAATCTTACCGTCATTTGGGAAGATTTTGAACGCTTTGCTAAAAAGAATGCTATTGATGGTTTGAAGTTCCCTGTTAAAATCGTTAAGAAAGACGGCTTTGAAGTTGAAGAATATTCTATCGCTGTTTCTAGCGATGAAATCGTTATAACCGCTAGTGAAACCGAGGGCGTTAGAAGAGGCGTTATTCGCCTTGAAGATATGCTCGTTCAAGGCAACGGCAATTTGGATGAGGGCGAAACTAGAGAAAAGACGGTTATCAAGCGCAGAATTTCTCGTGGATTCTTTGCGCCCATAAACCGTCCGCCGAAAGGGGCAAACGAACTCGCTGACGATACCGATTATTATCCCGAACCTTACCTTAACAGAATGATGCACGACGGCGTTAACGCGCTTTGGGTTTATTCTGACTTTGACTCACTCGTTGAATCTTCTTATATTCCTGAATTCGGTAAGGGTAGAGAAAAGGCTATTGAAAAATTAAACAAACTTATTGCTAGAACTAGAAAGTACGGTATGGAAATCTTTATGTTCCTTATCGCTCCTATGTCGCTTTTTGAGCCGGCAATAGCAAACAAGTACCC
>JAZOCA010000029.1:0-38403 GCA_045596285.1 Christensenellaceae bacterium | reverse complement strand
ACGGAAAAAGAAACGTATTATAAACATTGCAAAATAAACATATAAAAAGCCGTTTTGAATTTTTGTTTTAAAACGGCTTTTATTATACAGAAAGTTTCTCGTAAATATTGTTGGTTTTTACGAGAAACTTGTTTTTTTATAGGCTTTTACTCTTCGATGCTATCCAAGATTTTATCTTCTTCTAAAAGAAGTGTTTTCGCCGATAACTATTTTATCCTTGTGAACTAAAGGCAAAATTTCTTCCTTGGCAAAACCAAGCTTATTGTAAAAATCATCTAAGTTAAACCCTTCGTTAAAATATATTGCAAAATAAGTTAAAATAACCTTCATATTTTTTATTACCCTTTAAATTATAAAAAATTCCACTTACTACACTATACCAAAAATTTCAATAGTTTAAATAACTTTTAGTTCGTTTTTTATAAAATCACTCTTATTTTTAAAGTTTAAACAAACAAAAAACAGGGCTATAGCGCGATTAACCGCTATTTCCCTGTTTTTATTTATTAATATCAACTACTTTAAAAAATTAATCTAAATAAAGACCTTTGCGTAATAAATATCTCTTTACGTCTATTAAAATTATATACATGTAGCAAACTATAAAGAGTTGGAATTCGCCTAATATATCGCCAAAGGGCATCATAATTTTTAGTAAAAAGAACGGACAGCTTGCTTTCGCAAACTGCCCGTTTTTAAGCGATTTTATATCAATTTTGGCTTATTTTGTCGCCCTAGGATTACGGATATTAGCTTGTATGAATGTGTGCGGTTAGTAGGTCAAAGCCCTAAAACACTTCATTTTATACCTTTTTTATGTGCTTTTTCGCTATCTTTTAATGTCCTTTCGTGTTATTGATATTCCTATATTACCGCAAGCATTTTTAGAATAAATCAATTTTTGTTTAGCTTAATCGTTTTTGTATTCTTCAACCAACTCAAAAATATCTGCTTGGGTAGTCACGACATCAATTGTGTGACTCTCATTATCAAAGAACTCTACTTCAAACGCTTTTCCATCGTATTCATACACAATAGTTCCCTGTATTCCTGAAGGAATATTTTTAAATTTTATCGTCCAAAGTTCCTAGAATATCAACTACGGGGAAGAAAATACATGTTTCGCATTTTTTGTCAAATGGTAAAAATGCGAAATGGAAAAAATATTTTCGGGAAATATACAATTTTATGTCATACAAAAGAAAATTCTTCGGCGTTTAACCGAATAATTTTTGCAAATATAAAGCCTTAATATTTGTTTAACCTAATTATTAACGTTGTTAAACACTTTTTTAAGTGCCGGATAAATGGTTGTAAAATATTGATATTTCTTATCGTATTCTTTCGCAATTTTCTCATCTGGCATAATGGTTTGTTTGGTTTCTATTAGTTTTTGAGTGGCTTCGCTAACCGTTTTGTATTCACCAAAGCCAACCATCGCCAAAATAGCAGCGCCGTAAGCAGGGCCTTCTTCTACACTTAAAACGCATACGGGGATATTGAAAACGTTAGCTATAACCTTTTTCCAAAGTTCGCTTTTTGCACCGCCACCACAAATTTTTGTGCCGTAAATTTTTAACCCGCTTGCCTTAGCAACTTCTATGCAATCGCGAAGTGCAAATGCTACACCCTCCATAACGGCAAGAGTCATTTGTCCTCTTGTTGTATTAGCACTCATACCGATAAAGCAACCGCGTGCGTTAACGTCGTTATGTGGGCTACGTTCCCCCATTAAATATGGCAAGAAATACACTTCGTTTTTGCCAAGTAAAGCTTCTAATCCTACTTGTTCAGCGGCAAAATCAGTTGTGTTTAAAATATCTTCCATCCACCACTTATTGCAACTTGCGGCAGATAAAATACACCCCATTAAATGGTGTTTGCCGTTTGCGTGAGCAAATGAATGCAAAGCGTTGTTTTCATCTACAGAAAAATTATCTTGTGAAATAAAGATAGTTCCGCTTGTGCCAAGTGAAATGTTAACGTCGCCGTTATTAACGGTGCCCGTTCCTATTGCAGCGGCGGCATTATCACCTGCACCTGCCGTTACGATAGCATTTAGTAAGCCATATTCATCTTTTACCTTACCAACAACTTCGTAACTTTCAAACAACTTTGGTAACCAATTTTGCTCAACAAAACAAATATCGCACATTTCCTTTGACCAACGTTTATTTTTAACGTCTAGCAAAAGCATACCGCTTGCATCAGAATAATCCGTTGAATGCACGCCGGTTAATTTATACGCAATATAATCTTTAGGTAACATTATTTTTGCAATTTTTGCAAAATTTTGAGGTTCGTTTTCCTTAACCCAAAGTATTTTAGGTGCAGTAAACCCAGCAAACGCAATATTTGCCGTATATTTAGAAAGATTATCTTTGCCTATAACGTCGTTAAGATATTCAGTCTGCTTTTCCGTTCTGCCATCGTTCCAAAGTATTGCAGGGCGTATAACCTCATCATGCTCGTCAAGCAACACTAACCCGTGCATTTGCCCGCCAAACGATATTCCCTTTACATCTTCCCTGTTGAAGCCGTTTAAAAGTTCATTAAGTCCCTCTATAGCACGATTAAACCAGTCTTCGGGGTTTTGTTCACTCCAACCGCTTTGTGGGTAATAAATGGGATATTCTTTAGTAACACTATTTAAAATGCCGCCGTCGGCGGTTACTAAAAGCAACTTAACCGACGACGTGCCTAAATCTATTCCTATATACGTATTCATAAATTATTTAAACAAAATATTATTTATAATACTTTCTAATCTTTCTTGTTTACCGCTACCAGGAAGTTCGGGTTTACCCATTTTTTCTGCATATGCAGATAGTTCTTCCAAAGTAGCCGTGTTAGATAATATCTTTTTACCTATTTCGCTTTCGTGATAACTTGCATAGCGGGTTTTAACAAACTCATCAATGCGACCATCTTCAATAATTTCTGCCGCTTTAATTAGCCCTAATGCAAAGGTATCCATACCAAGGATAAATCCTTCGAACATATCTTCGTGAGTATATGAAGGACGGCGATTTTTAGCATCGAAGTTAAAGCCACCCGTTAAACCACCCGCTTTTAATACTTCTAACATACACATTGTTGCAGTGTATACGTCAAAGGGGAATTCATCGGTATCCCAACCGAGTAAATAATCGCCTTGGTTTGCATCAATAGAGCCTAGCATTCCGTTAATTGCAGAAATGCGAAGGTCGTGTTCAAAGGTATGACCAGCAAGCGTTGCGTGGTTTGCTTCGATATTCATCTTAAAGTCTTTATCTAAACCATATTGGCGAAGGAATCCTATTGCAGTTGCAGCATCGAAGTCATATTGATGTTTCATTGGTTCCTTTGGTTTGGGTTCGATATAAAAATCACCCGTAAAGCCAATACTTCTGCCGTATGTTACCGCCATTTTCATAAGGCGAGCAATGTTTTCTTGTTCAAACTTAACGTCTGTATTAAGTAAGGTTTCGTAACCTTCTCTTCCGCCCCAGAAAACGTAACCCTTACCGCCAAGTTTAACGGTAATGTCAAGCGCCTTTTTAACTTGTGCGGCAGCAAAACAATAAACGTCTGCACTATTCGTAGAGCCTGCACCGTTCATAAAGCGAGGATTAGAGAACATATTTGCAGTTCCCCAAAGACATTTAATGCCAGTTTGGTTCATCTTTTCCAAAATATAATCGGAAATTTCATCTAGTCTGCGATTAGTTTCTTTTATATCATCTGCTTCGGGCACTATATCTACGTCGTGAAAACAAAAATATTCAATGCCAAGTTTTTGCATAAACTCAAAACCTGCATCCACTTTTGCTTTTGCGTGTTCCATTGTGCCGTATGCTTGACCAAAAGACTTATCTGCAGTTCCCCTGCCGAACATATCCGTTCCTTCTGCGCAAAGATTATGCCACCAAGCCATTGCAAAGGGTAAATGCTCCTTCATTGTTTTTCCCAAAATAACGCGATTTGCATCGTAATACTTAAACGCTAAAGGATTTTTGCTGTTTGGACCTTCGTATTTAATTTTTTCAATATTATTAAAATGTTGCATATTGTATGCCCCCTATTTTTTTATACCATTATAATAACTTAAAATAGTTGACTTGTCTAGCCAAACGTAGTATAATAAGTGGACAAAATTCGTTATTTTAGGTGTTTTATGTTCTATCAATATACCCATGCTTCGCACCCCGATTATTTCTGCTTGGAAGATGGTAAAGACTTCTCTTACCCAACACATTTACATTACTGCTTTGAAATAATTTTGGTTACTGAAGGCGAGATGATAATTACCATAAGCAAAGATAATTATTCAGTAAAACAGGGAGAATGTGCAATTATTTTCCCAAATCAGTTACACAGTTTACACACCCCTTCGGCAAGCAAACACAAGCTTTGTATTTTTTCAAAAGAACTTATAAGCACATATTCTATGGCCAAAAATAATTTACTGCCCAAAAAACCCATTTTTAAACTAGACAATTTTTGTTGTGAATTGTTTGAAAAACAAACGTATGATACGCAACTACTTCAAATTAAAGGAGTTTTATATTTTATTTTAGGACATATAGAAAAACAAGCTGTTTATAAAAAAAATAATAATAGAAACGAAGAAATACTTTTGGAAAAAGTTTTGCAATATGTAGAAAGTAATTACAAAACCAACGATTGTTCCTTAATGGAATTATCGAAATTGTTTAATTACGACTATGCGTATTTATCCAAATATTTTGTAAAGCACGTTAAAATAAAATTTAATCACTATATTAATATGCGCAAAATTTTTGAAAGCTGCAATTTGCTAATTAGCACTCAAAAAAGAATTATTGATATCAGCAACGACGTTGGTTACGCATCACTGCGTTCGTTTAACCGCAATTTTAAAAAAATAATGGGAATATCCCCGGAAGAATATAGAACGCAAAAAAATAAATAATTTACTATGTAAAAAAACTATCTACGTGCAGTAGATAGTTTTTTTGTATTGTTATATTCTTTGTTGATTTATCCAATTTACGATTGATGGAATCGCTTCAGCTCTTTTATCGATAAAGTCTCTAATGCATTGTGCGGATGCATAATCGCCGTATAATGCATTTTCAACAGTTCCACTTCCAGGATATCTTTTGAAAAACTGTTCGTATAATGGAGAATATATCTCGATAAACGAATCCAAAACGTTATTTAGATTATCTTTATTATAACTTTGGTTTTGCATATTGAGAAGTCGCTCACAAAAATCAGCTTTGAATTCTTGATTCGTCATTAAATATGCAAAACATAAAACCGCCGGATTACTAGTATTCTTATCTAAAAGTCCTAATGGTTTATAGTTATCCTCTTTAACGGTGTTAGTATATATATCTTCTTTTCCGCTTATACCGCCGAATTCCATATCATAAAACGCAAATCTCCATCTGCCATCAGAATAGCCTTCGCCTTTTACCGTGCTTTTCCACATCGACCAGTTTTTACCAGGCCAATCCCACTTATTATTCATCCATATTTGCGCCAAAAAGTAATCTCTTACGCCTTGAACGTCTACTAATTTTTCAAATTCATTATAATCTTCTTCATTTTTTAAATTAGAATGTGTTTTAAAGAAATCAAGAAGCTCATTGAAATAATATTTTTCATCTGTAACGCCCTCGGGTAACTCACCCTCATCTATGTAGTAACCAAGTTCATAGCGTTCAGCATCGCCTTTATAAACAACCACGTTATCTTTATCTACTCCATAGTGATCTTCAAAATAGTCGTCAGAATAATCTTCTTGCAAAAGACATAAACCAAGATACTCGCCATTTATGTAAACCACACAAGGACGCGAAGTTTGGAATGAACCTGAAAGGTTTTGTTGTTTAGCGATTGCTTGCCAATAGGCATCGTTAAATTTTGCATTAAACGCGCAATTACCACCGGCACGTAAAACTAATTTTTTAAATTCCTTTACGTCAGTTTTATCCCCAAAAACAGCATAATCAAACTTTTTCTCGCCATACTCTTTTCTTGCATATAATCTAAGCCCTTTTTGCCAATCTGAACGAGAATAATTACCTTGAATTCTAATTCCGCAATCTTGCGATAAAACGGTTGTTGCACCATTCTCATCAACTTCCATTAGTTCCATACGGCAATTTCTTTCCCATTCTCTGCCACGTTGCTTATAATTAGCATCAAAACTTCTAGCCGATTCAGCATCTATATAACTACCCCGTTTTAGCGCGGTTTGAAACTCATTATTCCATATATTACCTTTAACGTAAATACCGTATTCAGGATCAAAAAAATCATCATAATTAACCGATAAGCTCATAACGGCAAGCTTTTCACCCGAGGCTTGGCAACTTTCTTTAATCCCTTGTATGTGTTCAGTTGGCGAACCAATGTAATAAGAACCACTAATAGTTTCTTCAACTTCGCCCTGCTCGTTTATTGATACAGCTCGTATAACCAAGCATTTATCTACGTCGGCTGCCTTTGGAGCGTTTACAGTTGACGTAAATTCTTTGGCAGAAGATGAATACGTGCAAAAATTACCACTAATAAGTGAGGGTTGCACCGCAGCAAAAACGTTTTTATAACCACGTTGATCGGTTACTTTTATTTTGCTATCATATTTTTTTCTGGTATCGCTTAAAGCTGGATCACTACCATCTATCGTGTAATATACCTCTTTACCACCAGTTATTTCCAAGAAAAACTCTTCCTGATAAAAACCACTATTTGCAGAAAATGCAAAGTCCTGCTCCTCTTCATCATCCACTTGATCATTACCATCATTTTCAGATGAATTAGTAGAATCATTATCTCCATTTTGATTGTCTGAACTTTGATTATCTGAGCTTTGATTATTTGAGCTTTGTTCATTTTCATACTCGGAATTTTGAGGATTATTAGTAGTAATTTCAAAACCACAAGCACATAAACTACAAGCAATTATTAGTGAAAGTAATAAACTTATAAATTTATAAAATCTCATCTTTAATCTCCCTTTATTTTTTTAGGTGCTACTGTGTAGCATGCATTTTAAAGTTTTTTAAAATAATATAAAAAACTACAATGCAAAAGTTAATCTATCATGCAATACTGCAATAATAGACGGTATTATTGTGTTTAACCAACTTAATAAACCTATGTTTCCTATATATTTTCATCCCTCCTTTTTACATTTCAACAATAACATTTACAGTTTTTTTGCTAGAATATGGTACTATATCGCCATATACCTCTTCCCCATCTGCTATAATTTGAATTTTTCCGCTGTGATTATTGTTTATAGTGATTAAATATTCACAGCCCCTTAACTTTCTTGTGATTTTTACTTGTTTCATTTCATCGGGAATGCAAGGTGAAATTCTAACCCCATCGTATTCCGGATAAATTCCAAGTATTGCTTGTTCGGTGCATGCCATAGTCCAAGATGCAGTGCCTGTTAAAAAACTATTTTTAGCTTGACCATAATTGGGAGCAGATCTACCTGCAACCATTTGACTATAAACGTAGGGTTCGGTGTAATGCACGTCACTTTTATGCTCAATGTATGCCGGGCAAATTCGTTTATATAAATCAAACGCTCTGTTTCCATCTTTTACTTTTGCCAATGCAAAAATAATCCATGGATTGCTATGGCAGAAAACCGATCCATTTTCTTTGTATCCGGGAGGATAACTACTAACTTCACCCAATTCCAAATGGTACTTTGTGTAACATGGATTTAAAAGTTCCGCCCCATAATCACACAATAAATATTTCCAAACGGAATCCATAGCTTTATTACCATATTCTAACCCGCCAATGCCCGCCATTACACAAAAGCCTTGTGGTTCGATATATATTTTCCCTTCTTCGCAAAGATGACTTCCAACCTTATTTGAAAATGCATCGTACGCCCGTAAAAACCACTCGCCATCCCAACCGTGAGCAATTACTGCATCAGACATTAATTGAACCTCTTTAACAAGAGTTTGCGCTCGTTCACAATGACCTATTCTATTTAGCAATTGTATATACTCATTGCCATACAAAACAAACATTGCGGCAATAAAAACACTTTCTGCTTTATGACTTTCAAAATTAGCACAAGTTTGAAAACTTTCACCATCCTTATCCGAAAAACAATTAAGGTTTAAACAATCATTCCAATCGGCACGACCTATTAATGGTAATCCATGCGGCCCTTTGTTGTTTATGGTGAAATTAATACTTCTATCCAAATGCTCAAGTAATGATTTTTCACTCCCCGATTTATTATTAAAAGAAACTTGCTCATCTAGTATTGAAAAATCGCCACTTTCCTTTATATATGAAACGGTTGCAGCAATCAACCACAGCGGATCATCGTTAAAACCGCCACCTAAATCGGCGTTCCCCGTTTTTGTAAGCGGTTGATATTGATGATATGTACTTCCATCCTCAAACTGGATTGCCGCTATATCTAAAATACGTTGCCTTATACGATTTAATTCAACGATATGGCTACAACCTAATAAGTCTTGGCAACTATCTCTAAAGCCCATTCCTCTTCCAATTCCACTTTCGTAATAACTTGCACTGCGACTCATATTGAAAGTAACCATACATTGATATTGATTCCATATATTTGACATCCTGTCAAATTCTTCACAACCGGTGGTTACACTAAATGAGGATAATCTTTCCTTCCAATACTCACCTAGTTTATTAAATTCTCTTTCAACACTATCGATCGTTGCATATTTTTCAATAAGAGCTAGGGATACTTCTTTATTAATAACGTCTTTTTCTACAAATTTTTTATCAACTTGATTTTCAGCATAACCAATTAAAAATATGATTTGTTTTTCATCGCCGGGACACAGTTCAACGATATGGTTAAAGCACCCTATTGGCGACCAACCACTAGCCACGCTTTGTCTGCACTTACCATCAAAAACAACTTGTGGAGTATCCCAACCATTGAATCTGCCCAAAAAAGTGGCGCGGTCCGTATCAAAGCCGTTATATGGCGTGTTAGTTGAAAAAAAGGCGTAATGATTACGACGCTCTCTATATTCAGTTTTATGATATATTGCATTATTTGTAATCTCAACCTCGCCAGTGCTTAAATTTCGCTGAAAATTATTACTATCATCAACGGCATTCCACAAACACCATTCTACACAGGTGAACACGCTTAAATGCTTTTTGACGTCACTTACGTTCTTTATAGATAATACGTTTATTTCAACGTTATCATCTTGTGGAACAAAACACAACAACTCGGCTTGAACGCCATTACGCACACCTTTAAACTTTGAATAACCTAATCCATGCCTACACTCATATTCATCAAGAGAAGCTTTAGCCGGCATAAACGCGGGCGACCATACGTCACTGCCCTCTTTGATATAAAAATTTCTGCCACCGAAATCATCGGGGACGTTGTTATATCTATAGCGGGTTATTCGCCTTAGCTTGGCATCTTTATAAAAACTATATCCACCACAAGTATTGGATATTAAACTAAAAAACTCATTAGTTCCAAGATAATTAATCCATGGCAATGGTGTGTAAGGAGTGTTAATTACATATTCCTTTTTTTTATCATCAAAATAGCCGTATTTCATTTTTTTACTATAATCTCCTTAGTTTGAAATGGTGAAAGGCATATTTGCTCGTTTAAATATTCAAAACACACTTGCTTATCATTATTATTAAAGATAAAAATGTATTTTAATTGTTCTGTTTCCCTTATGCTAACGTCAACACCTTCTGGTAAATTTTGCTCGTAAGGTATATTTTTATCATTTAATAAACCCTTTATTACCTTTTTCAAAAAATCTTTTGAAAACTCCGAGCCTAAATAAACGAAATTGTTTTTTATAACAGCAGCAGGTTCGCCTTTATAAAACTGTTCGGCATAGGTCGCAAGCACCTTTCCATCAGTTATTGACAATATATCACACCAATTACCTGCATTATATTTTTCGCCATCCATAACAACGGCAACGGGCCTTGAAACAGAATCGTATTCCTTAACAAAACAACCAAATAATTCTGTAATATATGCGGGTAAAGGCGTAGTATAACAAACGTTGTACTCGTTTTTTACCGCAGTGTGCATTGTTGCTACAAGTGTTCCACCACTAGCGGAAAAATCCTTTAAATATTCAATTTCTTCTTCGTTAATCATAAAATATGCAGGCAAAATCACAACGTCGTAATTTTGGATTTCTTTAAGATCGCTGATTACGTCAACGTTCAAACCCAACTCTTTAAATACTTCGTGAAAAGATTGACAATAATTAAAATAATCAAACGTTTCGTTCATTCGCTGAATTCTAAAAGCTCTTTCCTGCTTAAAACTAAACACTACTGCAACTCGCGAAAACACCTTAGATTGACAACTAATATGCAATTGATTAATTTTATTGCAAAAATCTGCAAATTCTTTAAATCTTCGCCCTTCAATCATAGAATGGTCTATAAGTCCATGACAAAAAGTTTCTGCTCCACCTATTGCAGTTCGCCACCTGAAAAACATTATTGCATCGCCACCATGTGCAACGGCTTGCATGGCATAACCAGAAATCATTCCCAGCTGTGGGGTTGGTGAAATAGGTGCCCAGCAACCGAATGCCCCTCCCATTTGTTCCATTATCCAATAATTTTGATTTTTAAAACCTCTAACCATATCCAAAATAAAACTTTGCTTGCGGTTATATTTCCCATCTTTAGGCTCACCTAATGCCGGGTAATTATCGTATGATGCAACATCTAAATTATCAAATAACTTAAAATAATCTGGCGTACTGCCCGAAAAACAAGCGTTTGTAGTTATTTTTACGTACTTAAAATGCTTGCGAATAATTTTCTTTTGAAACTCTACAAATTGCTCTGTTGATTGCGAAGCGTAAGTTTCGAATTCTGCAAGATATGATGGATTTAACCAATTATATAAATAATTATCACCTAACGGTGTGTTTATTTCCTCAAAATTACTAAAATCACCACTCCAAACGTCGTTTTTCCAACTTTCGTTAAGATTTGTTACGTTTTTATATTTTTCCTTAAGGTAATTTATAAACTGAGCCCTGCAATTTTCACAATTGCAAACGTTTGAAGGCAATTCGTTATCTATTTGCCAAGCAATTATGTTGTTATTGCTTTTATATCTTAAACATTCTTTTTCAATAATTTGTTCTGCAAATTTTCTAAAAATGGGACTATTATAACACCTATGGCCTCTAATACCAGTTTTAGTTTTTGTCCCATCTCTATCAACTTGCAAAGTTTCGGGGTAATTCCTATACATCCATAACGGTGCACAGTTTGTTGGGGTACACATTATTATTTTTAAACCGTTATCGGTTAATTTTTGAATTATTTTGTCTAACCAATCAAAATTAAAAACGTTTTCACTAGGTTGCAATCTGCTCCACGCAAACTCGCCTATACGCACGGCGTAAACGCCGGTTTTAACCATAAGTTCAATATCCTTATCCCATTGACTTTCGCTCCAATGTTCCGGATAATAATCAACCCCTACAAAAACCATTATATTTCTATCTCCGCTTCTTTCGTAATATTAATATGAGAATCGTTGCCCTGAACTAAGACTTTTTCACCATTAACTGCTTTACAAGTGGTTATGCCAACTAAAACAAGGTTTATTTGCGAAATATCGCCATCAACCTTAACTTTTAGTTTATTTCCATTTCGTTCAACGTGAATTTGCCCAATTAAATTACCGTTTGTATCGTATACTTCTCGGCTGGTTTTGTTATCAATACAATAAGCCTTAACGGTTAAGTCTTTTGCATAATCATAATCGGGTGTATCTTCGTTAAAACCAACTGTTAGTAAGGTATTGTTCTTTATAAACATTGGAATTTGCATATAATCACAACTAACCCTTACGTATTTTTCACCACTAATAACTTCACCTGTAAAATAGTTAGTCCATGAGCCTTTAGGTAAATATACGTCTGCATACCCCTCTTCATTAAATATGGGGGCAACTAAAATACTATCACCAAACATATATTGCTTATCACAATATTCTGCGGCAATATCTCCGTTAAATTCCATAGCCATAGGCCTCATCATTGGTATTCCCGTTTGAGATGCATATACTGCTTGAGCATATATGTAAGGCATTAAACTATTTTTTAATTTTGCAAATCTTCTACAAACCTCAACAGATTCTTCACCGTATAACCATGGAACTTTATAATTTATAGACCCATGCAAGCGTGAATGTGATGAAAGCAAGCCAAATGCCAACCAACGTTTAAACAGGCCATAGGAACAAGTGCCCTCGAACCCACCAATATCATGACTCCAATAAGCAAAGCCCGACATACTAAGCGATAATCCACCGCGCAAAGATTCATACATAGATGGGAACGTTGACATGCTGTCACCACCCCAATGCACCGGGTATTTTTGACAGCCCACAGTTGCGCTTCGCGCAAATAAGCAAGCATTATTTTTGCCATACCTTTCTTCTAAAACTTCATATACCGCCTTATTATAAAGCAAAGTATAATAGTTGTGCATTTTTTCAGTATTGCTATTATCATAATAGATGCAATCGGTGGGAATTCTTTCACCAAAATCTGTTTTAAATGCATCTACACCTAAATCCAATAATTTTCTTAGTTTGTTCTTATACCATTCTACTGCCTGAGGATTTGTGAAATCTACTATACCCATTCCGGATTGCCACATATCCCACTGCCACACGCTACCATCATTACGTTTTAAAAGGTAACCTGCTTCAGCAGCTTCAAAAAAGGTGGGAGATTTTTGACCTATGTAAGGATTAATCCATAAGCAAAGTTTAAGCCCTTGATTTTTTATTTCACTTATAAATTGCTCAACGTTGGGGAATGCATCCTCATCCCACTCAAAACCACACCATTCATTTTCTTTCATCCAAAAACAATCAATGTGGAAAACACTAAATGGAATATCCCTTTGTTTCATTCCATTTATAAAACTCATAACGGTTTGTTTTTCATATGAGGTTGTAAATGAAGAAGTAAGCCAAAGACCAAACGTCCAAGCAGGCACGAGAGGAGGTCTGCCCGTTATAAGTGTGTAATTCGATATAACCGATTTTATATCTCCGCCACCAATAAGCATAACGTCTATTTTTTGACCGGGTGTGCTAACTTGAGCTTTGGTAACTGATTCGGAACACACCTCAAACGATACTTTACCGCTGTCGTTAATAAAAACGCCATATCCAGCAGTGCTAACGTAAAATGGAATGCTCTTATATGCAATATTAGTACACGTTCCACCATCCTCATTCCACATTTCAACAACTTGTCCATTTTTAATAAATGGCGTAAATTGTTCACCTAACCCATATATATTTTCGTTAGGCGCAACGTCAAAATTTGCGCACATATATGGCTTTTCATCTTTTTGTATATACGACAACATGCAACTTCCAAAACGTTCGGAAACACGAACAAGTTCCTTGCCGTTTTGAAACATTTTAATTGATGCGGGATTTTTTTGTATAACTAAACTGCAACTGCCGTTAGATATATAAATAGTTCCCTCCTTCTCCTCTACCTCCATAGGTAAATTTGCAAGATTTAAATCAAATGCAGGTTCATTCTTTACACCACCCCTAAAATGGTGTGCAGTGATTCTAAAAACATCCTTTTGTGGTGCTGAAATAAAAATTTCAAACATGCAACCACCTACTGCTCTTTGGTCATTTTTATCCACTATAGCATAAAGATACACTTGAGTTTTGTCTTCATTGATCTTTATTTGCCTAATTTGATTGCAATAGTTTATTTCAACACCTTTTTCTAATACCCATGCTCCCTTGTAAAATTTCATATCATTATCCCCTATAAATATATTTCCACCATATGTTTACAACAATCTTTTGTTATTATAGATTGTTGTGACTTTTTGCCATCCACAATAATTACTGAATCACTGTTCAGCACAAGATTTTCAGCACTAGAAATAACTTTTACACAAATTTCAGTACCACAAGAATTTATTGTGTATTCAATATCCTCGTTTGTAATAGGATTAATAATTATTCTATTAGACGTTTCTTGGATTCCCAATTTTTCATATATTGCAAGACTTAACCAAGATGAAGTTCCTGAAAGAATAGGACCAACGTTTTCGCCTGTAATGCTGTTATTATATTGAGTGCAAAAACGTGGATTGCCCTTAATTACGTAAGGATTTACCATTGTTTTGTATGGAAGAGTTTTTTCAAGCGCATAAGCGGCTAAATTATACAAACGCTTACGCAAACTATCACTCTTCACCTTTTTCGCATATTTTAAACTAGCAACAACACACATCATTTCAGCATGTTTGAAAACACCACCGTTTTCTCTGTCGCCAGGGTAATATAATGCCGTTGGAGTGTTGATTCCTATTTTTGAAAAATCAACTATTGTGCATAATTTAATTCCTGCTTTACATACAAGATTATCTTCTATTACCTGCACCATTTTTTCCACTTGCTCTTCAGTTGCTACTTCGGATAAAAGAGACCAGGAATAACTATTTAAAAAATACGTTCCATCTGCGTTTTTATCCGCATTAAGATTATCGCCGTAAGAACCTAAATAAGGATAGGTTTCGCGCCTATCATCGTTTATTAAAGCGCGACAGAAATACTTGTTTTTCCAACAATTTTGCTGAATACTACTTTCTATATTACCAGATATTTCTTGTGCCAATAAACGCAAGTTTTCATTACCAATTACGCCAGCCATTTCATAAGATTGATCGGCGGCTATTTTGAGTAAAAAGGCATTCATAACACTTTCACTCATAGTATTTTTAAACGGCTTGCCATATTGTTCGTTGTTTTGCGCCAATTGTTGCATATAGAGTTTTTGCTTTGCATCACCCTTATATACCGTTTTATCTAAGCGCAACGTATCGTTCCAATCCGCCTTATCTAATAGTGGTAAACCGTGTATTCCCACAGAAATTTTACCGCTATACACCAAAATAGCATATAAAGTATCGCAAAGTTTGCGTTTTTTATCGCTTCCGGCTACAATATATTCCTCATTCAAGAAATCATAATCACCTGTAATAGAAATATATCTGTAGATTGCTTGTACTAACCAAAGTTGATCATCTGAACAATCGCCCGGCTCTTTGCCCTTCCACGTAAAATCATGATAAGCATAGCCCATTTCGAAAACGTTTTCTACCCAACGGCTAATTAACTTTTTGCACAATTCACTTTTGCCATATGCCGCTAAATAGTAAACTGAAGCGTATATATCTTGAATTTCCCTAAACCCCGTTTCTCTATACGCCTTTTGCGTCCATGCAAACGAACGAGAAACAAAAGTTTGATAAAGTACTTGGAATGGCAAATTATTGTTTACGTATGATTGCAAATATTCATCTTTTGAACGGACTTGCAAATATTTACAATACTTATCGTGTTCTAGTTCTATTTGTGAAATTTGATCAGTAATAGCTTGTTCGCACGAATACTTACCTATTAAATTACACAATTCGTTTGAATAATTTTCATTGCTGTCACCATTAAACGACTGACTATATCCTACGAAAGAAATTGCATAATTACTAGCATTCTGTTTAACGCTGATATTTTTTGCTAAAGCAAAAAATGAAGCGTACTTGGTGCTGTGGTGCATATTCAAATATGCAACACTTTCAGGCTGGGATAAACTACCCCTACCCGTAAAATTATTTATTCCAAAAGAGTATTCATCAAAAGCATCATTTTTGCATAAAACTGTGGCAAATAATTTTTCATTTTGAAGAGCTTGATCCTTAAAATGAAGAGAGATTGCAAGAGGTTTATCCTGATTATACGCAACCTCGCTTTGATGAACAACACTTGCATAAACTACGTCGTTAACGATTGTTTCAGGCTTGAATAAACCAAAGTTGCCTGTAAAAACAATGCGTAAATTTCTATCTTTATTTGTTTTGTTTTCAATTTTAACGTATTGAGCCTCAACTGCACTAGGCAATCCCGCGTATTGAGGCAAGAGAAAAATAGTACGAGTTATTACCAAACCGCACTTGGTATTATACTTAATTATCGTTTTGTTTTGAGAGTGAACGCACTCTGCCTTTTTTACGTTGTGATCTACGTCTAAAGAATAAAATATCTGTTTGCCATTTTCCGTAATATAAAATTGACGATTTGATGGCTCACCGTTTTCAGAAATATCTTGAGTATATTTAGTGGCAAGAACCTGCTTATCACCACCGGCGCGGAATGATCCTCTTCCAAAATGATCTACCACGCTTTTAGGTGTTGTAAATAAGGGGGCGTAATAATCCATTCTATTGCCAAGCAAAAGATTAACACAAAAGTGAGGGCTTATATAATTCCCCTTTAAATCAATAATATGATTGCCACCTTTATCTAGTTGCCCACAAGCTTTGTATGCTTGTTTAACTATATTTTTTATTCCTTTGCTTACAATTTGAGGCAGTTCAACAACGTTGTCGTTTACGATAAATTTACAATCTTTTTCAACGTCAAGTAAAAGTTTACCACTAAATCCCATCATGAAATTACGAATTTTGCCATCACGTAATAGCAAATCACATATGGGTACGTAGTATTTTAATCCACTAACGCAAAGCCAACTTTTTTTATCTATGGTTAAGTAAGAAAAATCACTTGGTGTATAGTTTTCACTTTTTACGTTCAAAAGTTCATTAATTTCTAATCTTTCATCTCTGGCATTTTGCAAAAACATATTTATTACCTTCCCTTATTTTATTATGGTCGCAGAATAAAATTTCTGCGACCATAAACCATTAGTTAATTATTACACGTTTAAACCATGTAATTTTGTTGTTAATTAGTTTTCTTTCTTCTTGCAAATGAAGCATACAGCAAGAGCTAAGCCTGCTAATAAAATGTTGCTTGCACCAATTGAAGAACTACATGAAACGATATCATCATTAGAATCGTCAGACGTTCCGGGAGTGGGTTCTTCAGACGTTCCGGGAGTGGGATCATCAGGAGTTCCGGGAGTGGGTTCTTCGGGTTTGGTTTCAAGTGCATCGTAAGCAGCGGTTAAGTCAGCAAGTGCTGCGTCTACTTCTGCTTGAGTTGCTTCTTCATTTTCAAGAACTGCTAAAGCAGCTTCAAGTTTAGCTGTGAATGCAGCATAGCTTTCTACGGTGTAATCATCGCCTGCGGTTTCTTTAACTGCATCATACTTAGCTTGAAGATCATCTTTTACAACTGTTGCTTTAACTGTTACGTTGAAGGTAGAAGTAAGACCATTATTTGTGTAAGCGGTAATAGTTGCAGTACCAGCTTTACCAGCAACAACGTTTACGTAAGCAAGACCTTGTTCGTTGATGGTTGCGCAGTAAAGAGTATCTACGTATGCAACTGAAGCATCAGAAGAAACAAAGTAAACGGTTGAATCGGTATCATTAGGAGTTACTTGAACACCAAATTCTGCAGTTGCGCCTTCAGCCAATTCAACGTTTCTGTCGGTATCACGTGCGATATCGGTAGCGGGGTTGCCTTCGCTTTCTTCAGGAGCAGAGAATTCAACGTTACGAAGTGTGAAAGTTATAGAAACTTTAGTTGTATTGTTGAAGTGTGTGAATGAAACAGCGGGGTTCCAATTGCTTCTGTTATCAATCTTAAATTCGCTTAATGCAGCAACACATCCATCCCATCCGTTCATAGGTCCGTTGGTATCAAACGTTCCTTCTTTAATACAGTTCATAAAGCCATCTTCTTGAATATTGTAAGATGCATTATCACGGTTGAAGTAAGTGGGTTGTTGTCTGTTATCGCTAATGTAACCCTTAGGTGCTGCTAATAATTCAGCAGGGGTTCTAAGCGCTACGTCGTGAGTTTCACCATCGGGATTTCCAATAACGATACTGTCGTATCTAATTTCACAAGATTCCATTGGTGAGTTTGCAGCTGCACCGGCTTGAACCTTAGCATCCTTAATGTAAAGTGAAGTTAAGCTGTTGATATTGGTTATACCTTTACCCTTTGAAGCATCGCTTTGATCGGTAGCGATATCGTAAGTAACGGTATATTGTCCGTTGCCTGTAATGCTAACAACTTGACCAAGTTCAACCATGTTGCCCTTGTCTGCTGTGTATTGGAGACATAATACTACGTCGAGTGATTCTACTGCACCGGCAGATTCTACGCGAACTTCACAAGTGAACGTAGCACCAGAAGCCGCAGTTACGGTTAAGTATGCAACACCTTCTGCTCTACCGTAAATTTTACCAACGGTGTTTACGTAGAAGATGCTTTCATCAGAAGAACTGTAAGCTAAAGCAACTTTACCATCAGCGGTTCCACCTAAAGTGATTTGTAAAGTATCTTTTACAACAACGGGAATATATGTTCCGGTTACAGTGCCTTCTTCATCAGTTTGTTCAGCATATTCGTTAACTGTTAAGCCTGATACAGCGGGTGCTGCGTAATCAGCAGTTACGTTAACAGTCATTGTAGCGGTTGCTTTACCTTCTTGGCTATATGCAGTAAGGGTTGTTTTACCAACGTTTTTAGCGTGAACTAATCCGTTAAATACGGTTGCAATGTTTTCATCTGCAGAAGTCCAAATGATAACGTCGTTATTATTATCAGGAAGAGCTGTAGCAGTAACTTTTTGTCTTGTGCCCATAGCGATTGTTAAATTGTTTGCGCCAAGAGCGATTTCAGTAGCGGGAATTGCTACTTCACTATTAACTACGTCAGAGAAATCACCTTCCAAGTTAGCAGCAGTAACTGGTCTGTAAGCTGATCTTGCCATAGCTTTCCAGCTAGCAATAGATAGATCATCAGGTTTGTTTAATTCTCTGTTAAACATAGTGTTAGGTGCGTTACCGGGGGTATCCCAAAGAACGGGAACACAATTATAAGTTTTACTTGCTTTACCTAAAAGTTCAAAGCCGTAAGCATTGTTTGCAGCACCAAAATCGTTGGTAGTTCCGCTTACGAAACCATATTCACCACAAACCATAGGCACGGTTTCGGTTATACCTCTTTCAGCAGCTAATTCATCAATTGATTCACGAATATTCTTTACTAATTGAGGATATCCTGTAGGTCTCCAATCGTTACCATAGTAGTGATATTCAATCATTAAACGGTTCGTACCTGCAGTACAACCATCATCGGTGGGAAGAACTTGATTTTTATTTACCCAATCGTTAGGGCTAGAATATGCACTTGGAACAATTAACCATCTTTGAGTATTGTTTCCGCCAGTTGCTCTTACTGCATTTACGAATACTTGGTTGAGTTGGTTAATTTTTGCGTGACCTTTACCTTGAGGATCTCTTGCTCTTACTTCGTTCATACCAGCAAGAATAAGATGTTCGTCATAATCCTTGAATGCATTTGCAATAGAAGTCCATGCGCCTTGGAATCTTGCTACGTCTGCGTCCCATTTATCGCCGGTGTGAGCGGTATCTAACCAACCACCGTTTTCTGCGCCGTCGTGGTGCATGTTAATCATAACGTACATATCAAGTGAAATAGCGTAGTCAGCTATTTCTTGAACTCTTTGAATCCATAAGGGGTTGATTTCGTAGTTTTGATCGTCTTGAATCATTTTACCCCAAGTGGTAGGTATTCTAAGTGTGTTAAAACCATAATCATGAACACCTTTAATCATGGCTTTCGTAGTTGTGGGTGCACCCCACGCACTTTCGTTTGGTGCTTGGTCTGCGTTAGCATCCATAGTGTTACCTAGGTTCCAGCCTGCTCCCATTTCATTAAGCATTTCTTCAGCAGTTAAATTTCTAAACGCTGTAGCTGTAGAAATAGTAGCTTCTTGTGCGCCTACTGAAAAAACGTTTAACGGGCCAATAGCTGAAAAGGCTAAGCACAGTGTTAACAACATTGATAATGCTGTTCTTTGAATTTTTTTCATTTTCTTTCTCCTTATTTTTTATTATTTTTATCTATAAAGCAACTAGGTAAATTTCTGCTACAAATAAAACCACGTCACTTAATAAATACGAATTCCGACAATTCAAATAAATTGCGGTTTAAGAACATGTCTTTAAAATATCCTTTAGACACGTCGCTTACTTTAAAGAATACTGCGTGTATTCCTTCAATTTTGCTAACGATTGTTGAATAGATTCCACTATCTGTACCTATAAAACAACTACCTATCTTTTCGCCATCCGGCGAATCAATATGTATATCAATTTTGCTTTTGCAACCCTGCCCTAAAACGTTAAAAACTATTTGCATTGTTTTAGTGGAATAATCGTTGCCGAAATCAAAATATTTATACCCTATAATACACCCATCTTTTATGTCGGTGATAACCCTAGAAAATATATTTTTTTCGGTAATGCGTGCATTATTTGTAAGATAACAAGCTATTTCCGCCTTTGTGCTTTTAAATGGATTTAAAGACTTTTCAAAGCCCAAAGAAGTCATTTCTACTTGTTTTATGCTTCCGTCTGCTTCTATGTTGATTTTTTCAACACAAGCTCTTCTTGACATTATTGTTCCGTTTGTCATTCTGTGATAAAAAATATACCACTGACCGTTAACGTTACAAATTGAACCATGGTTATTGCCACCGGGATAGTTTTGTGCATTATCCACTATTATTCCACCATACTTATACGGGCCCAAAGGCTTATCTGAAATAGCATACGCTAAACAACTGTTGCGTGGCGCATAAATTAGATAATATTTGTCACCAATCTTTCTGGGGCTTATAGCTTCAAAGAAATTAAACGGCATTTCTCGTGGAATAATATGCTCAACGTAAGTTTCATCCTTTACTTCAAACATATTTTGTTTTAATTCAACTGCAAAAGAGTTTTCATATCCACAAAATAAATATACCCTTCCATCATCATCAACAAGAACACCCGGATCTATAAACCAGCCAATATTGATATAAGCATCATTTTTGTACTTTTCTCTATTAAACTTATATTGTGAAACAAGTTTAAAAGGGCCTTCGGGTTTATCACTAACAGCAACACAACCAAGTGAATCCATTATGTATGCATAAAGATAATATTTACCATCTTTATACACAACGTCGGGTGCAAATAAGCGGTTATTCGTCCATGGAACGTCGTTTGGATGGTCTCGGTCTGCCTTTGTATGGAAAGCATCTCCATGACAAACCCAATCGTTTAAATTATCGAGTGGAGCAGACCAAACCTTTAACTTGTAGTCACAAAAACCATCGCTAGCAGGCATATCGTGCGAACCATATATATATACCCTATCATTAAAAACACGCGGTTCGCCATCAGGTATATACTCCCATTTTGGTAAATACGGATTGCTCATAAGCCTCCTTTTTAACTATGCTACTATGCCGGAAATTTTTTTGCGGCTTCTCCTTCGCTCCAAGCAAGACATTCAGCATATCCATAGTTGTTACAATTTTTTATCATTTGCTCAATCAAAAGATTATAAGCATTGTCGTTCGTTGCATATATAGCCTTCCAAGAATAACTCTTAATACAGTCTATAACTTGATTCCACTTTTTAAGAAGATCTGCACTCTTTCTGCTCTCAGCATAATCAGAAGCAGGAACTATAATATATGGAGAATCAAAACCTTCAACAGTTCTATTTTGCATGTATTCTTGTCTGTTTTTGCTACCGGTTACGCTAATCCAATCCTCAGCAATATCATATCCTGAAATTGATTGATAACTGTCCCAAGTTTCTTCGTTAAATCTTTCGCCACCAGCTTTTGGATCAACGTTTACAGCATCCCTTACCCAGAAGGTGTTGTTAATTTGTAATTCGCCATCTGAGAATTTTCCGCTTAAGGTATAAGTTTTGCCGGTGTATGGAGAAGTCCATTGAACGCCATCTTGCAAGGTTTCTTTATCTTGAATACTGGTCTTGCCGAAAGGAGTGTATTCTATACCGCCATCCGCACGGTATTTCCAGTGAACGTTTTCCAATCCGTGATACATAGTCATACTTCCTTCTGGTGTAGCTAACCAGTTAAGTATTTCCATACATTTTTCGGGATATCTTGTTTTTGAACCTATTGACCAAATGTTTGCGCCGCCATAAGGATTAAGACCGTATGCGATATTTCTACCTTGGTTAGGCATTAAAGACGCCATCATTTTACCATTTTCCATTCTTTCATCACTATTATAAACCATGTAGCCGGTAAAATTGAAGATAGAAGCAAGGTTACGTCCGTTTTGAACCTTTGTAGAAACTTCACTAAACGTTTGAGTCATACTATCTGGATCTATAAGTCCTCTGCGATATAAATCATTGAAGAACTTAAGAATGGTAAGATATGGGCCACCCTCCTCAAGCGCACCGTAATATCTGTTAGTTTCCGTGTCGATAAGACCAATGCCAAGTTCATCATAACCATAATATGCGGTAGCAAAAGCCTTAATATTCATAACCATTTTATCATCCCAATCTTTCCATAGTGAAAATGCATACATCTCGTTTCCATCTTCACCGGTTGGTTCTAATTGCTTCATATTGTAAAGCAAATCAGCATAGTCTTGAAGGTTATTAATTTCCGGATAACCTAATTGTTTGTATAAGTCCCAACGAATATCCCACGTGTAAAAGAATGATTCAAAATCATTTGCAGATTGACATAATTTATTGCCAACGCCGTAAATTTTGTTGCTATATTTTTCGGGAATATCCTCAATAGAGTTAGTAATACCTCTGTTTGTTTCAAGAGCAAGATTGAAATATTGCTTTATGTCCTTGCCGTAATTGTTTAATAAGTCTTCATCCTCAAACGCAAATAACAAACCTTGTTTTACCGCATCTTGATATTGAACGCCGTTGTTACTCCAAACAACTATATCGCCCAAATCTTGCGCTTCCATACGGCTATTATATACGCCTGCCGCATCCTTAACTATTACCAACTTAACACCGAATTTATCTTCGAGTAAGGTGGAAAAAAAGCCACTTTGTGCACCATCTGAGTTTGCAAGCTGACTATATACCTCTATGGTTATTAATTCTTGTGCCTGCTCATCATCGCCACAAGCGGTTGCCATAGTGGAAGTTATAATCATTATAGCCGCAACTAACAACTTTAAAAATTTTTTCATTTTTATTTTACATAATATTGTTTGATTTAGCGGTTTACCCACTACAATATTATCCCCTTTTAATTTTAAGGAAGTTATCCTTAGCCTTATTAACGACACAACTTAACAGTTACACGCAATAAGTTATTTTATGATTGTTAAACTGTTTTAGCCCTTTACTGCACCTATCATTATGCCTTGAACAAAATAACGTTGCATAAAAGGATAAACCAATAAAACAGGTATGATACTTACCATTGCAACGGTATATCTTACAACGTTTATATTAAGTGTCTTTTTAACCTCTGAACTTGCATTACCAGAGCTCATTAACGACTCAATATTAGTACTTTGAGTAAGATAGTTATACAGCCTATGTTGAAGAGTATACAGATCAGACTGCCCTTGCATCAACAATATAGAATCTTGGAAAGAGTTCCAGTTGGAAACTGCGCCGAAAATAGCAATAGTTGCTAAAATTGGAGTACTGAGTGGCCATATAATTTTTATAAATATAGTCATTATTCCAGCGCCATCTATCTTTGCACTTTCCTGCATTTCATACGATATTGATTCAACGTAAGTTTTAACCATAATAACGTTAAACGGAACGATTAATCCCGGCAAAATATATCCAAGATAATTTTTGGTTAAACCCAAAGAAAGCATTGTTGTGTACCACGGAATAAGCCCGGCATTGAAATACATAGGTATAATAATGAACCTATAAACAAACTTCCTGTGCCACATATTCCTGCTTGAAACTATAAAACCTGTAAATGCTGAAAATACAACCATAAGAGCCGTACCTAAAAAGGTTCTTGAAACGGTTATCCAAATTGATTGGAATAAATCAGGTATATATTCCAGCATTATATAATTTTGAAAGTGAATGCCTTTTGGTAAAAAGGTTATCATTCCCCTTAAAACTAAATCATTATCAGAAATTGTGTTAATAAACAAATAGTAAAATGGGAAAAAGCATACGAACGTTATAGACAGCAATATAACGTAATTCACTATGTTGAACACTATGTCTCCCGCCGTAAGTTTATAACGTGGGCCAAGTGTTGTTTCAGATTTGAATTTCACTGTTAGAATATACTCTCCCCTCTTATTTTTTTGGAAATCCAGTTAGCAAAGAATAATAACATTATACTTATAACTGATTTTCCTATGCTTATTACTGTTGAGAACGGTATAAGTGCTGTTGCACCGCTGTCTGTGCCTATACCCAGCCTATACACGTATAAATCAAGAACGCGTATCTTTTCCCTGTTTATCGGGTTTTCAAATACTAAATACTGCTCTAAACCATTACTTAATATGCCTGCGATAGACATCAATAACATTACCCCGTATGTGGGCAGCAATGAAGGAATGGTTATCTTTAAAATTCTATCCTTTCTTGTTGCGCCATCTATTGCGGCGGCTTCGTAAAGTTGCCTATCTATGCCCGTTATTGCGGCAATGTAAATTATAGCATTCCATCCAAGGCTCTTCCAAACGCCCCACGTTAACATTGCAAACCAAACACCTTTATCCGTTTGTAAATAATTGGTATTCGGCAGATTTCCGGTTAACATTTCAATCACCTTGTTTAGTAATCCGTTTGTAGAAAAAAGCGATTGTGCAAAAGTATAAACCAAAACCCAGCTAATAAAATATGGCAAAGTTGATAACGTTTGAATTATCTTCTTAGTGCTTTTGTTGCCAATTTCAGATACCAATACCGCAAATAACGCAGGTAAAAAACTTGTTGCAATTCCTAACCCACTCATGATAAGAGTGTTACGCATTACCAATAGAAAATCAGATTGTGTGGTTGGATCGTTAAATAACTGTTTAAACCACTTAAACCCAACGAATTTATCTAACGTAAGCGCACTTCCCGGCGTGTAATCAAAAAATGCATATCTCCAGCCGAATAATGGAAGATAACTGAATAAAAACGTTAACAATAGTGCAGGTAAAGCATAGAGGAAAAGAGTATATTTTTCATCTATTGAAAACTTTACGTCATCCTTTTCTACGTTACGCTTAAAATAATTTACAAAATCTTTCTTTTTGAAGTTTAAATAAATTGATACTGCGGTAATACATAAAGCTGTAATGCAAAAAAACACGTAGTTAGTTTTTTCAAACCTAACGGAAACTAAATCTGTAGTTAACTCGCTTTTTAGCATGTTATATACAACTACGATACCTATTAAACCTAAAACAATGGCAACGGGGGAAGCCATCGTAACAATGTTCCCCACCTTTTTTGCCTTGCAATTACCCAGCGTAAAACACGAGCCTAAAACGCAACCCATAATTCCCACGGTAACAATTACACACGATAACATAAGAATGATAAAGGTGCTAGACTGAACAACGCCTCTATCAATAAGCCTAAGCACTACCCCGCTGCCAGTTACCGAATCAAACGAAACGGCACAGGTGAGTAGTGAAACGTGTTCAGTCATTTCAGTGGTTATCCTTGCGGGGTTAAACGCCGGAATAAACATACAAATGAATAAAATGAAAGATATTACTCTTACCGCGATAAAAAGACCAGCATAAAGTTTTTTTCTATTGTCTTTTAATGCAATAGATTTCATTTGCTGTCTTTCCTCCTCTTTAGTACAACACATGCAGCAACTAAACTGCCTAATAACAATGTGCTTCCACCAATACCACCGTTACATCCGCCAGCACTAGAGCTGTTAGTATTATCACTTGAGGTTGAAGAATTGGTTGGTTCACTGCTTACCGGTGGTTCTGGAACGATAGGTTCTGTTCCATTTGGATTGTCGTGATCAAAACCTACAACGTTGAACGTGATTTGAATATGATCTACGGGCATTGAATAAGATATACTATCTATTCCCACGCCTGATACGTATTCACTTACTATTACGATTGATAAATATTCTTTTTCTGTGTTAATATAGAAGAATTCCTTTACAGGTTGATCGTCAAAATAAATTTTAACGTCTGAAAAATCAATGTGACCTTCATTATATAATTGTGAAGGTATGTCTGTAGATACGCCCAATGCACGGAAATACGTATCACTGCCGAAGCCTGATTCTCCAAGTTTTAAAGAAACTGAATAAGCACCGTTGCCTTGAACTTGTGTATCATTAAATTCTCCGCCGTAAATTATCCATCTCTCTTCAGGTGGAAGTCCTAAGCCATCTAATTCCGCATCCCAACCAACTAAGGTGTAAAACTTATCTTTATAAGTTCCTTCTATACCGTAATCAGCATCATACCATTCATTTCTAAAAATATAATTTTCGGTTTGCATGAACATATAAGCATTATAATCTTTAGAAAGATATTCGGCAGCATTGAAAGAATCATCTGCAACAACGCCGAAAACAAATTCAAAATTTACTTCTACGGTAGCAACGTTAGCAAATTTTTCAACGTCTAACGTTTTACCCGATGCCCCTCTTGTTTGATTATCAAAGCTTCTTGCCCCTTGCGGCATCGTTGACCATAACGTAGTGTACAAGTCAAACCTTATATCATACGTGCCTTCCTCTAACGTTCCACTTGGATAGGTTACACCCTTAGTCATATCTGCAGAGGTTATAACGTCAGTGCCATTTATAACAACGTTAGAAATCTTTATTGCATATCCGGTGTAATGTCTTTCACCATCGCGAATAACTACACTGATATTCGTTAAACCTTTTGCAACGCCTGTGCTTGTACCTGAGAAATCCAATTTTAAAGAATATCTTCCCACTTTATTAATCGTCGCACCTTCACTTACTACGCCTTGAGTATTATAAGCACTTTCTTCGCCGTAATAAATAACGTCCATGCCATCATCACAATATTCAAGATATGCATCAACACTTTCGCCAAAGGTTTCTATATATTCAAAAGTAACTTCTATACTAGTGATTCTTTCACTAAATTCTAAGTATGCATCGCCACCCGTTCCAACAACTGAAACCAAATCGCTTTCCTCAATAATTCTAGGTGATGCACCTTCAAGACTGTCTTCCCAAGTACGTGGTTGACCAACGTCTTCAATCTCTTCAAGCCAACCGTGGAAAAGGAAATATCTTGTTCCCATTAAAGGATTGTTTCCGTCTCCATCAAGAGTTTCACTGTCACAAGTATATCCCTTGCCAAGTGCAATTTCCTTGCCGTTTACTTTGAGTGATTTTGCTTTTATCTTATATGATGCAAAAGTAGAAGCACCAGTTGCTATATTAAGAGCCATAAACTTAACGGTGTTAGGTCTTAATTCCTCTTTTTTGTTGGTAAATTCTAAGCCTACCGTATATTCACCAGGGCCCAATACGTATGCAGTTGAACTTTCCATATTAACAATTTCTTGATCAACGTGAGCGTTATACGGATAAGTGAAGTTGTTATCACAGAACATTAAGTATGCGATATCTGCAGAATAAGCAGGTTCAACAAAAGAAAACTCTATTGATAAAGTTCTAACGTTTCTGAAATTAACGGCAATTTGATCTTCCGTAAAAGCCTTATTCGTAGTGCTTTCAACGTCGCCGTCGTATGAACGTTTATTCTTTTCATTGCTATAGGGTTCTCCGTATAAAAGAATTGAAGTCGTTCCTTGAACGTCTGTTATATACGGTTTGCCGGATAAAGACACTGGTGAACCATTAACAATAATTGTCCACACGCGTGCGGTATACATGGCAAATGTGTTTTCACCACCCGGAATGTCTATGGATAAATGTGTAATGCCTTTCCACTGCTCATCATAAGTTTTTCTTAAATCCAATGAAACAGTGTAAGTACCTACGCCTGTTACCTGAGCCTTTGTTGCAATTACGCCACCTTCCTCTACTCCGTTAAACTCATTTCCATCAGAAGCCGCATAATGAATATAGGCTTCGCAGCCTAATTCTTCTGCTTTGGCTTTTTGCCATTTGTAACCAACACCACCAAAGGCTGTGATGGCAAATGAAAGTATCAAACAAATAGATAAGATTGACAAGCTTACTTTTTTCATCATTTTTTCTCCTTTTCCTAATTTTAACAAGAATATGACATTCCATTTAATTTCTTGCTTATGAATAAACAATTTTCTTGCTTTGCGTTTTACTTAAATCAACTAAGCGATCTCTTATAAAACACTCATATAGCGTAAGAAAATTCCATCAAACATTCGTTAAACGGCTTTTAATCTTAATCTTGCCTTTTCCTTTTTTATCTTAGCATAAAATTTGGTTGTATTCAAGAATATTTTTTTACAATTACTAGACAGAAGTTTAGCACTTTAATTTTAATACACAAAATAAATTTTGGCATGAAAATTTTAATATATTCTCGCATTTTTTGCCTTTTTTGCAAGAAAAAACCATGTTTTTTAACTAAAAATATATGTAAACTTTGTTTTCCACGTATTACGAATTCCCAAAAATAATCTTTTTTTTACTAAATAAGCGTTTGAAATTTTTATTTTGTTCAGAAAACCTTTTTCTTAATTTCAGCAAAAAATTTAATCAATTTTAAGACTATTTTTTGCAATTGATGGACAAAACTTTAGTATTTTTTACTTAAAACAAACAATTTTTCACTGAAATGCGTTTAACTTAATCATTGATAAAGCGTAAAAAATTTAGTAATGCTTGAGATTAAATTCTATTAAAAGATAAACAATTTTCTATTTTTTTACCAATTGTAATAGACAAAAAAAACAGACTGTGCTATACTTAAAAATAGAAATGATTTTAAATTTTACCGGGGGAATGCATAAAAAAAATGATTAATTTTGAAACGTTTAACTCTCATCCATCAGGATATATTCTTAATAAAATCGATGAAAATTTGGTTGCCCCACCACACTTTCATTCTAGTTACGAGTTCGTGTACGTGTATTCAGGAGAAATGTTATTACATATAGGCAACAGAACTTTTGTTTTGAAAGAAAAACAAGGATGTTTGATTTTACCTTCTGAAGTGCATTGGTATGATAACGTTTCATATTCAAAATCGTTTATAAGTATTTTCTCTGCCGATTATATATCTGACATTCATAAGCTTTTGCACGACAGAGAACTTGTTAACCCCGTTTTTAAGTTTACGCAAGAGGTGTTCTTAAACGAGTTTGCTTCTTCAAAAGATGACTACATAATTAAGTCGTTCTATTATTACTTGTTTTCTCACGCTATGCGGGGCGGTTTTAGAAATATCTCTACGTCGCTAGATACCGCTTTAACCTATAATATACAAAATTATATATACAACAATTTCAAAGGTGAAATATCACTTAAAAAAATGGCACAAGATTTAAACTACAACTACACGTATTTGTCAAACTTCTTTAATAAAAACTTTAAAACTAGTTTCAGTAAACTTATAAATGAATATCGTATAGACTATGCTAAAAAACTAATTGAAACTAAATCTATCTCAATAACTGAAATAAGCATTGAAGTGGGCTTTTTATCTATAAGAAACTTTAATAGGGTATTTATTGAATTTGTTAAAATGACGCCGAAGGAATATAGAAAACTATGTAAATCAACTTAATAGTATGCACTTTCATCAAAATATTATTAAACATTTTTTAGATTTGCATCATAAAACATCCGCTAATCGACTTATAGCCACACTTTTACGTATTCCGAAAAACTAGACATCAAGAAACAATTAGTGTCACCTATCGCCCCACTATGCGTTTTATTTTTTCATTACTTTATAATTCAAATTGCGTTGTATAATAACCTGCTGTTTTGTTAACTTAATTTACTTACTTATACCCCGTTCTTGCGAAATATATTTGGTAGAAATAACTCTTCTTCCTTTATCTGCTACAAATGGCAACACATCTGAAATTAAAGTAAATCTTTCGTGTGCAATTTTACGTGCTAATTGCTCTATTTCGTTAATATCAATAACAGGCAGTTCATTATCACAATATCCCGCTATAACGCGATTATCAACACATTTGGGCATACATTTCTTTTCGCAATTTACAACCAAAGTCCTGTTATTTTCTTTATCATTTCCTATCTTGCAAAATTTCTTATTCATCAATAACTATCCCCCAATCTATAATTCCATGATTTAGCCAATATGCTCTTGATATATTTAACAACTTAACGGTTAAAGGTTTTGTGATATGTTGTTTCTCTACACATTCTCTAACCATTAAATCCTTGTTTATTTTAACACAAACAACGTCTACCATGTATCCCAAATCATAAGTGGAGCGTTACAACAAATTTCTAATTTTACAAGGTTAATAGCGCAAATCATAACTACGCGTAAAACGCGTAGTTTGCACTAGCCCTATAAGGGCATGATACTGGCAATGCTATTCGCATGGTGAATTTTACTGCCAACCGCAATCTTTTTCAGGCTGCTGCTAAAGCAGCCTTTTTTTATTGTTTACATATTTTCGCTGAACGGATCTATATACTCTTTCATGCTTATTTGGTCTAATGCCATATCTTCTTGCAGTTGATTTTGTATATATTCCTTTATTTTCTTTTCGTTTCTACCTACTGTACTTACATAATACCCTTTACCCCAAAAGTGCCTGTTTCCATATTTGTATTTTAAATTTGCAAACTTATCAAATATCATTAGGCTACTTTTTCCTTTCAAATATCCCATTATTTGCGACACACTGTATTTGGGCGGTATTACTATCAACATGTGTATGTGATCTGGACATGCTTCTGCTTCCAAAATTTCTATGCCTTTGTATTCACACAACTTTCGCAATATTTTTCCAATCTCTACTTTAATTTTTCCATATATTATTTGCCTACGAAATTTTGGAGCAAAGACCACGTGATACTTGCATTCAAACTTACAATGTGATAAACTTAATTCGTCCATTGGACACCTCCTATGTTTTTTTTGATTGCGGTTGGTAGCCACTTTCATTTTAACATAGGAGTTTTTTATTGTCCATAGCTGTAAGCTCTTTTTTTTACCACCCGCATAGCAGGTGGTTTACTATACAAAAAGACCTCGCAGAGATTTCTCTCTACGAGGTCGATTTTTTTATATTTTAATTTGCCCTAATTTTGATATCAGGGTTTGCCCTTTAACAGCTAAAACTTACGCCCTTGGATTACGGATGTTTGCTTGTATGAATGTGTGCGGTTGATAGGTCAAAACCCTAAAACACCCTATTTTATACCTTTTGGGGTGCTTTTTCGCTGTTTTTTGTTGTTTTTCACTACCCTTTCGGGTTATTGATATTCCTATCTATTACTGCAAGCAATTTTGGCACTTTTGGTCGCCTTGGTGCCATTTTGGCACTTTTTTATTTATCCTTCATTATTTGATATGCTTGTTTAATGAAGTCAACTTTTGATATACCCTTCTCGGTTAAAAACGTGTTGATTTCTTCATACAACTCTCTTGGAATCATTGTTTGAAAGTTTGCGCTTTTCTCTTTGCGCAATTCTTTATTCTTTTCTTCGTATTTACGCCTTGCAACTCTTCTTGACGTATCTTCTTTACGTGTAACCATAATTACCCTACCCTTGCGAGATTTTATACTTAAAGTATAGCATATCCACGCAAAATAATCAATCACTTTTTGTCGTATATATATAATTTTGTTTTGTTAAAACCTTGCCGCAAACTAAAACCGCCGACGTCTCCGTCAGCGGCTCCAATTTAAGCAATTAAATTGCTTGTAGTTTTTCATTTTATCGTCGCTTTTATTCTGTTTCTCAATTTTTCTGGAATTTCATCAATAGAATCATAAAAAATAGTGTTTATTTGTGCAACATCAAAGTGCAGCTCGTTTTTCTCCTCTGTCCTCCTGCAAATATGTATTACCTCTTTTCCTAATCCTAAAGCATAACCAGCTTCGTAATATGCACCATTGTTGTGATGAGAGAGTTCAGCTATTACAAATCGACTGTTACGAATTTCATAAAGCATTTCAGGCACAATTTGATGATTGTGTTCAATTTCATCCATTATACGAACATTAAAACCCTGTAATCCCTCTTTGATTTTTTCTCGCAGCTCTTTTGTTTCTGCACCAAATTTCATCGCAATAAAAACATTTTTATTGTTCGTTTGATTTTTTTGTAAAATCGATTTGATTTTAGCACATTAAATATGACAATGTTTGTCATATATCAAAAATCATTTCCAGCACTAGTCATAATTAAATCATAAACACATCGTCATATACACAGGCAAATATGTGTATTTACCATCAACTTTTAGATTTTTTGAATAAATTATTATTCCACCATTCATATATTGATGGTATCTACTACAAAATTCATCTATGCTTGCATGAGAAGTATATCCCGAAGACTTAACTTCTATTGGATAAATCTTGTTGCCCTTTTCAATAAAGAAATCTATTGAATATTTCTTATTTGTATTATCCTTATAGAACGACGCATATTTTAAGCCATGATTGTTTGCTTTTAATTCTTGAGCTACAACGTTCTCATATAAAAAACCTTCATCTACGGACAACTTATCTAAAATAATTGACTTATAAAGTGCATTATCTAAAAACGATTTGTCGTAATACATTTTTGAAATTAAAAGACCTGTATCCCCTGAATACACTTTTACTCCTGATAAATCAAATCCAAGCGATAACGTTGCGTCAATGTTTTTAATTTCATAAGCCACGTTAACAACTTTACTTGATTCAAGCTCATCTACGTTATTTAAGCACGTATAAAGTTTTGTATTTTGAGAGAAAGACGAGGGGCTAATTTCAAAGGAATGATTAGCAAACATACTTTGTATTCTATCGTATATTATAAGCGGTGTAATTGAAGATGATTTTCTCGAAATCTTCCCCAAATCTTCCCTATATAATTTGATAATATCCTTTTTTACGTCGTCAACCTTTTCAAAATCGTTTGTTTCTATATATGTTTTCACTGCTTGCGGCATACCGCCAACAGCCATATAGGTTCTAAACAACTTCATTGCCTTTCTATGAACAGGTTCAAACAATGGCTCTAATTTATTATAGCAATCAAAGATATTATTCAATAATTCTCTTTCCCCTATAGCAATAAGAAACTCTGAAAACGACATTGGGTGCATCTCTAATTTCTTTTCTTCTGAAGGAATTAAAATTTTCTTTGAATTTTTCTTTAAGGTTATTAAAGAACCCGTTTCAATAAAGTCATATCTACCATCAATGATAAAATGCTTTATCATTTCTCTTGCCTTAACATATTTTTGAACTTCATCAAAAATAATAACGGATTCTCTTTCATACAATTTTATACCTTTTACTAATTGTATCATTGTAAAAAATTCGTTATAATCCTTTGATTTTTCAAATACGTCTTTAACGTCTTTATTGAAAGAGTTTTTAGTATCAGAAAAGTCAATCATAATATATGATTTGTACTCTTTCTTAGCAAATTGTTCAACTACAGTGGATTTGCCAATACGCCTTGCCCCCTCAACAAGCATAGCCGTCTTACCATTACTTTCTTTTTTCCACTTTAATAAGTCTTGATATATACTTCTTTCAAAAATCATAATATCACCTCGTAGCAATATAATAGCATAAAAACAGAAAAAAATCAAGTGGTTTTGCTATAATACGCCGATTTCCCTAAAATGTTTTTTGCAAAATTACGCCGATTTCCCTAAAATGTTTTTTGTAAAATCGCGCATACGCCAAAATATACCATTCACTCTAATAAGTTTCTTTTCTATGTATGCATTGCTGCCATTTTGGCACTGTATTGAGTAAAAAATTAGGGCATACGATTTTAGTCGTATGCCCCGCTTTCTATGCCATTATTCTAACCTTTAAGTCTTGCCATTGATTTTTTCTCAGCATTGCGCCACGCATATCTCGAAATTCTTTTGCTTTGGCATAATCAATTTTAAGCACAACGATTTCTTCATAGTCCTTTTCTTCAACGCCTTCTTCTCTTGGAAACAAATTCAGATACCACTTAAAATCTTGGGCCGTATTTGGCACAATCTTTTTCACGATAGCATCCACCAAATTGGATTGTCTTATCGGTTGACTGAAATCTAATTCCTCAATCGCAATCGACCTAAACACGTCAAAACTGATAAGTGGAGTAGTCCGCCTTTCTTCGTATAAAACCACTTGTTTTATATCATCAATTTCCTTTTCAACCACAAGCATTTCGCCATTGATTTTAGTCTTTAACGACATAAATTCTTGTTTGCCGATTTCGCCGTTGACTCGCATTTCCGTTAGATTTTCAAGCTTAATTTGGATTTTTCTTAATTTTGCTTCCGCATCCCTAAGCGCTCTTGCCTCGTTTGTTTCTTTAGTGTTTTTATTTCTAAACGTTTGATACGCCATATCCACCGACTCTGAATCGTCCAAGTTCAACGCTTTTAACACTTCAAAGAGCATTAAATCCATCTTCCAATCGGCAATCGTACCCATATCGCAATATTTATCGGCATTAAGTCCAGCGTCGATTCTCGCCTGTTTACTGCCGTTATTTAAGATATTATAACACTTATATCCATAGGTTAAACCCGTTTTATTTACGTGCCATTTATCCTTTCTCATACGATACCCACACCTACACACCAAACGCTTTGCCCAAATATCATCCGAAGTTCTCACGCCGGTCTTTTCCAATTTTCCTTCTTTTGATTTTCTAAGTGCCATTTTGCTCTCACGAATAGCCTTGCATTTATCCCAAATCTCTTCAGAAACAATCGGTGTAAACCTGCCCTTTACGTAAAGATAGGTATCTTCATTCCGATTGATAACCGTTTTCTGGTCTAAATGGTTATTCTTATACGATTTATAATAACCTTGATAACCCTTATACGTTGCGTTATGCAAAATACGAGAAACCTTTGTCGCTTCCCAACGCACAAGCCCCGACGAATCCTTTCGCTTTTGCCTTACAAGTTCATTCACAATTTTAGTAAAGCCATATCCCTTTAAGTACAAATCGTAAATCATTCGCACCGTTTTCGCCTGCTCTTCGTTGATTACGTACGTATCGCCAAGTCTATCATAGCCAAGAATATTCCCGTTGCCGTACAAAACACCGTTATCCCTACTGATTTTTTGTCCCGCACGAACACGCTCGGACGTCTTTCGGCTTTCTTCCTGCGCAAGCGTTGCCATAATCGTAAGCCGCAGTTCGCCGTCGTTGTCCATCGTCCAAATGTTATCTTCCACAAAGTAAACCTCAATGCCAATTTCCTTTAATTGTCTTGTAATCACAAGCGTATCCACCGTATTTCTTGCAAAACGGCAAACCTCACGTGTCACAATTAAGTCGAATTTGTTATGCTTTGCATCCTCTAACATTTCCATAAACGCAGGGCGTTTTTTTGCTTGCGTTCCCGTAATTCCGCGATCGATATAACTTTTTAACACCGTCCAGTTCGGGTGATACTTCGACTGATCTTCATACCATTGCATTTGATTTTCGAGTGCGGCGAGTTGTGCTTCGTGTTCGGTTGATACACGCCCATAAAACACGATGGTTCTTTCTCTATTCCTATCAAATTTTGACACGTTGGTCGGCAAAACCACTTTGTTGTCCGATAAATCGGATAATACCACCCTACTCATACTATCACATCCTTTATATTATACTTTTCTTCAATGTACCTTCTTTTTTCCTTTAAGATGTTTTCATACGTTGCTTTATTAATTTTTCCTGATTTATACATACTTTCAAGCAGTAAGAAAGCGATGTATTGTTCGTCCATTACTTCTCTTAATTTTTTCTGTTCCTTTGTCACTCCTGTAATTTATTATTTTTGCTACGGGGTACAATGTTCTCTCCCCCGAACGGCTACTATGTTCTCTTACCTTATAGATACAATGTTCTCTCTCCATTTATAGCATATATCCTCCTTTTGATTATTTTTGCTCCTCGCCCATTACTATTGTTCATCTCATAAAGCTTGGATATATTTCATTTTTGCGACGTAATAGCGCCTATAATAAGCCCTATCACGTTCATTATTAAATTCCCTACCACCAAAAATCCTGCAAGTAAAACCCTGCCAAAAACTCTTAATGCTTTCATCATATTAGCCTCCTAAACGTAAACAATTTCGTTTAATATCTCTTCTTCTATCAGTCTCTGTATTTCATTAATACGGCGCACGTCTTTCATATAATTGCCCGTTCTCTTGTACTGAGGTAGAGAAGATAATTTCTCGTACATAACGTCGTAAAGCGCATCGGCTTGTTTATCTACGTTATGCAAATACTCCGGAAGCTCACCTGCCAACGCCCACAATTTGCCTATATTGTGTTCTTCTAAATACTGCTTTGCAAGATTACCGTATTTGCGATAAACGTGCTTTTTAGGTTTAATGTTGGCTTGATAGATTTTAATCTCTTCAACAGTTAAGCATTCTCCCCTATTTGCTTTTTCTAACACTTCGCTAACTTTCATAACGACACCTCACTTTTTGTACTTGTCGTATATATACGATTTATTGTAGCTCTATTATAATCGTTAACTTTTAGGGAGTCAAGCTCTTTTTATAAGTTTTTTGAAAAAAGTTATAATATTTTTCTTGTGATAATTTAAGTATTTATATCAACATAATAATTAGTGCCACCGTTTGAGCAATTAGCATTACCGGCGTAGCCCAAAACATAAACTTACGAAATCCTCTTTCAAAATAAATATCGTCTTTCACTTTCTCTATTTCTTTTTCCGCCTCATCTATCTTTTTCTCAAGTTTTTCAACACTTTGGTCAATCTTAAAAGTAGCACTTGCAACTGCGCTATCAATTCCCTTGTTTAGCCTATCTGTCGCTGAATTAGTCGCCTTTGCCATAGTTGTGTTTACTTGGTGCTCTATCCCCGTTACTGTTCCCGATATCTTCTCTAATGTCTGGTTCAGGTCCTTTGACAACTTCTGATTCTCTTCTTTCACATCCTGCTTCACATCCCAAACGGCTCCTCTCAGCTCGCTCACGAGCCTTTTGTTGCTCAATTCTAAGTTCTTCACTTGCTGCGTCTGTTCCGCGATTCGAACATTTTGCGTCAAAATCAAGTCGTTGCATTGCTCTCTCGATATCGTTAATGCTTGTGAGAACATAGCCTCGCGCGCCTCCGCCGTTAATCTTTTGACCTCCTCTTGCAACTCCATTGCCGCTGGATTTCTTGATATATCCACTGGTTCGTCCCCCATTATAGGCTGAGGACTTTCGCCTGTTATTCTGTTCATCAATTTTCCTTATAATCTCCTTTTTTGTATAATTTATTCCAAGCTTTTCCCCTCGGATAGGTTTTTGTTTTTCGGGATGAAGATAAGAATAATCCTTACCATCCCTTGTGATTTTTACGCCGTAGCACTTTTCAAGATATTCCTTGAACTTGTCCGGCGTATCTGTCTTTTTGACCGCCTCTGCAATAACCTCTCTAAGCTCTTCCTTCCAACTTACCCCACCCTTTAACATAATTTTCTTTTCGGTTGCCGTTCTACTGTTCTTGCCTCGCTTTCTAAAATCCGTTTCAGTAAAACCAAACTCTTTTCCAAGTCTATTGGCTTCATCTTTCATTGCAACGTAATCTTGCTTATTAAACTGTAGTTTCTTACCCGTTATAGGGTCTACCGCATTGACAACGATATGGCTATGCACTGTTTGCGTATCCGTATGGGTGGCAATTACGCACTCGTAATTTTCAAAGAGTTTTGCCGTCAGTCCCATAGCGTATTCGTGTGCTTTTTCAGGACTTACGCTATCTTGCCTTGCACAGGATAATTTGCAATGATAATATTTCCTTTCGTTGAACTTATCCCCTTTGCCAAAGCGATTTGCCGTTTCTTCAAACTGCTTTGCATAATCTTCATCTTCAAAAAGATTTTGCGCTGATACGAATTTTGCTTTCTTGTGGTCGGTTATGTAAGTAATTCCATCTTTGGGCTTTGCCTTGCTCGCACTACATTTAAAAAGTGGCATCATCCACCTCCTAAACTTCTTAGTAGCGTTTGATAGGTTTCTTTTAGAAGCTTAATACAACTTTTAATTTCTTCTTCCGTTACTAAGCCGTTATAATTGTTTCTTACCACTTGGTTTAGATTGTTGCCTTGTCTTTTTAATTCAGCTAAAATTTCACTACCATTCTCTATCACAGTGATAGGTTTTTCCGTTATGGCACGAATTAAAAATTCCGTTATGGAAAGCCCGCTCTTTGCTATTGCCTTGTCTATTAAATTTTTCTCTTGTTCGCTTGCCCTAAAATTATAGGCAAATGGTCTTGTTCTTTTTGCTATAGTTTTTCCTCCTTTTTTTTGTTTATTGTTTCGTCGGGGTATTAGGGTTCTCCCTAACGAGGCGATTTGAAAAATCGGTATTTGGCAAGACAAATACGTTCCTCGCTATAACATCAAAATCCAAGTACCCCTCAGATTATTTTAGACACGAAAAAAGCC
>JAZOCA010000028.1:0-18314 GCA_045596285.1 Christensenellaceae bacterium | reverse complement strand
ATATATTCCTGATGGGATATCGGGAGTTTATATAACCATAGCGGTGACGATAGCATCGAGGATCCACCTGTTCTCATTCCGAACACAGAAGTTAAGCTCCATAACCCCCAAAGTACTTGGCTGGTCACGGCCTGGGAGGATAGGTAGTTGCCGCTTCCATTAAAAGAGCGAGTAAATCAAATTACTCGCTTTTTTTTGTATAAAAAAATACAATCAAAAGTTTTTATGATTGTATTTTTTAAAATATTACTAATTATTTTTTATATAAGTTGCCCTATAGGTCGATTATCGCCTATTTGGCGGTTTTTATTAATTTATTTTGGATGATATAGTTTTTTTGTATGGTATCTCGGCTCGCAAGATAATCTTATACCAAGGCGTTTTAAAGTTGTATAATCTACATTAGCAAGTAGAACAGAAGAATGCATTTCACAGTCTTTTAGTTTTTCTAATTGATTAATTGCAAGTTGTGCAGATGGTGAAGTTACAGCACAAATTGCAAGCGCAACTAAAACTTCATCCGTATGCAACCTTGGGTTTGAGTTTCCTAAGTGTTTAACTTTTAATTCTTGTAAAGGTTCTATTATTGCAGGCGAAATTAATGGTTGCTTATCTGGGATACCAGCTAAGGTCTTTAACGCATTTAATAAAAGTGCTGCCGATGCTCCTAATAGAGATGATGTTTTTCCTGTAACAATTTTACCGTCAGGTAGTTCTAAAGCAGCGGCAGGTGCTCCCGTTTCTTCTGCTTTCGCTAAAGATTTTTGAATTACGGGGCGTTTATCCATCGTTACGTTTGCTTGTTTAAGTAGAAGTTCGATTTTATATATTTCACTCTCGCTGTTTTCAGAGTTTCTTACGAATTTAGCCTTTGCTGAATAATATCTACGAATAATTTCTTGTTCCGCAGCGCCAATTACTGCTTCACTATCTGTAATACAAAATCCTATCATATTAACACCCATGTCGGTGGGTGATTTATATGGAGAAGTTCCCCATATTTTATTGAATAATGAATCTAAAACTGGAAAAACTTCTACGTCTCTATTATAGTTAACTGCTAATTGCCCATATGCTTCAAGATGGAATGGGTCTATCATATTTACGTCGTTTAAGTCTGCAGTAGCGGCTTCGTATGCTAAATTAACAGCGTGCTTTAATGGTATATTCCAAATAGGGAAAGTTTCAAATTTTGCATAGCCGGCTTTAATTCCACGCTTGTTCTCATGATAGAGCTGGCTTAAACAGGTTGCCATTTTACCACTTCCAGGCCCTGGCGCTGTAACAACTACTAAGCTTTTTGAAGTTTCAACAAATTCATTTTTGCCAAATCCATCTTCGCTTGCTACGTGTTCTACGTTAGAAGGATAACCCTTAATGTTGTAATGCTTATAAACTTTTATATTTAACTTTTTAAGGTGATCGATAAAACTGTCTACGTCTGGTTCAGAATTGTATTGTGATACGACAACACTATTAACCAATAATTCAACGCTATTGAAGGCGTCTATAAGTCTTAAAACGTCTTGATCGTATGAAATTCCTAAGTCACTACGCACTTTGTTGTTAATAATATCTTGCGCTGAAATAACAATAATTAATTCAGCATCGTCTTTAAGCTGAAGAAGCATTTTTAGTTTACTATCTGGCATAAAGCCAGGTAGTACCCGTGATGCGTGAAAATCGTCAAAAAGTTTTCCGCCAAACTCCATGTATAATTTACCGTAGTGAGAAATACGTTCTTTAATTTTTTCAGATTGAAGTTTTAAATATTTTTCATTGTCGAAACCGATTTTGCACATAATAACACCTACAAATTAAATACGCTATTCATTATAACAAATAAAAACAAAAAAAACAATAAAAAAAGAATTAAAAACGTTTAAATTTTAAAATAAAAAAGCGATGAGTTATCCTCATCGCTTTTTAATCAAATATTAAGCGGTAAATAAAGTGTATTTTTTATAGAGAATTAAACAAACAAGGTCGATAATCCAAGAAACTACGTTACCAATACCGGTGCAAAGAACAAGAATGCCTACAACAAGAGTGAGAATATTGCGAGTTTCTAGGAATCTTAAAATACGGTAAACACCACCAACTGCAACACCACCAACTACTTGGATAAGAACTCTTACCCATAAGGGTAATTCATCATATTTTGCCGTAATGTTAATATTGCTCATCAAAATAACCTCCTATAATTTATTCCATACAATATAATATCAAATTATTAGAAAAATGTGAAGTGTTTTTTGTGAAAATTGTGAAAAATTTTTAAACAAGTGCTTAATATCTTTTGCGATTTATTAAAAAATATGGTAATCTTATTATGAGAGGTGAAAAATGCAGTTTAAAAAAGATAAAAGAAGTTTAAAAACTAGAAAAGCAATAAAAATAGCCTTTCTTAAACTTGTAAAAATTAAAGAAATTTCACAAATTAATATTACGGAAATTGCTCATAATGCTGGCATTAACCGTAACTCCTTCTATACGCACTATAAAAGTGTAAATAATATCCTAGATGATATTAACGATGAAATATTTTTGTATATGGAAGGAATCTTATCAAAATATACTTACGGGCAAATTGTCATAGATCCTTTTCCTATAATTTTTGAATTTTCAAACGTCGTTATGGAAAATACCTTTATTTCACAATATTTAATTTTTTCTAAATCTTCTAACGAATTAGTTCGAAAGTTAAAAAATAGTGTGTGTGATAGATTTTATGAGCTTTACGAGAGAGATAATCAAACACCAAATCCATATATGAGATATGTTATTGGTTTTATTATTTCAGGTGTGTTTGAAACATATTATATATGGTATAAAAATAATAAAAATTTATCACTTGAGGAAGTTTCTAAAAAGATTTCGACTTTGATATTAAAAGGAATTAAGCAACTATAAAAAATAGTGGTGGGGTAGTGTCCTTGCCACTTTTAATTTTATTTAAATAGTAAAAAAATTTGATTACAAATTAATTTTATGGTATACTTGAAATAAGTATAGGAGAATAAAATATGAAATTTACAGAATTTACAATATCAACAACGTCTGAAGCATCAGAATTAGTTGCAGATATATTATGGCAATATACAACTTACGGTGTTGCGATATGTGATTATAAAGATGTTATTGAACTTATTGAAAAACGAAGAGAAACTTTTGATTATATTGAAGATGAATTACAAGAAAAATATTCATCTACTGCGTTGGTTAAAGCATACGTTGAAATTAGTGAGACTGAAACCATTAGTAAATCTATTGATGAAGATTTATCTAATCTATATAAAAATGCATATGGTAACGTTCACGTTGGCACGTTAGAAACCACAAAAAGAATTGTTGACGGTGATGACTGGATTTCTATTTGGAAAAAACACTTTCGTCCAATAAAGTATGGTAAAATAGTTATTTGTCCCAAATGGATAAGTTATAATAAGGCGGAAAACGAAGAGGTAATATATATTGATTCGAACATGGCTTTTGGTACAGGGGAGCACGAAACAACATCGATGTGCATAACTTTACTTGAAGAATACGTTACACCTGGAACAACCGTTTTAGATATAGGAACAGGTAGTGGAGTGTTGGGCATTTCTGCTATTAAACTTGGTGCAAAAAAAGCCGTGATGACGGACATAGATCAAGTTGCCGTTCTATCGGCAAAACATAATGCCGAGATTAATGATACGGCTAACAAATGTGAAGTTTGGCGTTCAGATTTACTAAATGGAGTTGATGATATTGGCGATATAGCCGTTGCAAATATTACGGCTGAAATTCTTGTACGCTTAACAAATGATATAAAAAAACAGCTTAAAAACGGTGGTACTCTTATAATGAGTGGGATAATAAAAAGTAAATTGCAGTTTGTTATCGACGAGTTTTTTAACTGTGGATTTGAACACGTTAAAACACTTTCAAAGGGTGAATGGCACGCTGTTGTGATGAATAAAGTCGGCGTATAGGTTGATTATCGCTATGTTGAGGTAGTTTATGAAAGCAGTTGTGTTTACGTTGGGATGTAAAGTTAATTCGCGTGAAAGTGCCTCTATTATAACAGGCTTGAAGGAAAAAGGATTTGAAACATCCGATAAGCTTGAATGGGCAGACATATACGTGATAAATACTTGTGCCGTAACGGCTGAGGCGGAGAAAAAATCGAGACAGGCAATTGCTCGAGTATTAAAATATAACAAGGATGCAAAGATATATATTTGCGGTTGCGCTTCAGAAAAAAATCCTAAAGTATTTAAGCTTAAAGGAGCAAAAGTCGTTATTGGTGCAAAGGCAAAAGATAAACTTCTGGATCTTTTAGAAACAGATGGTATATTTGTAGAACGTAGTGATGTTTATTATGAAAAATATTTACCTAGTAAAAGTCACCGTACTCGTGAATACATAAAGATACAAGATGGATGCAATAACTATTGTTCCTATTGTATTATTCCGTACTTAAGAGGTGCATCTCGATCTAGAAAAATACAAAATATAGTTGATGAAATTAAATTTTTAAACCCTATCGAAACTGTTATAACGGGTATTAACGTTTCTGCTTTTGACGATGAAGGAAAAAAACTTCCTCAACTTCTTGATTCATTAAAAGATTTTGAGTGTAGGTTTAGATTTGGATCGTTAGAAATAGTATCGATAACCGAAGAATTACTTGATTCAACTTTAAAGTTAAAGGATTTTGCTCCGCATTTTCACCTTTCTTTGCAGTCTGGCAGTGATAGTGTTTTAAGGTCAATGAACAGAAGATACACTACGTCAGAATTTTTGGATAAAGTAAAATTAATAAGAAAATATTATCCAAATGCTGCAATAACGACGGATATTATAGTTGGTTATTCTACTGAAACAGAGGAAAATTTTGTTGAATGTTTAAATTTTTGCGATATGGTTTCTTTTTCTGATATCCATTGTTTCCCTTATAGTGTAAGAGAAGGAACAGAAGGGGCAAAGATTAAGCCTTTGTCGGATTGTGTAAAAAGAGAACGACTTGAAAGAATGCTTTTAAAAAAGGCAGAACTAAAAAATAAATATATTCAAGCTAATATCGGTAAAGAAGTAATATTTATTCCCGAAGAAAAAATAGATAATTATACTGTGGGATATAGCGAAAATTATTTAAGGATTTACGTGAAAGGCGATCTTCCGGAACAAAAGATTAAAGTTAAAATTTGTAACCCATTTAAAGATGGCGTTTTTGCTGAAACGATAAAAAATAGCTGATAATCGACTTATAGGGCTACTTTTAAAAAATAGGAGAAAAATTATGGATTGTTTATTTTGTAAATTTGTATCAAATGAAATTCCCGTTAACAAAGTGTACGAAGATGATGACTTTATAATAATAAGAGATATAAATCCACAGGCAAAAAATCATTTTCTTGCAATACCAAAAAAACATTTTAAACTGCTTTCTGAAATGACTGAGAAAGACCAAGAATGTTTGGGTAGGATTTTTTCAAAAATTTCCACATTAACGCAATTGCTATCTCTTCAGAATGGCTATAGATTGGTTATTAATCAAGGCGATGATGCTGGACAGACTGTTTTTCATTTGCATATTCATATTCTTTCTGGTCAGAAAATGGGTTGGCAACCCGCTTAATTGCCTAATTTAGAGTTTTATTTTGTAATTTGTAAAAAAAAACTTAAAAAAAGACTTAATTTAAGTTGACTATTTGTTTGCTGTTTGCTATAATCAATAGGCTTTAAAAAATTTTGTGCCATTTGGGGCAAAGGAGGGTTGAAGAATGTCCACAGTAAGAGTAGGCGAAAATGAATCTTTAGATAATGCACTCCGCCGTTTTAAGAGAAAATGCTCACGTGACGGTATTATTGGCGATATGCGCCGTAAGGAACATTACGAAAAACCTTCAGTAAGACGTAAAAAGAAAGCAGAAGCTGCTAGAAAAAGAAACGTAAAAGGTTAATTTTTACACCCGATAAGAAGATATACTTCTATCGGGTATTTTTTTTGTCGAATTTTGTCGAAAGGAGTATAATGGATGTCAAATAGGAATGAAATTAAAAGTTTAGCAAAACTAGCAAAGCAACGTCTTAAAAGTGGTTTTTGGGAAGAATGCAGAGAAAACGTTAACGAAAGTTTAACAAGAGCAAAAGAAGAGGGAGAAAACACTTCGAACGTCATTCGGTATTATAAAAGTGAGGTTGCACGTGTTATTTCAAATAAAAATGAAGAATTAGAACTTTTTTACGTAAAAGTTAAAAACATTTTAGATGAATACGGTGATATTAGCAATATTATAGGAGTGTTATGCGACGTTGAATATATGAAAACCCTAACTTTTCAACAAAGAGAGCGCTATTTAAGCGATATTGCTGCTAAATATAGGATTTGCAAAGAAAGATATGATGGTGAGAAGAAATTTTCATTAAAAGGGAAGCAAAGATAGCATAGATAAAAAATAGAAAGAAAAAAAGGCAAGCTAATATTAAGTTTGTCTTTTTTGATTTACAAATTGTTTGCTTTATGTTATAATAATAAAGTTAGTGTTGTAATATTATGCGCGCGAGATGAGAACAGGAGGTAGCAAATGAGAAATTACATGAATGAGCTAAACGAAGAACAACGTTTAGCGGTGTCCGATACTGAAGGCTACGTACTTGTTTTTGCTGGTGCAGGTAGTGGTAAAACAAGAGTGTTGACAAGTAGAATTGCACATCTTGTTAATGATAAAGGAGTTTCTCCGGATAGTATCCTCGCCATTACTTTTACAAATAAAGCTGCAGACGAAATGAAAGATCGTTTATCAAGAATGATAGATGGCGTTGGGTATATGTGGGTATCCACAATTCATAGTATGTGTGTTAGAATACTGAGAAATAGCATTGGGCGTATGCGGGGTTACAATCAAAACTTTTCTATTTATAGTGAAGTTGATAAAACTAACGTATTAAAGAGAATTATTAACGGCATGGAATTAGACGTTGATAAATATCTTAAAAATGCTAAATATTTTATTTCCGATTGTAAAAATAACGATATAGGTCCAGATCAATTTAAACTCCGTACTGATGTTAAAGATATTGGGGTATATACACAAATATTTATTGCTTATGAAGAAGAGTTACATAAATCTAACGCTCTTGATTTTGATGATTTATTGGTAAAAACCTATCATTTGTTGGATGAAGATGAAGAAGTTTTAAACTATTACGCAAATAAGTTTAAATATATACATATTGACGAGTTTCAAGACACAAACGCTATACAAATGGAGATAGCTAGTTTGCTTTGCTCTGTCCATAAAAATTTGTTCGTAGTAGGGGATGACGACCAAAGTATTTACAGTTGGCGTGGTGCGGAAATCAAAAATATCTTAGATTTCGAAAAAACATTTCCGAATGCAAAGGTGCATAAACTTGAGCAAAATTATCGTTCAACTAAGAATATATTAGAACTTGCAAATACTATTATTGCAAGCAATACAGAAAGGAAGAAAAAGAGGCTTTGGACTGACAATCCGGAAGGGGAAAAGGTAGAAGTAAAAATTGCTCAAAATGAAAACGAAGAAGCTGAATTTGTTGCTTTTAGAATAAAGCAGCTAATTGCAAAAGGTGCAAAACCAAGTGATTTTGCCGTTTTAATGAGAATAAACGCATTATCACGTGCATATGAACAAGAGTTTGCAAAATACAATATCCCTTTTAAAGTATACGGCGGATTTAAATTCTTTGAAAGAAAAGAAATAAAAGATATTACTGCATATATGCGTTTAATCGTTAATCCGCTAGATAATGAAAGTATTCTTAGAATTATAAATACACCCAAACGCGGTATAGGTGATAAAACGGTAGAAACGTTAATCAATTACGCAAAAGAATACGATTTGAGTATTTTTGATGGAATAGTTGATGCAGATAGACTTCCTTTATCTGCGGGAGCTAAAAATAAACTTGACCAGTTTAGAAAAATCATAACTTCGCTAATGGTAGAATGTTCGCAGAAACCGCTTACTGAGATATTCGACACGGTTATTGAAAAAACTAACTTTATGTCTCAATTTGAAGTGAAAAGCGAGGAAAATTACTCAAAAACTATGAACGTAAACGAATATCAAAACGCCATAGAAGAATTTGCGAAATTAAATCCAAACGCTACGCTAGCAGAATATCTTAATTCAATCACGTTAAGTTCAGATACAGATGAAATTGAAGAAGGAAATTACGTTTCCGTGGCAACCATACACGCTGTTAAGGGATTAGAATTTCCATACGTTTTTATTGCGGGTTTGGATGAAACTGTTTTTCCTATTTCTCGTGCAACGGAAGGCGAAAGCGATTTGGAAGAAGAGCGTAGATTAATGTACGTTGCTATAACAAGAGCTGAAAGGAAACTCTTTTTAACAAGAGCAGAAAGCCGATTTTTATACGGAAATAGACAGTTTACTGCTCAAAGTAGGTTTTTAACTGAACTCGCCCCTTTACTTGGGTTAAAGCAACCAAGATCTTTCGCATACAATTCTTATCAAGATAGACGTGAAACTTACGGGCGAAGGGATTATGATAGTGGATATCAGTCCGATCAACCCGTTCCATCAAATAATTTAGGATATTCATCAAACGCTGCAAAGAATTTTTCGCAAGGGAGTCGTCCACAACCAAAAAATACAGATACTTCAGGGTATAAAGCTGGTGTAAAAGTATTCCATCAAAAGTTTGGTATTGGGTTCGTCATAACGACTAAAGGGGAAGGAAAAAATCTTGTAGTAGACGTTGCTTTCCCTGGCATAGGGGTAAAATCATTAGCCGTAGCGTATGCTCCGCTGAAAAAAATAGATTAAAGGTAAGATATGGAAGACAAGAGAATGCGCGAGTTAGTTGACTTGCTAAACAAATATGCATATGAGTATTATGTAATGGATAATCCCACCGTTTCTGATGGGGAATACGATAAGTTATATGATGAACTGTGCGTTTTAGAAAGTCAAACCGGAAAAGTATTATTTGATTCTCCAACTAAAAGGGTTGGTGGAGAGCCTATTTCTGCTTTTGAAAAGCACAATCACATTGAACGCTTATACAGCCTTGATAAAGCTACGGATAAAGATCAGTTAACTGCTTTTTTTCAAAGGCTTTTAAAAATTTCAACTACTTTTCCAGAATTTACCATTGAATATAAATTTGATGGATTAACAATTTGTTTAACATATGATGAAGGTAAATTTATTCGCGCTACCACTCGTGGAAACGGGATCACAGGAGAAGACGTAACCGCGCAAGTTTTAACGATAAAAAGTTTTCCATTAACGATACCGTACAAAGGTATAGTAGAAGTAAAGGGTGAGGCTGTTATTCGCCTTTCGGTGTTGGAAGAATACAATAAAACAGCGCAAGAACCTTTAAAAAATGCGCGCAATGCAGTAGCTGGAGCAATAAGGAATTTAGATCCCAAAGAAACGCAAAAACGCAAGCCGGAAATTCTATTCTATGACGTAAATTATATTTCAGACGGAGTTTTAAATTCTCAAAAGGACTGTATTCAGTTTTTAAAAGATAATGGGTTTAAAGTATTTGAATATTTTAGATATGCAAAGACTCCTGAGGCTGTATTTGAAGCTATATCAGAAATTGAAAAACAAAGAAAAACACTTGACGTATTAACAGATGGTGCAGTAATAAAAGTAAACGACCTATCATTGAGAGATAGGCTTGGATCTACAGAGAAATTTCCACGTTGGGCAATTGCTTATAAATTTGAAGCTGAAGAAACAACAACGATGATAAAGGACGTTGTTTGGCAGGTTGGAAGAACGGGAAAACTTACTCCGCTTGCGATTTTAGAACCTGTTAATCTTTGTGGCGTTACCGTAAGAAGAGCAACCCTTAACAACCCTGGTGACATACTAAGAAAGGGCGTTAAACTCAATAGTAGAGTGCTCATAAGAAGAAGTAATGAAGTTATTCCTGAAATTTTAGGGACTACAGAGTATTACGATAACAGCATTGAAGTTGTTACACCTACCATTTGCCCTGAATGTGGGATGGTGTTGCGTGAAACGGGCGCAAACATCTTTTGTATTAACGAAGATTGCAGGAAGCGAGTCATTCTTAATCTTACTAATTATGCGTCTAAAGATGCTATGAATATAGAGGGTTTTTCTGAAATGACAGCCGAAACGCTATATGATCATTTAGGAGTAAGGAAGTTTAGCGATTTATATGCCTTAAATAAAGAACGGTTGTTGGAATTAGAAGGCTTTCAAGATAAGAAAGCTGAAAATATTTTGAATGCAATTGAAAAATCAAAAAGATGTTCTTTAGAAAACTATATTTTTGCTTTAGGTATTGATGGCGTAGGTAAAAAAACAGCAAAGGACTTAGCAAAAAAATACAAAAATATACAGAATTTATCAAGCGCTACGATATTAGAAATTTTAACCACCGATGAAATCGGAGATATAATAGCGCAAAATATCGTTGATTATTTTTCAAGCGAAAAGAATATAGAAGAGATAAATAAGTTAAAAATTATAGGTATTGATCCCATATATGAAGAAGTTGTTTTAGGTGATGTTTTTAAAGGCGCTAAGGTGGTTTTAACGGGAACTTTATCTAAATACAAACGTTCTCAAGCACAAAAGATTATAGAGTCTTTAGGTGGAGAAGTAAGTGGGTCTGTAAGTAAACTTACAACTATGGTTTTAGCTGGTGCTGAAGCCGGTAGTAAATTAGATAAAGCTGTTAAGTTAGGTGTTAAAGTCATTTCAGAAGAAGAATTTGATTCATTAATAGGAGAGTTGGCAGCTAAATAATAGGTAGGTATAGAAATTTGAAGACTTTAAAGGAAATATTACCAAAAATAGAAAAGCCTGCAAGATATACGGGTGGAGAATGGGGGGAAGTTTCTTGCGTTCCCGCTAAATTTAATTATTGCATTTGTTTTCCCGATGTGTATGAAGTAGGAATGAGCAATTTAGGTATAAAAATCGTTGCAGATGCAATAAGAAGCGTAGATAATACTTGTGTTGATAGGTGTTTTGCACCTTGGCCCGATTTCGGTAAAGAATTAAAGCAAAACAATATCCCATTATATTCCTTAGGTTTAAAGTGGGATTTATCAAGATTTGATATGATAGGTTTTTCTTTACAATACGAAATGAGTTATACAGCGGTTTTATATATGTTAGAACTCGCTAATATACCTTTTAAATCGTGTGAACGTGGGGAAAATTATCCGATAATTCAAGCTGGCGGACCATGTGTATGCAATCCAGAGCCTATGGCGGATTTTATTGATATTTTTACTATTGGTGATGGTGAAGAACTTATGGCTGCGCTTGCAGAATTGCGTTTAACAACTAATTCAAAGGAAGAATTTTTAAAAAAAGCTTCTCTTTTGGATGGCGTTTACGTTCCTGCGTTTATGCAAGTAGAATACGATGAAAGCGGTAAAATAAAGGCATTTACTGGTAAAACAAAGGTAAAAAAGGCCTTAGTGCATGATTTAGATAAAGCGATTTTTCCAAGTGAATTTGCCGTTGCTAATACTGAAGCCGTATTTGATCGTGGGATAATCGAGGTTATGCGCGGTTGCTATCGTGGTTGTAGATTTTGCCAGGCGGGATTTTTATATAGACCGATTAGAAGACGTAGTGTGGAAACGCTAACAAACCAGGCTTGCTCCATTATTAGAAAAGGTGGTTTTTCTGAACTTTCCTTGAACAGTTTATCAACGGGTGATTATTGTCATTTAGGCGAACTATTAGATAGTATTAATGAAAAATTGCCCGATGTAAAGATGAGTTTGCCTTCTTTAAGAGTTGATAGTTTTGAAAGTAACTACGCTAAATTTGCTAGACAAAGCTCAATAACTTTTGCGCCAGAAGCGGGCACACAACGATTACGCGACGTAATAAATAAGGATATTACTGAAGAAGAAATCATGCGTGGAGTGGAAAATGCTTTTAAACTTGGGTATTCCAGTATTAAGTTGTATTTTATGATGGGCTTACCTACTGAAAGAGACGAAGATTTAAAAGGTATTGCTGACATCGTTAGAAAGATAAAGGGTATTTACGGAAGAATTCCATCAAGAGCCCGTTCGTTGCGCGTTTCAGTAAGTGTTTCTACCTTTATTCCTAAGCCGTTTACTCCTTTCCAATTTGAAAAGCAAATATCAAAAGAAGAAGTTGAACATAAACTTGAAATATTAAAAAAAGAATTGTTTATGAAAGGTGTGTCTTTCAGTTGGAATGATTTCGGATTATCTCAAATGGAAGCTGTTCTTGCGAGAGGTGATAGAAAATTGGGTGCAGTAATTGAAAAAGCATATAAAAAAGGATGCTTTTTCGATGGTTGGCAACAATATTTTCACCATGATTTATGGGTAGAAGCCTTAAACGAATGCGGTTTAAAGCCAGAAGATTATACAAGAGAATTTGCAGAAGAAGAATTATTGCCTTGGGATTTCGTGGATATATTCGTAGATAAGCAGTTCTTGATTTCCGAAAGGCATAAAGCACTGTGTGATCAAGTTAGTGGCAGTTGTTTAAATGGGTGCAAAGGTTGTGGTATTCAGAAGGTATATAGGTGCAATATAAAATGATAGTTTTTAAATATACAAAAAAAGATGGCGCGGAATACCTATCACATCTTGATATGTTGCGTCACCTAAATAGAATAATAAAAAGAACGGGTATAGAAACTTCCTATTCAAAGGGTTTTAATCCGCATATGAATATATATATGTCTGCTCCTATTGCAGTTGGAGTTATTTCTCATGCGGAATTTTGTCTTGTGGAAAGCGAAATAGATGCGGATGAGTTTAAACGATTATTTAATAAATTTTCTTTTAAAGGGGTAGAATGTAGTTTTTCGACTTCAGTAAGCAAAAAGGTAAGCGTTGCCGGTGTAATTAATAGAGCAAGTTATGTTATTAAAGGTGTAAATAAGTTTGACGTTGATAAAGTTTTATCAGCTGAGCGATTTGAGTTTACAAACAAAAAAGGCGAGAGAAAAGAGGTTAGAAATAAGATTTTTGATTTACAGTGGAAAGACGATTTGTTAATTGCTGTTTTAGGCTTTGGAAACGAAGGCTTGCGTCCTGATTTGTTCGCAAACGAATTGATTTCTTTATATGGTGGCCAAGATTTTGTTGAGGTTGTAAAAACAAATTGTTTTGTAAATGAAAAAACGTTTGAGGAATATCTTTTATCTTTATCATAAAGAGGGGCTATAGCACGATTAAACGTGATTACATACGATCTTTTATTATTTATTAAGTTTAAATTTTTACGTCAGAAGGGAACATATGTCTAAAAATATTTACGTTGACAGTTATGGTGGAAACATAATTGCAGCACTTGCTGAAGATAATAAATTATTAGAATATCATATTGAAAAGAAAAATTCTAAAGTTGTTGTCGGTAGTGTATATAAAGGGATAGTTGAAAACGTTTTAGATGGAATGCAAGCTGCGTTCGTCAACGTCGGTTTAGAAAAAAACGGATATTTATACGTAGATGATATGTTGGCCGATAAAACAGACGTTCAAATAGATATACCTACAACTTTAAACTTAAAACCAGGAGATGAAATTATTGTTCAAGCAACAAAAGACCCTTTTGGCTCTAAGGGTGTAAGGTTAAGTTCTTATTTATCCTTTGCAGGCAGGTATTTGGTGTATATGCCTAATTTTGAGATGATAGGAGTTTCTCGTAAGATTACTAATGAGGAAATTCGCGAAAGGCTGACTAATACTGTTAAATCTTTTAACTTTGTAGGTGGCTTCGTTATTAGAACAGCAGCGGAATTTGCTAAAGAAAACGATTTGGCTGATGAAGCGAAATATCTAACGGGCTTATATGAAGACGTGATAAACAAATTTGAACAAGCAAAATCAGGTGATATCCTGTATTCTGAAGGTAATCTTGCCGTACGTATGTTAAGAGATGTGTATACTTCTGAGATAGAAAAGATATACGTTGCAGATAAGTCTTTGTATGAAGACGTACTGGCTGATGCTCAGCGTAGAGGTAAGGAAGTTGTAGATAAAGTTTCCCTTTATTCAAAGGGAATTGATATGTTTCAGTATTTTAATCTTGATGAAGAAGTAGATAACTTGTTACGTAACAAAGTGTTATTATCTAGTGGTGCGTATTTGGTTATAGATAAAACCGAAGCATTAACCGCGATAGACGTAAATACTGGAAGTTATACTGGAATAAATAACTTAGAAACCACCGTGTATGAAACTAATTTGCTTGCAGCTAAAGAAATAGCTAGGCAAGTGCGTTTAAGAAATATAGGCGGAATTATCGTTGTAGATTTTATTAACATGGAGAATGAGCAACACCGCGAAAGTGTTGTTAATGAGCTTATAGAGGCACTTAAGGGTGATAGAGCAAAGTGTAACGTCCTTGGTATGAATGAACTTGGTTTAGTTGAATTTACCAGAAAAAAGAAACGCAAAGAAAGCATTTCGTTAATGGTAAAGAAGTGCCCTTATTGTAAAGGCGATGGAGCTATTTTTTCGAATGATTATATTGTTCTTAAGATTAGAGCAGCGTTACTCGATTTATTTGCAGAGGGGTTCACGAGTGCGATAGTCGATTTAAACGTTGAAATAATGTCTTACATACTGCAAAGGGGTGCGTTAAGCAAGGACGTACAAAAAATATGGACGAATAAGCGTATTTATATAATTCCACATAAAACCTACCATCAAGAACACTTCTTAATTAGGGGAGATAATAATCCCGTACTAGAATTACCAGATAAAGCAATTTTATTGTATTAAAATTAGTTGTAAAAAAAAGGCGCAAAACTACGCGCCTTTTTTTATCTTTTATTATGTATATTGTTGACAAAGTTATATTGATATATTAAAATAGGTATACAATTATGAGTAATAAGTTACAAAAGCGTGTTTCCGAAAGGGCATAGTGGCGATAAAGGGGATATCTTTGTCGCACGAAAGGGTTTATACCTGCGGTTTTTGTGATGGTCCGTTGCTTAAAGCGTTTGAGCGCCAGAGTTCGGATCTCTCATTTATGGGAGGTTTTTTTATGTTCGAAAACAAGTCAAAGCAATCTCTGCCTGGGGATAGAAAACTTACTCCAACTATGAAAATTGTTCTTACTGCAGTTTTTGTAGCTCTTTCGGCAGTCATTAATTCATATGGAACAATTCGCTTAGGTACGGAGTTTAAGTTTTCTTTCGTACTAGTAATATATTTTGTTTCCGGTTATTTACTTGGTGCCCCTTTAGGTTTCGCAGTTGGCTTCATAGGCGATTTGCTAGGATGGGTTCTTTTTGTTGATGGTGCGTACAACCCGATTATAGGGATATCTAATGGAATGCTTGCCTTTATACCTGGTATTCTTTTTGGGTTGCGTAGACCATTCAGTAAAAGAGTTTCAGTTTTAAGATTTATTATCACGTGTGTAATAGGTTATATATTAGGATATATTATTTGTACCGTGATTCTTTCTTCATATGGTATTTGGTTGTATACTTCGTATATTCAGGGCAAGTATCAAACCTTATATGCGTGGTTTATATATAGGGCGGGAGCTCAACTTCCAAATACGTTGATTAATTTGATTGCAACGGTAATAATTTTTATTCCATTGAAAAAAATCAAGGGGATAAAAGAATACTTATAATGCTTGATAATCGACCTATAGGCGGATATTTTTGATTTCTTTCCAGCTTATTATTCTAAAAGCAAACAACAACATTATAATGACAATTAAGGCTAATGCTATCGATGTAATCATTGCAATGAAATCTTGCGTTAGCTTTTTTAATACGCAAAACAAAAGATAATTAAAAATTGATACAATTATGCATAAAGGTATACATTTTAGCACGGTTTTAGGAAAATTGAGTTTATTACAGCAAACTTTTTTAAGTAGTAATACATTCATGATTGCTGTATAAGTAAAATTACACAAATAGCCAACTATTAAAGCATAACTTCCGATAAGTCGCGGTAAAGTTACTATTGATAGAATTAGTGATGCCGCACCAATTAAAAAATATTTTAAGGTTTTTTTCTCAAATCCCATTGAATTCAATAAGCTAGTTGAGATTATAGTAATACTCATAGGAATCATCATTATTGCAGATTTGCTTACGTATTTCCCCGCTAGTGAATTTCCGTAAATTAATTCTCCAAAATAGTTCCCAGTTCCTATGAAGGCGGGAACGATAAGTATGCTAATTAATAGAGAGTAAAGTAGAGATTTTTCAACTTCAATTCTAATTTTATCGTTGTTTTTTCTGTAGAAACTTTCAGAAAGTTCAGGAGATAAAACAAGAGAAAATGAGCCGATTAGGGTGGATGGGATAAATAATAATGGTAAAGCCATTCCGCTTATAACGCCAAATTCAGAGATTGCAGTTTGCCTATCTATTCCACATGTGATAAGTACGGCGGGTAAAATTAATGCTGTTAATGATGAGGTTAACGAATTTGCAGTACGCATAAAAGTTATGGGTACGCTTGCGGATATTAGTGGCTTTAGTTCTTCCTTCGGATTTATAAGTTTTCCACCTTTTGCGACAAAAACAGCAGAAGAGGTTGTAAAAGAAAATAAATAAGATAACAAAACCGCTACGCTTGCATAAATACATTTTTGCAATATCGTTTCACCCCGTCGAATTAAGACGATTCCGCAAATAATCATAACGACTTCTTCCATAAGTTCAATGATTGAGTAGGTGTAAAAATTTTTTCGTCCCCAAAAAAAACCACGAATTACTGCGTATATAGACGTTAAGATGACTCCAGGTAAAATAATCAAGAATAAAACATTGCATCTGCTATCAGCAAAAATATAATTTAAAGATCTTTTAAAAGTGAAGAAAAAAGCAGATAGTGTAACGCTTACTATTAGAGCTGTAATTATTCCCGCTGAAACGGCTTTGTTTTCGCCGTTTATTTTTTTTGCGGTTCGTTCCTTTATCATAAGTCGTGATACCGTGATGGGAATACCTGAAGCGGAAATAGTAATAAGTACACCCACAAGAGATAGTGCTATTTGATAAAGCCCCATACCTTCCGCACCTATTGCGCGAGAAAGAAACACCCTATAAACAAAACCTAAGCCCCTTTCTATACAAGAAAGAAGAGTAACAATTACTACCGTCTGCGCTAATTTTTTTATAATATCACTTCCTTTACGAATAATTTTCTATACACTAAAATATATTCGTAATATGTCGAACTTATTATTTTTATTTGAAGATTGTGAAAACATTGTTTTTAGAATTGAAACTGAAGGTTTTTTGCACACTTGCAAAAAATATAATTTTTGTCCGCACAGAGTTATTCTTTTGAACGGACTGACTAAAGAACCAGCAGTTGGAACGCTTTTATTAGTGCAAAAAACACCTTATTATTACGTTGTAAAACCCTGCGATAACACACAATCATTAAGCGAAACTTTTGGTGTGGATATAGATGATATATTGCGCTATAATGGAGTTAATTACTTATATCCATACCAAATTCTACAAATCCCGAAGTAGGTCTATAGATTGATTAACGATAATTTGCCCACGAAATATTAAATCGTGGGCATTATTCGTTTTTGCATAAAAATTATCATGCAAATGGTAAAATCTATCTAAATTTATATATATAATTAAGTATACACCCTTTAAAAATCTTGATTAAAAATAAAAAAAGTGGTATAATAAACCAAGAATTACTGTTATTGGAGCGTATATATGGCAAAAATGGAATATAAATCGTCCGACATTAAAATACTTGAAGGTTTAGATGCGGTAAGATTACGCCCCGGTATGTATATTGGTACTACCAGCATAAAAGGTTTACATCATATACTATGGGAAATAGTAGATAATGCTATAGATGAAGCGGCTAACGGGTTTGCTACGAAAGTTGAGGTAAGAGTTCATCCAGATGGATCTGTTTCTGTTGAAGACGATGGAAGGGGAATTCCCACGGATATCCACCCCGTAGCAAAAGTTTCAGGAGTGCAAGTTGTATTCACACAACTTCACGCCGGCGGTAAATTCGACCAAAGTAATTACAAACATTCCGGTGGATTACACGGCGTAGGTGCTGCTGTTACAAACGCGCTTTCAGAGTGGCTTAAGGTTGAAGTTTATAAAGAGAACACAACCTACTTTATGGAGTTTTACAGTTATAAAGATAAGAAAGGTAAAATTCACTCAGGTATGCCCAAAGCACCACTTGTTAATACTAAGAAGAAAACAAAAAAACATGGTTCATTTGTACACTTTAAACCAGATGCTACAGTATTAAGTCGGATCGTAGCCATGTCGTTCTGTGAGCC
>JAZOCA010000027.1:0-24543 GCA_045596285.1 Christensenellaceae bacterium | reverse complement strand
TTTGTGAATTTTTGCAAGGGGGCGTACTTGCCGTACGTAGGAATTGCAAAAATTTATAAATAACGAACTATTACGCCGTAGATAAAGCGTATTTTATCAGTCACTTGTTGTGACAGAGCATTATCTTTTAAAAAAGATAATTTACTTTTTCACTAGTTATTATACCCTAATTTTTACGTTTTGTAAATCATTTTTTTTACCGCAAAATTAAAAATAGACTTTTTTATTCCTTTTCTTTGCAATATTTTTTTCTTTATTTTATTTTAAAAAACACTAAAAATAGTCTTTTGGCAAATATAAAAGATATAAAAAAGTTATATAAAAAACAAAAAAAGTGGGGCTATAGGTCGATTAACCCCACTTTCAAATAATCAAATTATTATCTTTGAACTCGCCCACTACCGTCTCCGCCGGCAAGTTTTTTAACTTCGGATACGGTAACGCGGTTATAGTCGCCTTCTACAGAATGTTTTAAAGCAGATGCCGCAACGGCAAATTCGATAGCCTCTTTTGATTCATAACCCGAAACTAAAGAATAAATTAACCCTGCACCAAAACTATCGCCACCGCCAACGCGGTCTACTATATGCAAGCGATATGATTTTGAAAAATGATAATTTTCGCCATCGTAAAGCATTGCAGCCCAGTCGTTATCGCTTGCAGAAATAGAACTTCTTAAAGTAATAGCAACTTTTTCAAAGCCAAAGGTTTGCGCAAGCTGTTTAGCAACAGACTTATAACCTTCGTGATTAATCTTTCCGCCGTAAATATCTGTATTTTCTGCTTCTATACCAAAAACGTCTTTTGCATCTTCTTCGTTTGCAATACAAACGTCAACGTATTTGCAAAGTTCGCTCATAACTTCGCGAGCCTTTTCCCTTGTCCATAATTTTCCGCGATAGTTTAAATCGCAAGAAATTTTTACCCCCATCGCTTTTGCTTGTTTGCACGCTTCTAAACAAATAGCAGGAAGATTTCCGCCCAAAGCGGGGGTTATACCGGTAAAGTGAAACCAAGTTGCTCCTTCAAAAATTTCTTTCCAGTTAAAATCAGATAAACCCGCCTCTGCAATAGCGGAATGAGCGCGATCGTAAATACAAACTGAACCGCGTTGAGAAGCACCTTTTTCTAAATAATATATACCTACTCTATCTCCACCGCGAACGATTTTCGTAGTGTCTACACCAAAATAGCGAAGAGAGTTAACAGCAGCCTGCCCTATTGCGTGTGCGGGAAGTTTGGTTGTATATACGCTTTCAAGACCAAAGTTAGCAAGTGAAACGGCAACGTTCGCTTCGCCACCGCCAAAAGTAGCCTGCATTTGATCGTTTTGGAAAAATCTATAATATCCGTTAGGTGCGAGCCTTAACATAAGTTCGCCAAAAGTGACTACTTTTGCCATATTAATTACCTCCGTTCATCTTTTCAAGCGCTTCTTTAACAAAAAAACTACCGCCTATTGCCGCAATTTTATCAAAGGCTAAAAATTCATCTATATTGTTTCTATCTACCCCGCCCGTGGGAATAAACTTAACCTGTGGGAATGGAGCAGAAAGCGCTTTTAACGCTTTTAATCCACCGTAGATATTAGCGGGGAAGAATTTAACTGTGGTAATACCAAGTTCTAACGCCTGCATAATTTCCGTGGGGGTTACGCAACCGGGATAATAAGGAATTCCCTTTTCTTTGCATAGGTTTGCAACACCAACAGATAATCCTGGCGAAACGATAAACGTAGCACCTGCTTCGATTGCTTGTTTGCACTGTTCTACGTTGATAACCGTGCCTGCACCTATTTCCATATCGGGATAATGTTTACAAGCGTATTCAATCGCTTCTTTAGCACAAGCCGTTCTAAAGGTTATTTCTGCACACAAAATTCCGCTTTGTTTTAGCGCGGTTAATATAGTATCAGTTTCTGATAGTTCTTTTATTACTACGACGGGAATATATTTTTGCATCATTCTACCATCCTTTTTGCATTATAATAACAAATATTTTTAACTAACTGTTCAGCGCTATCTGCGTCGTATTCGCCCTTTTGCACCAAATCGCCAACGTAATCGCACAGTATGCGGCGGAAAAAGTCAAATCTGCAATAACTTGAAAAACTTCTTGAATCGGTAAGCATACCCAAATTATTGCCAAGACTTGAATATTCAGATATAATTTTAAGATTACGGCGAATACCTTCAACGGTATCGTTAAACCACCAAGCAGCACCCATTCTAACCTTTCTAAAAGCACCGCTTATACACGCCATAGAAGAAAGATTTCCGTCGTTTAAAGTGTAAAGAATGGTGTTTGGACGATCTTCATCACTAATTTGCTTAAAGAAATTAACGACGTTATGAACTGAAGGAAGCTCGCTTATGATATCAAACCCACTATCTGGCCCACATAAAGCCGACACAACGGGGTTTACGTTTCTTGTAACCGCAAAGTGAAGTTGAACGGTTATGTTTCTTTTTGCGTATTCCTTAGAAAGCCAAACGAGCAAAAAGCCCTTTAATTTGTCTTTTTCCAAAGCGGTTAAACTATCGCGGTTAGCAAAGAGTTTTTGCGCTTCTTCTTGGCTTACATAATCTTCCGGAAAGGCTTCTAAACCGTGGTCCGCCATACGGCATCCCTTTTTAACAAAATAATCAAGACGAGATGATAAAGCGGTCAATAGGTCGATTAACGACGTTATTTTGATTTTTGAAACTTCCGAAAGTCTGTTTATATATTCATCTTCAAAGTTAAATAATTTATCGGGCCTAAAGGTTGGCGTTACGTTGATTTCGCCATACGCTTTATGGTGGGCAAGGTCGTCTATCGCGTCGTCTGTAGTGGCGATAAATTTAACGTTAAAAGCGTTTAACATATCTTGCACGGTAACGCTAAAAAGTTTTTCGTTTGCCATAGCGTAAATTTTATCCGCCGTTTCGCCGTTTAATGGAATATCTATTCCAAAAATTTGTTTTAATTCAAGATGAGTCCAGTAATACAGGGGATTTCCTATTAAGTTAGGTAAAATTTTCGCATATTCAACAAATTTTTCGTAGTAGCTTGCACCGCCGGTAATATAATATTCATCCACCCCGTTTAAACGCATCGCGCGCCACTTATAATGATCGCCCGCAAGCCATAGTTCGCCTATATCTGAAAATTTAGCGTTATTTGCAATTTTACGTTGATCCAAATGGCAATGATAATCGATAATAGGCAAATCTTTTACCTTAGAATAAAGAGTTTTACCCGCTTGATTGTAAAGTAAAAGATCGTCGTTAAAAAAAGTATTCATTATACCCCCGAGTATGCGGCAAAACCGCAGTCTATAGGAAGAACTACGCCCGTGATGGCAGAGGCAGAATTATCGTCGCAAAGGAATAAGGTTGCGCCTAAAAGTTCATCCGCATCAACGAATCTGTTCATAGGAGTTCCGTTTAAAATTTTAGCGCTTCTTGCAGTAGGAGTGCCGTCTTCGTTAAACAATAACGCGCGGTTTTGCGCAGAAACCAAAAATCCAGGCGCGATTGCATTGCATCTGATACCCGTTCCCGCAAAGTGCGTTGCAAGCCATTGCGTAAAGTTAGAAATACCCGCTTTTGCTGCAGAATAAGCAGGAATTTTAGTTAAAGGAGTATAGGCGTTCATAGAAGAAATGTTTAAAATACAACCTTTCTTTTTGGCAACCATTTCTTTAGCAAACGCTTGCGTGGGAAGTAACGTTCCCTGGAAATTTAGTTTAAATACGAAATCCACGCTATTCGCTTCTAAATCAAAGAAGGATTTACCGCCTTCTTTTGCTTCGTGTTGATATTCGTTATCGGTAGTTGCTCTTGGATTATTACCGCCCGCACCGTTAACTAAAATATCGCAACCGCCAAAGTCTTTTAAAACAGCTTGATGAACGGCTTCAAGATTTTCGGGATCTAAAACGTTAGCCTTATATCCTTTACAAATATAACCTTCTGCGTTTAATTCGCTTGCAAGCTTATTAACGGCTTCTTCATTAAGGTCGAGTGCAGCAACTTTTGCACCGCATTGAGCAAAGGATCTTGCCATAGCACCACAAATAAGACCGCCAGCACCAGTAACTACAACCACTTTACCTGTGTAATCTATATTTAAGGGAAGTTTAATCATTTTAACACCTTCTTGGTTATTTTTAATTTAAATTAATTTTAATATTGTTTAAAGTATTTTTTTGCCGAATTATTGCGCGAAATAGCCGTTAATCGCGCTATAGGCACACTTATTATGTTTTATTAGAACTCTTTACCTTTTTTAAACAAACTTCAGTTTAAAGCAAAAAGCGCATCTTTCGTAACAATATAGGGCGCGTACTTTGTGTCGTAACCCGAATAAAGCGCATCTTTCGCGACAATAAGGAAACTGGGCGATAAGAAAAAATAATTTTTAAATAAGCGATAGCGCAAAGCGTTTAGTTGCAAGCAAGAGTAGGCGTTTGTGCTTTTTTTAAGGGAGCGTATTTGCCTATTTTTATGCTAACAAGCCTTAGATGCGAGCAGTTGGCAGGAAAGGAGCATTTATGAAGGGGCGCGTACTTGCCGTACGTAACCCGAATAAAGCGCATCTTTCGTGACAAATGCGAAGCATATAAGGATTATTTTTTATCCAAAGTATCCCATACACCAAGCATATACATTATCCCTAGCGCTCTATCGTAAAGCCCATAACCGGGGCGAACTGTGCCAGGACCTTCGTTCCATAAATGCCTACCGTGATCGGGGCGAATATAGCCTTTAAATCCACATTCGTGGTATGCTTTTAAAATGTCGATTATACCGGTATCACCATCGCAATCGCGGTGGCTGGCTTCAGAAAAGTCGCCGTTTTCAAAGTGTTTTACGTTACGAATATGAGCAAAAGCAATTCTATCACAATGCTTTCTTACGATTTGTGCAACGTTATTTTCAGGATTAGCGTTAAGGCTACCAGAACACAAAGTTAAACAGTTATATTCGTCGTCTACCATTTTTAAGAAACGGTCTATACTTGGCTCGTCAACTAAAAGTCTGGGTAATCCGAAAATATCCCATGGTGGATCGTCCATATGAATTGCCATTTTAATATCACATTCACGGCAGGTGGGCATGATTGCTTCTAAGAAGTATTTTAAGTTAGCCCATAATTTTTCTTTATCGACGCCTGAATAGGCTTTAAACAATTCGTCTAACTTAGCCATGCGTTCGGGTTCCCAACCGCGGAAAGACATATTGTATTTTTCGGTAAAATCCAAAATATACTTCGCCATGGCGTTATAGTCATCTTGAATCATATTCTTTTCATAGAAAAGCGCGGTTGAACCATCCCCTACTTCGTGGAAAAGATTACTTCTTGTCCAGTCGAAAATAGGCATAAAGTTATAGCAAATAACCTTAACGCCAAATTTTGAAAGATTGCGAATAGTCTGCTTGTAATTTTCAATATATAAATCGCGTGTGGGAAGCCCTATTTTAATATCGTCGTGCACGTTAACCGATTCTACCACGTCTATATTAAAACCGTATTTATCGCATTGAGCCTTTACCTTGGCAATTTCTTCTTCTTGCCATACTTCGCCAGGCATTTTATCGTGCAAAGCCCAAACAATGCCTTCTACACCGGGGATTTGTTTAATATCGGATAAACTGATACGGTCGTTTCCTTCGCCGTACCAGCGAAAAGTCATTTTCATAAAATACTCTCCTATAGATAAAATTTTATGTTCTTACTTCTTTTCTCTTAATGATTTGGGCTTACGAATGCGGTTGAGTTGTTTATTCATTTTTAAAAGTTCTTCTTTAGTCCACTTGATATTCATATTACCCATTAGGTTGGTCATACGAAGAACGGTGAAACCACCCATCATTTGCATCATGCCTTCGTTTACTTCAAAACCGCCCATAACTTTACCGCCATCGCTTTGAAGTGCTTTTTTAATCTTTAAAGCCATCTTTGCAAACCACATCTTACCGCGCCAACACTTCATAATATCTGCCATTTTATCGTTAAGCGAGTATCTGCCTTCGGGTGCATCTATATCGAACCAGTTAAGAATTGCGCCTTTTTCTTTAAGAACGTAATCTTGATTCATTTCATCTACTTTACGAATAACGCCTTCATCTTTTAAATCGCCTGCAACCGCAACGAGTTTGCTTTCGCCCTTATTTTCAACATCAAAATAGAAGAAATGTTCTGGGCTTTGCTTTTTGCCAACGCTTACGCCGTTAACGAAAAGTTCTACTTCGGGTTGGTTAGAATATACAGTAACTCTGGTTACGTCTTCTACTCTATCTATATAGCGTTTAGAACAAAGGTGAACGAAAGGTTCGTCTGAAAGCCATGCTTTATAAGCATAGAAAGAGTCTTTTTTATACTTTCTATCCATGGTGACTAAACCCTTGTGATTTTGACCGTTTTCCCCACCTTCCGCTCTTGCGTCAGCACCGAAATCGAACATATTCCAAACGTGGGTTGCCCAAATATATTTACGGGTGAATAACTGTTTAATAAGTTCTTCGTGATAGAAAGATTGATATTCTTCAGTATAATCCCCTTGAACGGGTTTTGAAGTATGCCAGTTAAGCGCTTCACAACCATATTCGCTCACACCGATAGGTGTTTTGGGGTATTTAGCGTGGAAATTATCAAACCAAGGGCCGTTCATAGAAGTATCTCCGCCGTACCAACCGAAATAATGGTTGTAAGAAACTACGTCGGGAATATGAACGTATTCTTCATCTATACCGCACATAGAAACGCACGCGATAGTGGTTAGACGTGTTTTATCTGCGCTGTGAACGAAATCGTTTAGTTTTTTATGGTTTTCAATTAAGTCTGGATCTTTCGCACCACTCATAGTGATTTCGTTAGAAAGCCCCCAAACTACGATTGAAGGGTGATTGTAATTTTGGTATACGAGTTCTTTCATCTGTGAAAGGGTGTTTTCGTTACCGCTCGGCATATGGCGTGAAATATATGGAATTTCTGCCCATATAACCATACCGCGTTCGTCGCAAAGATCGTAAAAATACTGATCGTGTTGATAGTGTGCAAGACGAATGGTAGTTGCGCCAACTTCACAAATTAAATCCATATCTTCTTCGTGATGGCAAGGAAGTAAAGCGTTACCGATACCAAGTCTATCTTGATGGCGAGATACACCGCGTAAAGGATATTCTTCGCCGTTTAAAATAAATCCGCGTTCGGGATCAATTTCAAAAGTTCTGCAACCGAAACGGGTTGAAACGCAGTCTATTGCTTCTTCGCCCTTTAAAAGTTCGGCCTTTAAAGAGTATAGATAGGGATCTTTTCTGCCATGCCATTTATGAACGCCGGCAATATGGAAAGTTGCGTGTTTTTCAGCGCTTTGCTTACTTTCGATAACGTTACCTTCTTTATCGCAAAGAGTGTAAAGGTAGTTTTCATCGCCGTTTGCATTAGAAACGAAAACTTCTACTTTAACTTCTGCATCTGCTCCTTTTACTTGCGGGGTTACCATAATACCGGGAGCGCCGTAATATTCAAGGTCAAAATGAGTTTGGGGAACGCAAATTAAATTTACGTTACGGTATAAACCGCCGTAGAATGTAAAATCTGCAGTTTGAGGATATACTCTGTCGTTAGCGGCGTTATCTACCACGATAGCCAAAAGATTTTCATCTTGTAAATCAGCAGTAAGATCTACTCTCCAAGTAGAATAACCGCCATCGTGATGAGCAAGTTTTTTACCGTTTAAATAAACGTCTGCAGAAGAGTTTGCGCCGTTTATTTCAAGATAATATCTTGCACTTTCTTCAAGATCCGCTTTATTTATCTTTTTGGCGTACAAACAAGAACCGCGAAAATAATCGTTACCGCCATCTTGCCCGTCTAACGCGTTCCAAGAATGGGGAATATTAACCGCTTCTCCGCCTTCTAAAGTAGCAGATGGCTCTGCTACGCCTTTGTAAAATTGCCAATTTTCGTTTAAACTGAGTATCTTTCTCATCTTTCCTCCAAATCGAACTTACTTTATTTATAAACTTAAATTTTATTCAAGCCACAAAGGTCATTATACTACAAATAAGTAAAATCGTCAATACCTTTTTTTAAAAAAATTTCCCTAAACAAGAAAAATCGCGCAAAAATTATTAATCGATAATATGATATGTGATAAGTATGTGAAAAAAGTTAAAAATCTATTGACTTATTTTATAAATATGTTATAATGACGTTTGTGTGTAATTTATTATACGTATATTTTATGAAGGTAATAAAAATTTAGCGTTTATATAAAAAATAGCTAATGAGTTTTACGGCGCGTTTACCGCATTGCCGTCGTTTTACGTCAAGTTATGTGCGCTAAAAGCGTCGCTACTTAAAATAAGCGTTAAAATTTTTACATTATAAAAAAATATATTTACATGTAAGGAGAAAAAATGGCAAAAAAACAACGAGTTTTGGATGCGAACGGGCACAGAAAGTTTGGCATATTAGACAGTGTGTCTTATGCTGCCGGCGATTTTGGCTGTAACATGAGTTTCGCATTAAAATCAACCCTTATCATTTTCTGGACTCAGTTCATGAGAATGGATTCTGCGGTTTACGCATTACTGCTTATTATCGTTCAGGCATGGGACGCTATCAACGACCCCCTAATCGGTTCACTTATCGACGCAGACAAGCGCAAATATAAACGCAATAAATTCCTTGCTTATATTTGGGCTGGCTCTATCGGTCTTATAGTAGGCGGAGCGCTATGCTTCATACCCTTGCAAGGTGCAAAAGATTGGGCAAAGATTGCAATCTTTATTGCAGGTTACGTTCTTTGGGACGCTTTCTATACGGTTGCAAACGTTCCCTACGGCTCACTTCTTTCACTAATTTCTAAAGACCCCGCAGACAGAGCATCTCTTTCTGCTTGGCGTTCAGTAGGTTCAATGGTTGGTAACATGGTTCCCATGGTTATTCTTCCCATGATCATTTACGACGCAAACAACAATATTATCGGCACGAGAGTATTCCTTGCCGCTTTAATAATGGGTATTTTAGGTTTCATCGCATTCCAGTTCATGATTAGAAATACTGAAATTCGCGTTGAAGAAGAAGTTAAACTTAACGAAGAAAAACCCAAAGTAAACATTTTAAAAGCATTCGGTAACTTCCTTAAAAACCGCCCCGCGGTTGGCGCTACCGTTGCAGCAATGGGTATGTTTATCGGTATGCAGGGCGGTACTGCAGCGGTTACGGTATTATTCCAGTCTTACTTTAAAAACGTTCAAATTTCAGGTGTTGTATCATTATTCCAAATGATTCCTATCGTTCTATTTACACCGCTTGCTCGTAAACTCGTTACTAAATACGGTAAAAAAGAACTTGCTACTTTAGGCGCACTTTGCAGCATTTTAGCATGCGTTCTAATGCTAGTTCTTCGTATCACTCCCGACACAAAGGGTATGTTACTTTACGTTGTTTGCCAGTTCATCAACAGTATGGGTATGGGTATCTACTCTACCGTTTCTTGGTCTATGATGGGCGACGCTATCGACTATAACGAATGGAAAACCGGTTCAAGAGAAGAAGGTACTGTTTATTCACTACACTCTTTCTTCAGAAAACTTGCTCAAGGTATGGGGCCCTCTTTAGTTCTTTTAGTAATGGCTGCTTTAGGTTACTCTGAATATCACGCAGGTAATCAATTATTCGCAGTTGCTCTTAAATTACGTTACTTAGTTGCAGGATTATTCTTATTCTCTGCACTTATGCAATTCGTTGGTCTTGGCCTTATTTACAACTTAGATAAGAAGACCTTAGAAAAAATGAATGCTGAATTAGAAGCTACTCACGGTGGTGTTGCCCCTGCTGAAGAAGTAGAAGAAGCCCCCGTAGTTGCAGACGCTGAAGCAGTTGAAGCACCCGCAGTTGAAACACCTGCCGTTGCAGATACTGAATAATAGGAGGATTGTACCGTGAAAAAATTGATTTCATTATTTATAGTATTAGTTTTAGCCTTTGCAATCGCTCCCGCTTGCTCTATCAATAAAACCGAAGTAAGCGTTTTATGGAGCGACTATAGCGCAGAAAGAGCGTTAAAAGCAGAATGTAGCGAAATTCAAGCAACCTTTGCAGACGCATTTGACCGTGGCGCTTATATTGAAAAAATAGACCACGTTGATTACGACGCTGAAGGCGATTCTACTAAACAACTTCAACAAGCAAAAGACGCTTTAGCAAAAGGCTGTTCTGCTTTAGTTGTTTACCCCACGGACGTTATCACCGCAGCGTCAATCGCTAGCGAAGCAAAAGCAAAAGACGTTCCCGTAACTTTCCTTGCAGATTCATCTGTTACTATTGCTTTAATTCAAGCTGCAACTCTAATAGTTAATTACGATAAAATAACTTTCGTAAGCGTTGATTCTATTTCTTTAGCATCTGTTCTAGGTAATAGAATCGCAACCGATTTAATCGACAACTATACCGCTTACGACCGTAACGGAGACGGCAAAATCTCTTGTGCTTCTTTCGGCGTAAATTTAGACGTAATAAGCGTTATTAACGCAAAATTAGCTGAAGAAGAAAAAGCTGAATTAGAAGTTACTACTCTAGCTCCTATCGGCGTCGCTCTTTCTATTAAAACCGTTTTTGGTGAATGGAACGGCGAAGGCAACGAAAAGACTGCAACCCCCGTTGAACTTATCTTATCTGATAACGACGACTACGCTGAAGAACTTTTACTTGCTTTAAGAGAATACCAACTTAACCACAAGAAACTCGTTACACACTTTATTCCCCTTTATACAGTAGGCGTATCTGCAAACGCAGGCGAACTTATTGATAGCACTAAGGAAGAAGAAAAAGCAGCTTACTCTGTTATGAACGCTATTGATAACGGTTACTTATCTGCTGCCGCTTTAGAAGACGACGATACTATCGCTTTAGCAATCGCGTCAATTATACGCAACCAACTTAAGGGCAAAGACCTTATGAAGGGCGTTAACGCAGACTTAGTTCAAGAAGACGGAAAAACCGTTTTAGTTCCCTATACCATTTACGGCTAAAAAGTAATAATAGGTAAATAAAAAAATTTTAAGGGCAAGAAGAAAACTCCTTGCCCTTTTTTTTGCATAAAAATAGTAAAAAACCCGCTAATAGCACGATTAACGACTATTTGCGGGTAATTTTTATTCTTTGATTTCCTTTGCTATATTCTTGCAGTATGCAGCTATTGCGTTAAGTTCGCTACCCTTACTAAGCATTTCAAGACCACTTGAAAAAGCACATTCAATATAGGCCTTGTTTGCGGTTATAATTCCGCCTACCTTGCCATGTTTTTCGCACGCTACGCCAACCTTTTGTATCGCATTTAATATTTCGGGAGCGTTAGAATTCGTTAAACAACCGTAATCTGCAGATAAATCGTTAGGTCCTATTAAACAACCGTGCACGCCTTCTACAGCTAAAATTTCTTCTATGTTGTTTACGCCAGCAACCGTTTCAATTTGAGCGTATACTTCGGTATAGTCGTTTGCCATAGGCATATAATCGGTAACCTTGGGGGGATTATACAAAGTATGTGCGCGCATAGTTGAAATTCCGCGCTCGCCTATCGGTTGATATTTTGCATACTTTACAACCTTCTTTATATCTTCTGCGCAATTCGTCATGGGAAGAAGTAGCCCTGTAGCGCCCATATCCATAAAGCGAATTATATCGCGTCTTGTGTTATCGGGAAGGCGAATAATTACTTTAATACCGCAAAGTTTTGCAGTGGTTACTATTTTAGAAATATCAGAATAATCGAATGAGCCGTGTTCACAATCCAAAATAAAAAAGTCTAAACCGCTGTTTTTAAATATTACAGGTATATTAGAAAAAGGTATTTCGGAAAGCATTATGCCCGCTTGTTTTTTCATGTTAATTCACTCCTTTTGCAATAATTTCAAGCCCGAATATAGCGTCTGCTTGATAGTTAAAGATATATTTTACGCCTATGGCGTTTAAAACTTCTTCAATTAACGACTTGCGGTATTTTACAAGCCCACCCGTTACCAACAAATAATCCCTTTTGGGAAGTTTGTTAAGCGCGTTAGAATATTCTTCGATTAAACGGCTTTTTATTTCATCGTCGGTATACTGCGATATTACCGCGCCTGCGGGAAGTCCGGTTACCGTACATAAGGTTTTATCATTAAAATACGGCCTACTTTCGTAATTTCCGCTTACAAAGCCGTTTGCCAAAGTACAAATTTGCCCTGCCGTGCCCAAATTTAAAATCCAGCAGTTTAATTCTTCGCCCTTGGTTGCCCCTAAAATAGAAGCTTGCTGATCGCCTATCGGCACAAATATCTCTATTTGGTTATAATTACCCGCTTTTTGCACCGAATAAGTGGCTTGGGGTAAAGAAAAGGGATATACGTCTTGACTTTTTTTACACACGTTGTAATAACCTAAGGCAAAAACGTCGGTTATATGCGATATATTTTCGCCAGTTAAACGGTATGCAACGAAAGAGCCTAAAGAGCAAAGTTTATCGAACTTACCCCTAAAAGTTTGCACACTTCTTCTTGCAAGTTGGGGCTTTAAATGCACGCCGTATTCCGCAGTCAAGTTAAAATCAGGCGTTAGATCTTTTCCCCTTTGGTCGCGCCAAGAAATATATGGGGTAACGGCTTTATCTCCATCTAAAAGAACGTATCCGTGCATTTGAACGGAAATAAATACCCTGCTTGGATTATTTTCATCAATAATCTTTTTAACGATGGCAATTATCTGTTCGCAGTCCACTTCGAAATAGGGAAAATCTTCCCGTATCGGCTTTGGAAAAGGAATGCTTCCATCTTCGCCTATAAATCGCCATTTAATATTACTACTGCCTATATCAACTAATAAATCCATAAACTTTCCTTTTGGTTTTTTTAGGTTAAAAATCACTCTTCTATATCGCAAGAAAGGTAATATACGTCGTGACGGTTAAATTCAAAAGCAAATTTATCTACCATAATTAACTTTTGACGTTAAAAATTTATTGCGGGGGAAAATATCCCTCGCAACGGCTGAATATTTTACTTTTTTAACCTAACTGTTACGCTTTTTGCACTAAATATAATATACTTATAACGTAAAAAAGTAAAGTGTTTTGCTATATTTTTCTTTTTTTATAAACATTGACGCGCTAAAAAGTTAGTAGAAGATAAAAAAAGTAATTAAAAAATTAAAAGAGCAAAAGAAAAGTTAACTCTTTAATTTTGCTCTTTTTTATTGTTTTTTATTTAAATAAGTGGGGCTATAAGTCGATTATCGCTAATATTCATACTTATAATCAATGTGTGTTTCAATGGTGTAATCACAAGGAATATTGTTTTCAGCACAATAATCGCGTATCTTCTTTGTTGCCGTTTCCATTATTTCTTCATCGCAACGATTCGACTGACGAGAGGCTTCATGCGCATCTAATACGTCACCTAAATCCACCGTTCCGCTTATAGTTATCACGTACCCTTTTTGTTTTATGTTAGGGCCCAAATCCCAGTGTCCGTAAGGCAAAGAATAATCGCTCATACCGAAAAACCAGCTGAAAAATCCAGTTGATTCCATAGGGATTTTATGCGGGCCGGTATCTTCTTCATCTTCTTCATAACTGCTCGAGTTAGAATATCCGCTGGATGAATTGCCAGAATACGAACCGGAAGACCCGCTTGAATATCCGCCGGATGAATTGCCAGAGTACGAACCGGAAGACCCGCTTGAATATCCACCACCGACAAATTCCCACGGGCGCACGGTAAATATGATTATTAATGCAATTGCAAGAGTTATTAAGGTAATCCAAAAGGCTACTTTATTAGATAAAACAAAAGCCACGAACTCGTGAAGTAACGCAGGCATTACCACGCTTAACAATACCGAACAAAAAACGAATAATACCGTTACTAAATCGCTAGCAACTGCGTCGTAAACCACATAACCAAGCACTAAAATAAGCGCTAAAGTTATTGCGATATAAACGGCAAAGCCCTGCCCACCGCCTAAGAATAGGTAAATAAGGGCAAGAACGGAAGAAATTATCGTTAAAGCCTTAATAATGCCTTCGCCCTTAGTAAAAGAGTAATTTGCATAATAACCCATGCAGATAGCCGGTAAAGCAATACATAAGCCAACCAACCATTGCGATTGAATATATAAACCCGCAAAATAATTTAGCAACGCATACACGTTATAAATAAAGAATATACCCGTTAAAATTATCGTAGTTGGGTCGAACCATCTTTTATCTTTAACGAAATTTATAACGGACAAAATTATTACGATTACAAAGGTAATAACACCTAGCAATACGGGAAGTGTTTGATAAAGTTTGGATTTAGAAGAAAAATTATCTAACTTGCTGATTTTAGGCGCGCTATGATGGTACACGTTGTTTTTTTGGTAAAATTCATACCCCGAATAATCAGATTCCTCCCCTACAACATAAATATTTAGATTTTCACAATCTTTAAAAAAATCTTCGGGGTTAGTTATAAAGTATGTATCTACTTGAATACAAATCAAATTTTTACATTCTTTTAAGTAAGAACAATCAAAATTTGCATTAGATATTCTTATTTTCTTTAAATATGAATTTCTTTTAAAAACGTTTTCGATTTTACTTATGGGGTAGACGTTTTCCCCATCGTAATAGGTTTCGGGAAAATATAATTCGTTTTGAATTTTGCCTTCCATCGTAAGCCCCACTATGGCGTAAGTGCCATCTTGCAACTGTTCGTAAATGAAGTTTTCATCCCTTATTTTTTTCTCTTCTAAGAAAAAATCGTACGCACAGCCGGATAGCGCTATCAATGCAGAAAGAAGAGTAAATATAAGTCCTAATTTAAAAAGTCTTTTCATAATCCTATCTCCTTATATATTATTATAGCACTATAAAAAGGAAAGGTCAAGTGTTTTTTTCTGTAAATAAACACACAAAAAAGCACGCCTATAGCGCTATAAACGGCACTTTTGTACTTATTATTTTCATTTAACGCGCGCACCGTTTTTCACCTTTTCTACCATTTAAAGCCGTTTAAAACCTTACGCAAAAAAAACGCGCTATTTAAATTGCACAAAGCAAAGTATAGCGCGCTAGATTATTAATTAATAAATATTAAATATATAATTTTAAAGGTTTTAGCAAATTATTAAAGAGATTGTTCTTTCTTTAAAAGTAAAGTAACGGCTAAAAGCAAACAACCGCCTAAAACGCCGTTTAAGCCAAGTGAAGAAGCACATCCGCCCTTTTCATCTTCTATAACGGGTTTTGTAACAGTTAACGTTTGAGTATATAAGCCTATAGGCATCTTATAGTAACAAACAACTTCAAATTTATCATCGTATTCTATGCAATTAACAACTTCACAATCAACGTTAATTTCCCTGCCTGCGTAAGTAACAAACTTAACCTTTAAAGTATCACCTACTGCAACCTTTTCGGCTGTTTTTGATTCATCCGTAAGATCAATAGCGTGCATGGGTAAAGATTCGCCTGCGCGGGCATTATTGCTCGTTTGCCCTACTACGCCCAAATGAGTACCTTCGCCAAACGAACCATACGTCCAGAACCAACCCATAATACCATGATCGCGCAATTTTCTAATAAAGCTTGCATTTGCGTTTCCGCTACCAGTATTTACCGTAGTGTTATACGCTCCCATCCATTTTAAAACGTTACTAAAAGTCGCGTCGCTAGCGGTGTTTAAGTTAGCGGTGGGAACTTCGGGCAGTACTTCTTTCATTTCTACTAAAATACCAACGTTAAATGAAATTACAATTACTTTATCTTCTATACCGTGCTCGTAAAGCTTCTCTTGTAATACGCTTACAATTTCTCGATTAGAAGACTTTATTTCAAATATGAAGACGATATTTGATTCTTTAATAACCTCTGCAACGTCGTCAAAAGTAGGTATTTCTTCTTCGGCGATTAAATCTAACTTGTACTGTCTAATTTCATCTAAAGTTTTTGCTTCAACCGAACCAGTTCCGTTAGTAGTTCTATCTAATGTGCTATCGTGCATCATTACTATGTGTTTATCCTTAGTTAAATAGCCGTCTAATTCAACGTGAGTTGCACCCGCTTCGATAGCCCCTAACAAACCACTAATTGAGTTTTCGTTATATTCGTAAGGCATGCCCCTGTGCGCAATATTAAAAGCAGTTCTTGTGTAACCCTTTTTATATTCGCCTAAAACTTGATAAACTTTTGAATAATCGCTACTTACTATGCCGTAAGCCCCGCTATTAATACAATGATTTAGTTCTAAACCACTATCGTCGGAAACGTTTACCCATACGGTTTTTAATCTTGCCTGAATATATCTAACGTTGGTAATAGTAGCCATACTTTGCGGAATAACGGCGATTATAGCACCGTTTTCGTGAGTGGTTGATACGATTTTGTAAAGATCTGTTTTTCTTGTGTATTCAACCGCTCCACGAACGTGTGCACATTCGCTATCTTCTTTAATTTTGCTGATAAGCGCGGGTTTTGTAGATATAACTGCAACGTCTAAAATAGAATAGGTTTCGTTCATCATATCTATAAATGCTTGCGCGCTTTCTTCGCTTTCTATTCTTGCCATAAACAAAACTTCTTTGCCGAGCTGTGATTTATGTAAAGAAATAAAATCGCTTATAACTTCGCCGTTCTTTGCAACTGCGTTTGCATTTTCATCAAAAGAAATTATTACGTTAGATGGTTTTACGTCGCTTTCTAAAACGCTATCTACGTCCTTTTTCGTTTGCAATTCGTATACCACCGTGGGCGCGTTAACAAGATTAGTAGCACCTTCATAAGTAGATATAATATCTTGGTTGGTTTCCATTGCGTTTACAACGTTGTAATTTTGCATAGGTATGAAGCAAAACGCCAAGATAAAGCCAAAAAACAATGTTAATAATTTTTTCATAATCCACCTTTTATTTTTTTATTTTTACGCGTTAAACGGCTTATAGACGCACTTTTACTACTTTTTAACAGTTTGCTGTTTGTAAGTTTTATTTAAGACTTTACCATAAAAACACGCTAATCGGCATAGGCATAGCGAGTATGTTCTTTACAAAACCTACAACCAAAACTGCTTGTATAAAAAGCGCATTTTGCTTTAGTTAAGCAAATTATCTACTAAAAATAAACCGTTTATTTTGCCATCGCTTTTTAAAATTTTGCTCTTTAAAATTTCATTTATTACAAGAAACTTTATTCTTTTTTAATCAAGCAGGAAAAAACGAGCAAAAACCTTTTACTTTTTTTAAACTTTTTAGTATAATTTAAATATAGAAAATATGCATCCGTAGCTCAGTTGGATTAGAGCGTGAGATTCCGATTCTCAAGGCCGCAGGTTCGATCCCTGTCGGGTGTACCAAAAAAAGAACGTAAACCGAACGCGATTTTGCGTTCTTTTTTTATTTTACGGTAAGACCTGTTTCAAATTTATCGCCTGCTTCGTTTACGAAGTAGCTGCTGTTAGACTTATCTTCAGCGGTTAACACTTTGCCGCAGAAGGACATATTTTCTACCACAATATTAGTTATATCACCGCCTGCGTATTCGCCAAAGTGCGTTTTTAATGCGACGCAACCTTCTCTACATGCATTAACTGAAATATTTTTATACGTAACGGAATCTACGATAGCACCGCCACCACCAAGCCCGCCACCGTCGGAAGAGCTTACTTTAACGGTAATAACAGTTGCGCAATCAACGTAATAAAGTTCGATATTTTCGTATAAAATATCCTTCCAAGTGATATTGCTATTAGCGCCAAGTCTAATTTCTAAAGGGCAAAGATATTCGTTTTCGCTAGTATAAGCAAATCCAACGCTGTTATTTCTAAAGGTAACGTTAGATAAATCGCGCATATTTTCCCAAATCAATCCGTACGCAGAAACTCTATCCGTCCAACAATCGTTGTATTCGTATACGCAGTTATATCCAACGTTTGCGCCCCTACCCCAACCGGTAGCCTTAAACTCAATACCATCGTCGCCGGTACGAACAAAGTTATATCTTCCAGCACCGTTTACACAGTCAGACATCATAATACCGTCTGAAGTGTTTCTATAACTTAAAAGCAAGTTTCTTTCAATCGTTAAATTAGTGCAATCGCAAAAACACATCGTCCAGGTATTTGCGTTTACCAACGTAAGACCTTCAACAGATAAATCTTCTACTCTTGAAAACCAGAATGGGTGTTTGTTGCCGTCGTAACTCATACTACCGCAATCTATAATACCGCGCGCGATAATTTGAACGTTATTTATATCTTCGCCACCTATAACTGCAAGCCCTAATTCTTGGTCTAACCCCTTAATATAAGCACCACTTTCGATATAGAGTAAACTGTTAGAAGGAAGTTTAATTCCCGCAACTTCGTGGTAGCCCGCTTTAATTATATAGGCGGTAAATTCCTGAGTAAAAACTAATTCTCTACCTGTATGAACGCCTGGCTCAATGGTTACAGTTTCGTATTCGGTGGGAAGTTTAAAGGGCTTTTCTTCTGTTACCATAAGGGTTAACGGAGCAAGTAAAGGATCGGTAACGCTTGCATTAGCATCCGTTGCAAAAGTAAAAGTATAGGTATCGTATGCGTATAATCTACAGGTGTATACGTTATTGCTGATTCCTACGGCAACATCCGTACTTTCGGGTAATACTACGCATTTTCCGTATTTTTCCGCAGTTGTAAGTTCAACGTCAACGTGCCAATCGCGTCTTGTTTTTGGGGCGTCTATCCAAGCGAATGAATGCGCTCCGCGTCTTGAACGAGCGGTATACACGGGAACGTCTTGTCCGTTGATTTTTAGGGTGTGGAAGGGGCTTTCTATTACAGAATTAGAAGCCATTCCGTAAACACTTCTTTCGCCAAGCCAGTCCTCAAAATTGCCTGCGCTTGTTTCTTCTACTTTTTTAATCGCTTCGCTACTATACACAACGGGGCTAATAGTCGCTTCAACAGTCTCTTTTATTTCAGGCGTAGACGATTCAGGTGGGTTTTGTTTACCCGAACAACCAACAAATAACGCCATTACTGAAATCATAGATAAAATTAACGCTATAATTTTTTTCATGTTTTCTCCTTTTTACGGATACACCGCACTTATCATTTATGAAGTTTATAACTTCATTTTCATCTCATATATTAATTTACCTTGCCAGTTCTGTCAATACTCTTTTTTGATTTTATATTAATTTTTTTTACATTTGATAAAATATCTTATTATATATTTAACATATTGTTATATTATTATTTTTTTATATTATACTTGTCATCTTTACGCCGCACTCCTTTTACCGCTCCAAACGAACAAAACTGCAAAGGGCGGTTTTTGAACCAAGATATAAAATTACGTAAAAAAAATAAGGGCTTTAGCCCACTTGTTTAAAGTGATTAGCTAAATGCCCTTTTTTATTAAAATCTATTTACTTACCTTGCGTTTATTGATGAGTAGTTTTATAAAATGCACCGCTAATATAACGAAATACATAATAAGTACGGATGAACAATAGCCCTTAAAATCTATCATAACGTCATTAAAAGAACAAGTTCTGCCGGGAGTGAATATCGGAAGTTGCAATATTTCAGTAATCCCCGCAACGGCAAAGCCCGCAAACAGGCAAACGGCAAACCCAACTATTTTACCAAGTGAACTCTTCGGGAAAAGAATATAATAGGTAAACACCGCAAATATGCCAAGAACTAAAAATGCCCCGAAATGCCCAAAAGCCTTTCTTACCCAGTAATAGAAGTTCTTTACGTTATCGCTAAAGGTAATTTTGTTAATCGTTAAAGTAAAACTTTCTTCGGTGGTTTGCCCGTCGTAAGAAGTGGAAACGGTTATGGTAACAACACCGCCCTTTAACGCTTGAATAACCCCGTCTGAATTAATTTGTGCAATTTTGGGGTCTGACGAAATATAACTTACGTCGTGTACGGTTGCGTTTTCATCTAAATGGGCGATAACTTTACCCGATTTCCCCTGCTTGATAAAAAGTCCGCCGTCGCCCGAACTAAGATTTTCATATTCTAATAAAATATTTTCAGAAAGAACTTCTTTTACAATGAAAGTAACGCTATCTTTAAAATCGCTGTGACTGCATTTAACCGTTATAGTGGTTTCTCCCGCAGATATACAGGTAACTACACCGCTTTGCGAAACGGTTGCAACTTCTTCGCTGGAAGAAAACCATAACAGTTGATCACTTGCCCCCTTTGGCAATATGCTTGCTTTAAGTGCGCTTGTACTACCGATATACCCTATTAAATCGGTGGCTTCAATATCAACCCCTTCTACTGGAATAATAGGAGTTTCCTTTTTAGGAAGTACTTGCACCGTAATGCTATCGCTAAAATCGCCCGCGGTAGAAGTTACGCTAACAACGGCTATTCCTTCTTTTTGGCCCTTTATAACGCCTGAGGAACTAACCGTTAAAATGCTTTTATCTGAAGACTCCCATTTTACCGACCTTTGAGACGTGTTTTTAGGGGTATATGCGACTTCTAAACGCAAAGTCTGCCCTACGTGAAATTCTTGCGGTTTGTTTGAAATCTCTATATTTTCAAGCGGTATATCCTTTACTGTAATGCTAATCGTGCTTTTTAAACTTTCATCTTCTTTAGAAGTAATCGTTAAATTCGCACTACCCACGCAAAGGGTTTCTATTTTTCCATCTGCATACACTTTTAAACACTCTTCATCAGAAGAAGAGTATAAAAGCGCAGGATTGCTTGCGTTATTTGGTTTTACTTGCGTTTTTACTTTCCCCGTTGCATCCACCGGTAAAGTTATACTTTCGCCTTTATAGGTCTGCCCCGAACAGGTTACCGATACAATCGCCACACTTTCTACACTTATATGCTCTTGCTGGGGTTTTTGAATTTCCGTTACTATTTGGTCTATTTTATCCCCTACGCTATTACTTATATTAGATGATTTTTCGCCAGGTGTAAGCGCTTGCATCATAAGAACTACAATTAACCCAAAATAAGCGCACATAACGCCTACCTTAAGCAGAAGTTTTATAAATTTAACAAACGCGATTTTTTTCTTTTGCATTTTTCTTGTCCTTTAAATTGCATCCTTAGCATTATACTACAATTTCACTTAATTGTAAATACTTATCACCAAATTTTCATCTTACTATAGATGTTTAGCCCTTAAAAAACCTTTTTAGTTGCAAATTTTGCCACATTTTACCCTTTGCTCTTTATAAACTTGACTAAAAAGGATTATTTTTATATAATACTTAAAAATACAAAAAAAGAGACTAATCATGATTGAACGCATAAAAACCGCCTATTTAAAAGCGGGCGATAAATTTCAATATTTCATTCACAATAATTTTTATCTTATCACGGCGGTGCTGGTAACCGTGCTTTCTCTTACCGCGCGCCTTGCCGTAGCCTTTCATCCCACACGCGACGTGGTTTTTTTTGTATTCAAATGGATGGAAGAAATTCAACGGTTGGGATTTACTAATTTCTATCAAGTAAACAGCGATTATTCCCCTTTGTTTCTGTTTATCGTTGGTCTATTTACTTTTTTACCGGCAGGCAATCAGGTAACTACGGCTGGCTTTACTTACTATTCTAACTGGATGTATTACCTTAAAAGTTGGTATTTTATCACAGAGATAGCAATTGCTATCGGCATTTATTTGATTTTAAAAGAAGTTACTAATAGCAAAAAAAGCGGGTGGCTTGGCTACGTTATTTACCTTTGCTTGCCCGTGCAGTTCTTCAACTCTGCCGTTTGGGGCAACGCGGACGTTTTATACTTCGTGTTTTTCGTGTATACCGTGTATTTTATCATCAAGAAAAAAAGCGGTTTGGCTTTCTTTTTTACTGGCATGTGCTTCGGTTTTAAACTGCAAGTGGTTTTTATACTTCCATTGCTCGTCTATTTAATGCTAAATAAAAAATTAACTTTTTATAAATTAATACTTTTACCCATAGGGCTTTTAGCAACCTTTATACCAGCCTACCTATGCGGTGCGAAATTCTACGAACCGTTTTTATTTTTCGGCAGGCAGTTAGGCGGATATTCAAATCTTACTCTCGGTTGCGCTAATATTTGGCACTTAATAAACGTTAAAGCCGAAGTTTTAGAAAAATTTAACCTTGGCGCAACGGTGCTTGGCTTGCTTTTAATAGGACTATTTACTGCTATAGTTTTCGCAAAAAACCCAAAATTAACAAACGAAAACTTGATTGCTGTTAGCACCTTTTTAATCGCAATAGTACCTATGTTTTTACCCCATATGCACGAAAGATACTTTTACGCGTTAGACGTGTTTATAGTTTTATACTGCATAGCAACTAAAAAACGCTATTACCTTGTAATCCTTATGCAACTTTCAAGTGGAATCGCATACCATAACTACCTTGCGGGCAGGCACTTTATATTAGCACTTGGGGAAGATTCCGTGCATATCGCTTCTTGGATAAATATATTCGTTTTAACCGTTTTATTTTTAGATATATTGAAATTAGAATCGGATAAAAGTTTACAAGAAAAGGCGTTAGAATATAAAAAAACCCGCCTATAAGGCGATTAACTAAGTATAACGGTATTAATAAACAATTATGAAATACACAAAAAAAATCAACAAACATTACGAATATATCACTAAAAAAGATTACCTTGAAAAAAGTGCAAACAACCTTTGCGACCTTAAAAACGCAAGCGCTCTTTTAGAAGGCGGATGCTTTCATCTACTTACGGGCGATAAACAAAGTGATAAAATTAAACTTATAAAAAATAGTATGCCACACTTTTTTGAAGGGATTTGCGGTGATGAAGATAAGGTGATAAACGTTTACGGCGAATTACTTTCTGCCCTTTGCGCCTACTCCAAAGTAACGGGCGAAAAAGACCTTTCGTCGCAAATCGGAATAGCCAACTTTTTAGTTAGTTCTCTTTATGAAAAAATAGAAGAAGTCATTTCATCTAACGAACAAAACTTCGCGCTTTGTTTAAGCGCGGTTAACGGCGTTAGCGAATACTATGCCATCACTAAAGAACAAAGGGCTAAAGAACTTTTAAATTACGCTTGCGAAAAGATAAATAAACTAAACGTATATAACACAACTAGCGATTGTTTTGATTATCTTAATCTTTGCTTAGGGCTTTTAAAATATGCCTTTATAGAAGATAAAAGTGCCGTTAACAACGCTATAGCCTTACTTTACGACCATTTTATGGTAAACGCACAAAGTCTTAATTACGCATCTGCTACCACCTTTAAAAATAAAAGTGAATCAAGCGGAGCGTCAACAGCCAAGTCTTTAGAAGTTGCGCTTGCCCTACTGAACAACACCAAGGATAACAGATATTTAACCTTAGCAAGAAGAATTTGGTTTAACGGAATGCAGTTTTGCCAACGCGAAAACGGTCAGGTAGGATTAGATACTTTTACGGATGAAAAAATAACGCTAAGAGTAAAAACTTACGAAGTAACGCAGTTTGTTACACCCGCTTATGCTTGTGGATTAAAATGCTGGGCTACAAACAAAAATCTGTTTGAAGAAAGCGGGGAACTTTATAAAGATAGACGTGGTCGCTATTTTATAGGCGATAAAATGTTCGCGCGCGACTTAAGCGGATTCTTTGGGCGCGACCTTATTGAAATACCCACACTTACCGCCTTTGATAAGCAAACGGCCAACCAACTTGAATTTAAACTCGTTTTTTAAGTATGAGATTAAAAGGAAAATATCTTGCCCTTTGCGGGCTGTTTATAGCGTTACTTATTATATCGGCAAAAATTCAAATCCCCATATCTATAGTTCCGCTCACTTTGCAAACCGCCGTGCTTTTTCTTTGTATTCTTACCTTACCGAATTTTTATCCCCTTTTGGCGGTAGGCGCTTATCTTGCTATGGGGCTACTTGGTTTACCGGTTTTTTCAAGTGGGGGCGGATTAAGTTATATTTACCAACCCACTTTTGGTTATCTGTTAGGATTTTTAGCGGTGGCTCTTTTTAAAAGTCTATTTGTAAAAAACACTACCATAAACTACGCAAAACTATTGATAATCGACCTATTCGCCATCTTTTTAATTCATTTACTAGGTAGCGTTTACTCTTATTTCATATACTCTACAGTTCTAAACAATCCACTTAGTTATTTAGAATGTTTTATATTTTCAAGTTTAATATTTTTACCAAGCGATTTAATTTGGGCTTTTATTGTTCCGCTAATTGCAAAACGGATAAACAAAAACAGCAAACTTTGATCGCAAAAAATCACGTAAAAAATACATAGCACTAAAATGACATTATAAAAGAGTAGCAAATTTTTGCTACTCTTTATTTTTTGCTCTGCAAAAACGTACGACTTCCTTTTGAAAGTAAAGTGTGCTACACCTACAAAGATTTTTCAAAAAAGACAACAAATCGATAAATTGGAATTTGTTAGTATCTATTACCATAAATTGATTTCGCTTTTTCAGTATATTTCTTTACGAACTCGGTCTTTGCGTTTGTATAAGCATCTCGATTATGCTCGTATTCTTTCCATAAAGAAATCTTTAATTTT
>JAZOCA010000026.1:0-40469 GCA_045596285.1 Christensenellaceae bacterium | reverse complement strand
CGCTTGGCCTCCGACTTCATTTTCTTCCGTGGTATTTTTGCTTGATTTATTTTTGCTTTCAAGGTTATTAATTGCGGTCATAACTTGTTCTTGCCCATCTTTTACAGCCTTTCTGACCTTAAAAGAATTAGCGGCTACAAGCGCCCCGCCCAACATTCCAAGCGCGATACCAAAATAAAATTCTTTATCCATATTTCCTCCTTTTAAAAACTGTTATGCGCAAAGCAAAAAAATATATACGCAAATATTATTAAGGATACAAATAAACCGCAAAAGGGTATATTGCTTGCAAATTCAGGTTTACTGTGGTAAAATATAGATATAACGTTTTAGGTGAATTATGAAAAAATATATAGTTACAATTTTAATCGTAATATTGCTTGTTTGCTCGCTATACGCATTAGATTTTTACGGCGTAATAAATTTGCCTATTATAAGAGATTCTTCAAGTGAAAGTTCGTTTGCTAAACCCGAAACTAGCGGTGCGGATATAACGGTGCAAATTTACTTGCAAGAGCCTAATTTAGGCGAATATTATTTAGATGAAGAAAGTTATTTATCTGTACCGAACGAACAGCCTTATACTTACGTTCCGTCGCAAAAAACTAACTACGTTGTTGAAAATTCTTTATCTAACTTAACAGAAAGTCAGCCAAGCGATCAAACGATTATCAAGGTTTATTATAAGTTAGAAACCTGCAGGGTAACCTTTATCGGTAACGGTGGAACTTTGGTTAGCGGTGAAGAAGAACAAATTTTAAGGAAAGGGCAAACCCCAACTCTTCCCATCTATTATTTGCGCGGATATGAACTTACTGGTTATTCGCAGGAAATAGCGCCCGTTTACGAAGACCTTTCTTTTACTGCTTTATGGCAGTTACAAAATTATTCGCTTACCTTAATTTTGCCAGACGGTGCAGTTTTGGAAGATAGCGAATATTTAAAAGACGAATACCAAAAAAACTCCTATTTAAAAGAGTTTACGTTTTTAACTGAAACCTTTGCTTTACCGTATCCCACTTACGATGGGTATGATTTTATAGGCTGGTTTACTTCTAACGAAGAAGGTGCAGAAGAAGTTTTTCAAATAGAAACAGATACGGCAAGCGACCTTACTCTTTACGCTCGCTTTAACGTTATTACCTACGAGATGAAGTTTATATCGCCCCAAGGATATAATTTTAATTCGGTTATTGCGCCAAGCGGTAGCGAAGTAAGATCCCCCGTAATTCCTGCAAGCGAGCAAATCGCAGGGTACGGGCTAAACTGGTACTATGATCAACAGTTTGAAAATCTTTATACTTTTACCGTCATGCCACAAGGTGGAATTACTTTATACGGCAAGTGGGAAGAAGATAGTGGCGTTGGTATTTTTGGATTAGATATTTCAGATGGAATTATTGAAAGTTACGAAGAGTTCGTTCTGTATTTAGATTATTTAGCGTTTAATTACGTTACGGAAGAAAATAAAATTAGCGTCAATTTAACCTTTGCAACAGAAGAAGAATGTAAAGGGGTAGTGCAGTCTGCTATGAAAGATATGGAATATTCTTTAAACGGCTCTATTATTTACAGTTCGTCTGAGCCAACCATTCCGGGTGCAAAATGTTCCTTTACCGCATATACGGCAGATAACAGAATGCAAACCGAAAGTTCTTTATCAACCGAATATAACGAAGTAACTCCCTATAAATTTTTAAGTTATCTTCCCATTTCGAATCGCGACACAAATTATACTTTATACGTTGAAAAATTGCCAAACGAAGTAGTTGTAAAAAGTAGCAATCAACTTATTTATGCAGTAGAGCACGGCTATAAGCCTATATGTGAAAGCGGATCTTCTGCGGAAAGAATTTTCAATAAAGCAAAGTCCACTTTAAACGAGATAATAGGCGTAGATTACAGCGATTACCAAAAGGCGCTTGCTATATTTGAATATCTTACTTTAAACGTGCAATACGACGAATACGCAACCTTGCTAACAAGCGATTCCTCTTGGGGAGAATACGACGCTTTCTATTTAGAAGGTGTTTTCGATAAGCAAAAAGCCGTTTGTGATGGTATTTCTAAAGCCTACTCGCTAATGTGCAATATGGAAGGAATTCCATGTTTGCAAGTTTCGGGTAATTCTCACGCTTGGTGTAAAGTAAAAATTAACAACCGCTGGACGGTTATAGATCCCACGCACGGTAACACCATTATAGCAGGCACGAAAAAATCTGTTATCGCTCACGAACACTTTTGTATGAGCGAAGAAACAAAGGCTACTTTAGGCTATTCTTCCACTCTTTATTCAAAGGTGGTTGCAGATTATCAAATAAATTATTTCTTAACCGCAAGTTATGAATATATGGGAGTAAATCGCTTTTTAGAAGTAGACGGCGGAAGTGATTTAGCGTTGATTTTATCTAACCACCAAAAGAACGCAAACGCCTTCGACGGGTTTACTATTGAATTTTATTTTACCGGCTCTAATATAGAAAACACGCTTAGAACAGCATTTTTTACAACTGCTATTTACAGCGAATATACTTATACTTACGCAAATTATTTAAACGGTAAAGTGGTAAGGCTTCTATTTGAATAAAAGTGGGGCTATAAGCCGATTAACAATGCAAAACATAATAAAAATAAAGCAAAAAAAGGGTTTAAAATGGATAAGATTGAAAAAAATATAAACCTACTTAGAGCAAAACTTGCGCACGAATTTAACAACGATAAAACAGGGCACAGCGCAGACCATTTAGAAAGAACTTTAGCGTATGCCTTAAAAATCTGCGAAAAGGAAGGCGGTAATAAAAACGTGGTTGCTATTTCTGCTTACGTGCACGACGTTCACCGTTTAATCGCAGCAAAAAGGGGTAGTTTTTGTACTCCTGAAGAAAGTTTGCCCACCGTGAAAGAGATTTTGCAGGGATTAGATATTACTAAGGAAGAAGAAGAGCACGTTCTTTACGCCGTGCTTCATCACGAAGAATACGCTTTTGGAAAAGAAAAGGTAACGGTTACCGATTTAGAAAGTAAAATTTTACAAGACGCAGATAATTTGGATGCTACCGGAGCGATAGCGATAGTTCGCGCCTTTAGGTACGGGCTTGCAAATAAAATGCCCGATTACGATCCCCAAGTTCCATTTTACCAAAACGATTATACCGAAAGCGTAAACGATAAATCAACCGTGCATCATCTTTATAATAAATCGCTTAGAATAGGCGATTATATGCACACCGAAACCGCCCGCCAAATAGCGAAAGAAAAAATGGCGTTAATTAAGGATTTTATTGATTTATACGTTAAGGAATTTAAGTGTGATTTTTAATAAAAGTCGCGCTATAAGTCGATTATTCGGCACTAACTTATTAATAAATACTAAAATGACTAATTAAAAGGCTTGAAATGTTAAAAGAAAAAAAGAGTAAAGGACTAACTAAACGTTCTTTATATTTGTCACTTCTTTGTTTTACAGTATATTATTTTGCATACGTGGGAAGGTATTCTTTCAGTTCTAACGTAAACCGCGTAATGGATTTTTTTAACGTTGGAAAAGGCTCTGCTGGTGCAGTTGGAACTTGCTTTTTTATTTTTTACGGTGCAGGTCAGGTGGTCAACGGGCTACTTTGTAAAAAATATAACGCGCGCTACGCAATATTTATAGCGTTAATATTATCTTCCGCCATGAACTTTGCAGTGGGAATTACCACTCAACAAAATTTTTTATTATTAAATTTATACTGGGCGGTTAACGGCTTTGCACAATCTATATTATGGTCTTCAATAATAAGACTACTTAACGAAAATTTACCAAAGGGCAGTTTAAACGGCGCAATTTTTATAATGGGGCTTCCCGTATCTCTTGGAACTTTTACAGTTTACGCGTTAAGTAGTTTAATTTCTGCTCTTGCACTTTCTTTTAAAGTAGTTTTCTTCGTTGCATCTATTTTACTTATCGTAATTGCTTTAGTATGGTTTTTTATCGTAGAAAAATTAAAGAGCAATTGTAAAGAAGAAAGAGATGCTGAAAGTTTTATATGTGAAGAAAATTTACAAAACGATATAGATAAGGTCGCTAAACCCAAAGATGAAACTTTAACCTTATCGAAATATTTTATAATTACTTTTTTACTGCTAGTGTTGTTTGCCATTGCAAATAACTTCGTTAAAGATGGTTTAACAACTTGGCTTCCCACCTTTATGACGGAACGCTATTCCTTAGATAATTCAATATCTACAATGCTGACCTTTTTCTTGCTGTGTTTTGCAGTTTTTGGCAGTACGTGTGCGATTTTTTTGAACAAAAAGTTTAAAAATTACATTTTAGTATGCACCCTTTTATATGGAATTGCAACCTTGCTTTTTGCCGTTGTTCTTATACTGTTTAATATTGATAACTGGTTTTTACCGCTTATTTGCTTTGTGTTTGTAGCATGCGCTATGTCTGGCGTTAATAACGTAATAACGAATATATTCCCCATGACGTATGCAGGTAAGGCAAATGCCGGTACGTTAGCGGGTGTTTTAGATGGCTTTTGTTACGTCGGTAGCGCGATAACGGCATACGGAATGGGTAGTGTTGCCGAAAATATAGGCTGGAACGCTGTATTTTATATCTTTTTAGTCGTTTGCTTTTTAATGATTGTTTTAAGTTTAGCATATTTGCTAATAAATAAACGCGCTACAAAACCAAAGGGATAATAGAATAAGGCTTATCTTTAACTAAAAGTTTTTAATTTGCAACTTTTATTATAAACTTTATGTTAACACGATTAATCAAACTACGCGCTAAAGATGTGCGATTTCTTTTGTAAATGAAGCATTTATTCTTATCTTGTTAATAAAAAATAATTTATCCGCAGAGTAAAATCTGCGGATTTTTTATTGTGTAAGTTTAGTTAATCGCGCTATAGCGCAGTTTATTTTGTAAATAATCAATTTTTATCTCACTTGATAAAATGCTTTTAATCGTTTGTATTTTTCTTCCTTTAATGTTATAATATATATAATACAAATATAATTACCCCCATTGAGTAGGAGATATTATGAAAGAAAGTTTACGTAAAAAAAATATACATGCGCCAAAGATTTGTAAAAAGGTGTTTTTAACCTTTATTTTGATTTTTTGTTTATCGTTTGGTGCTTGTTATATACCTACTAATAATAGCAGTAGTTCAAGCGGTGGATTTTCCCCCGACGATGGCGCTGAAGTTAACGTGAATATCGCGGTGACCGATCCCACTTTGTATTCTGAATACTTAGCGGAAAGTTTACCGGTTGTAATAAAGAGAATAAGTAAGTCGGTAGTGGGCGTGCAAATTCAAAGGGATGGCAAAAGCATAAATGCATCGGGAATAGTCGTAGCTACTTCGGAAGACGGGCTTTACACCTACGTTGCAACCTCTCATTCCTTAATAGCAGGTGCATCTTCAGTTACCGTTAAAAACTATGAAAGAATGGATGAGTTTAGCGCATCCCCCGTTGGAACAGATCCTGTTACAGATATTTGCGTTATAAGAATAAACGCAAACCTTACCCCCGCCGTGCTCTATTCGGATTTTTCAACCCTGCTTGCGGGCGAAAGTGTAGTGGGAATATCTGACTCGTTAGGCGCTCAGGGGGTATCATCTTCGTCTGGCATAGTAAGTTACGTAGGATATGCATACGATTCTGGCGAAAACAACGTAAACGATATTTTGGTTGCTGATTTAGACTGTTACACCGCAACTTTAGGTAGCGGTGTGTTTAGCCAAACGGGCGGATTTTTATTAGGTATGGTTCGCCACGGCAATAAAGAAAGTTCATATTCATACGTAGTACCTGCAGACCATTTAAGGGTTGTGTGCTCACAAATAATTCAAAAGGGCTACGTTGAAGGAAGATATAAATTTGGCATAGAAGTAGAAGATAACAAGAGTAGTTGGGGCATAACTGAAAGCGTTGCAATAACCCATTTAAGCCAAGACGGAACTCTATACGCAAAAGGGTTAGGTTTAATGGTTGGCGATAACGTTATGAGTATGACTTACAAGGGAACGCTTTACACTATTCACAGAAAGGAAGACTTATATTCTTACCTATACAACATAGATTTTGCAATAGGCGATATTATTACTTTCACTATTGAAAGAAAGGGCACTTCTTCGCAAGTGAGCGTTGCCATTGAACAATACGATTACTTTTCTTTTAACGGATAAGAAAAAAGGGAGAGATTATGGCGAAAAAATACTGGTATCCGCTGGATAACGCGGCAAAGATTTATCCACCAAACACAAATTCTAAATCCCCGTTCATATTTTCATTTACAGCAAAACTTTTAGAAGATATAGATCCCGAACTTTTAGAAAATGCATTAAACACACTTTTAGAAAGTCATCCATCTTATAAAACTCGTTTAAAACGCGGGATATTTTGGTATTATTTAGAAAGCAACAATAAGCGCGCGTTAGTAAAACCGCAACCCGCGCATTATTTAAAGCAAATCACGCCGAATAGCAATAACGGCTATATGTTTGAAGTTTTTTACCGTAAAAACACGGTGACTATCAATTATCATCACTCGTTAACTGATGGAACTGGTGGCGTAAACTTCTTTTTAGAACTTATTTTTGAATATTTTAAACTTTGCGGTTACGCTGTAGAAAGCGAAGGAATTATTCGTCCTTCAGCCGCTCCACACGTTATAGAAGAAAGCGAAGATACCTTTAAAGTGGTTGATAAAAAGAAGAAAAACGGTCCGGAAAAGGAAAACCTTGCTTATAAGTTTAAAGGCACGCCCTTTAATCACGACGGCTACGGCATAATGGCGGGCGTTTGTTCTATAGACCAGGTTAAAGAGCTTGCAAAGCGTTACGATACTACCATAACGGTATATCTTGCCGCTTTATATATGCACGTAATTTACTCCTGTTGTTTACAGCATAAGCCTTCTAAAAATAAAGAAGTAAAGATTTTAGTCCCCGTGAACTTGCGTAAGCATTATAAGAGCAACACGGTAAGAAACTTTACTTTATTCGTTCGTTTAAAGCACGATTTTAAACAGCCGATAACATTCGAAGAATGTGTTGAAATTTGCAAAAAGCAGATGAAAGCGGGCATGGAAAGGGAAGTTATAGAAGACTTAATGCATTCTAACGTTAAACTTGAAAACAATCCGTTTTTAAAAATCACTCCGCTCTTTTTAAAGGATATAGCGATGAAACTCGTATATTCTCGCGTGGGTGAAAACCTTCATTCGGGCGACATAAGCAATATCGGATTGATAAAAACCCCCGAATGTTTTGCGGGTAAACTTTTAGATATAACTTTCGTTATAGGGCCTACCCAAAACGCACAGCAAAATTTCGGTATTATCGGGTACGACGGTAAATTATATATATCTTCTGCGCGCGGGTACGTAGAAACGCGTATAGAACGTGAATTCTTTACGCACCTTTCAAAAGAAGGGGTAGATATTACCCTTTACAGTAACTACTGGGAGGCGGACGTATGAAATACTGCAAAAATTGTAAGGTAAAAGTGGACGCTAATCGCAATTATTGTCCTTTATGTTTTCGTGAACTTATTCAAACAGACGATAAAACCAACGGCGAACATCCCTTTGCAGAAAGAAGGCAAAACGAAACTAACGTAAAAAACAATTCCTTTATTTTAAAATTTTTTATATTCCTATCCATTTGTGCAGTAACCGTTTGTTCGTTAATTAACTTTTTGGTAAATCCCGAATTCTTATGGTGCGCGCTGGTTGCTGCCGGAATAATTTACGTTTGGATTTTAATAAGCCACACTATTTTATCAAGACGTGGGGTTTTTGAAAAGATTTTTATGCAACTTTTAGGTTTAATGCTTATACTGTGGGCGTGTGAAAATCTTTCTTACGAATCGCATTGGCTCGCTAATTACGTATTTCCGTCGCTATCGATAGTAACTATGGCAACGCTAATAATGTTAACTCTACTTCGAAAAGATAAATCGTGGATTTTGGCATTCGTATTTATAATAGGGGTGCTTTTCATTGCGTCTTTGTTACTATTTTTATACCTTGCAGATAAACAGCAACCGGGAATTAAAATTTTAGGAATAATAAACCTTACCTTTAGTTCTTTAACCGCGCTGGGATATTTTGTATTCGGTTTTAACACGATAAAAACAGAATTTTTAAAGAAATTCCATTTATAATAGGATAAATTATAATTAATATGTATATTTTAACTTTAAAAAAGGGCGAAGAACGCAGAATTTTATCTGGCGAGCCGTGGATTTTTGCTAATGAAGTGGCAGAAATTTTGGGCAAAGGCAAGCAGGGCGACGTATGCAAAGTAATCGCTCACGACGGGCGCTTCGTATGTCTTGGATACATTAACCACCTTTCAAAAATCATAGTAAGGGTATTAACCTATACCGAAGAAGAAATAGACCGCGCCTTTTTTGAAAAACGCATAAAAAACGCCAACGATTATCGTTTAAAACTGGGATATAGCGATAATTACAGAGTGGTTTTTGGCGAAGCAGATCTTTTGCCCGCGCTAATAGTAGATAAATACGGCGAATACCTTTCTTGCCAGTTCTTGGCGCTGGGTATGGAAAAACGCAAAGAAATGATCGTTGATATTTTGGTTGAAATCTTTAAACCAAAGGGTATTTACGAAAGAAGCGACGTTTCCGTTAGAAAAAAAGAAGGGCTTGAAGAAGTTAAGGGCGTGTTATACGGTGAAGTGCCCGAAAAGGTCCTTATCAAAGAAAACGGTTTAGATATATACGTGGATATTATCAACGGGCAAAAAACAGGTTATTTTTTAGATCAAAAGGAAAACCGCGATAATATAAAACACTACGTAAAAGGAGCGCGCGTATTAGACTGTTTTTGTAATTTGGGCGGATTTTCGCTATGTAGCGCAAAGCACGGCGCGTTATCCGTTCACAGCGCAGACGTAAGCGAAAAGGCACTAAATATGCTTATGGAAAGCGCGCGCATCAACGGCTTAGAAAAAATAATAACGCCCGTTCAAGCGGACGTATTTGAACTTTTAAGAAAATACCGTAAAGAAGGTAAAATCTTCGATACTATTATTTTAGATCCCCCCGCTTTTACTAAGAGCAAAGATACTGTTAAAGAAGGTTTAAAGGGCTACAAAGATATAAACGTGCAGGCGTTAAAACTTTTAAAGTCGGGTGGTTTTTTAATCACTTGCAGTTGTTCACAGCACGTTTCCGTTAAACAGTTTACCGAAATGATAGCGCAAAGCGCGCACGAAAGCGGTAAAAGGGTAAAACTCGTTGAACTGCGCACGCAAGGTAAAGACCACGCTTCGCTTATTTCTTTCGACGAAAGTATTTATTTAAAAGTAGCCGTTTTATACGTTATGTAAAAGTTAATTTTGCCTTGAATTATAAGGAGATATATGGCGAGAAAATCAAGCAGAAAAAACAAAAAGATAGACGCGCTAACCGCCATAATTGCAATAATAGTGGTAATTATTGCCGTCGCGTACTATTATTACGGAAAGAAACAGGAACAAAACAAATATTCGCTTATAAACGAAATTTTTAATATTTCAAATCCATTAGCAGCGGATGAAGACGGCTTGTCTATTCACTTTATCGATATAGGGCAGGGCGACTGTATTTTTGTGGATTTTCCAGATGGTAAAAGCATGCTTATAGATAGTGGCGACCGCGGGAAAGGAGATATCGTCGTAGATTATTTGAAAGATCTTGGGGTTAGTGAGATAACTTTGGTTATCGCAACCCATACCGATGCAGACCATATCGGTGGAATGGTAGAAGTTTTTGAAAGTTTTAAAATTCAGTTTTGTTTGCGCCCGTTCGTGTATTATAACGGGGATGATAAAAGTATGTTTGATCCCTCTTTTAACGTCGAATCGCAAGCAGATAAGAAAAAGAACTGTGCAACCGCTACTTATAGAAACTTTTTAAGCGCTATTTTAAACGAGAACTGCGGTTACGATTATTTCAATATGGATACCGATTTCACTCAGGCGTTTACATATCTTGGCGAAAGTTACGAATATTCGTTAGACTTTTTAACTCCTATCAAAGATGCTCCGCAAATCGGGTATAGTGATCCTAACGATTATTCCCCCTTTATGGTTTTATCTTATAAAGACTTTTCAATTATGTTCACAGGCGACGCCGAAAGCGTTGCCGAAGCCGAACTTATGTCTTCCTATGCTAATTTGCCAGACGTAGACGTTTTAAAGGTCGGTCATCACGGAAGCGCAACTTCTACTTCTTTGGACTTTTTGTATAAAGTTTCGCCCGAGTATTCGGTTATTATGTGCGGTGTTGCAAATAAATATCAGCACCCGCGCCAGGAAGTTTTAGATAGGCTAATAGGCGTTGGCTCTGAAATTAGAAGAACGGATTTAAACGGTAATATCGTATTAAAAGTAGATGGCAACGGAGAGTATTCTTTTAATTGTCAAAAGCATGCCGATCCCGCCGATCTTATCACGGGATTCGAAGGCGTAGAATAACGCTTGGTTATAGTTTAAAACTACTTGTATTTTTTAAAAATGCGTCTATAACGCGATTATAGGTATATTTTACCTAATTAACCGCGCTAAAATAATCTTTTAAATAAGAATTTATTTCTTCATCTTCCACACAAAAAGAAGGGGTATCATCAACCTCTTCTTTATTTTGTTCTTTTTGCTTTGCGCCTGATAAAAAGGTAAACGCAAGCGGGGCTATACTTTGTAAGATTTGGCTAAAATCGCCATTTCCGTTTATAAGACTGTAAGTTGTTGAAGATAGGTTTTTACACGCATTTTCATCACTTATAAATAATGAAAAAATAGAGTATATATCTTCTTCGCCAAAGGAAGAAAACACTTCTTTAATCTCTTTCTTATCCTTTATATTAGCAATTAAAAAAATTAAAATAAGCGGTAGATAATTCATAAAAATATCCTTTTAAGTAACTTATGTTTTTCCTTATTGCATATATATGTTATACGGAAGGAAAAATTAAATGAAAAAATTCAGCGATTATGCAAACGAGCCTAAAAAAGAAGAAAGCAAGCACAAAAAAAGCGGGCAAAGAATTGAAGATAACGAAAGCGCTTTTGATTTATTAAAAAGAGTGGCGTCTAAATATGAAGGGGCTAATCAAAAAGATTTGCTTACGGCTATTATGCAAGAGGCAAAACTGGCGAAAAAACGCGGAACGTTATCAGATGAAGAAATATCTAATTTCGTAAGTAGTATTTCTCCCATGTTAAACCCAACTCAGCGCAAACAATTACAAAGCGTCATTAAAGAAATTAAAGAAGTTTAGGCTTAAAATATAATTAAAATAGATATTGATCTACGTTTTGCATGCAGTATAAAAAGCGGTCTATTTCGTCGTAGTCGTTGTATTGCGAAAAGGAAATTCTAACAAGTCCGTTTTCCTTTGTCTTTAAAAATTCGTGGGTAAGCGGGGCGCAATGAAATCCACCGCGAGTGCAAATACCGTATTTTTCGCAAAGCACTCCAGAAATTTCTTGTGAAAAATAATCTTTATAAGAAAAGCTAACGATTCCCGCGGGATTAGGCGTCGAATAAAGCCTTATCCCTTTTATTTTATTCATATTTTCAATAAGATAGCGTGAAAGCATTATTAAAAAACGCTGTTTTTCTTTAAAACTGTCAAAGGTATACCTAACGCTTTCGGTAAGCGCTATTATAGCGGGCAAGTTGTGTGTTCCGCTTTCCAGTAGTTCGGGGTAGCAAGAAGGAATAGGTGCAAAAGTTTCGCTACCGCTTCCACCGTAAGTAAGCGGTTTAATGTTTATATTTTTATTAAAAATAAGAACGCCTATTCCTTGAATACAGTTAAGTCCTTTATGCCCGGAAAGGCATAAAATATCTATAGAATGTTTTTGCATGTTAAGTTCAACGTGCCCGCCCCCTTGCGCTCCGTCAACTAAAAATAAAATGTTTTTTTGTTGTAAAAACGCCCCTATAGCTTCGTAATCGTTAGTTTCGCCAGTAACGTTAGAAATAGCGGTTAAGCAAACCAAATAGGTTTTATCGGTTATTTCACGCTCTATATCTTCCTTTAAAATGATATTGCCGTTTGCGGGCTTTACAATAGAAAGAGTAATCACACCCCGCCTTTTAAGTGCGTAAAGCGGGCGAAGAACGCTATTGTGTTCAAATACAGAACAAATTACGTGTCCACCACGCTTTAACGTTCCAAAGATGGCTACGTTAAGCCCTTCCGTGCAATTTTTGGTAAATATAACTCGCTCTGGGCAATAGCCGTTAAAATAAGAACAAACGCTTTTTCTTGCAAGATAGATTTTTTCTTCCGCTAAAATGGAAAGTCTATGAGTTCCCCTTCCGGGGTTAACGCTTAAATATTTCATTGTGTTAACGGCACATTCAATAACCGAATCGGGCTTTTTACCGCCCGTAGCGGCATTGTCGAAATATATCATATTTTCACATAAAAACCTTTATTTTAATATATTATATCAAAGGCACTTTTATGATAGTATTTACTTAAAGGAGAAAGTATGGCAATAATTACTTTCAAGTCTAAAACTGAAGTTTTTCAATTCTTGGGGGATATAAGAAGGTATGTAAGCGCCTCGGTAGTTCCTTTACCTAAAGAGATGAAGGTGGGTTGCATGTTAGCCGTGCAAGTGAGCTTATCCTCTGCGCCTACGGCGTATTATTTGGTAAAAGGGGGAAGATATCCCACCTTTAGCGGAATATTTTCAGTTAAAAAATCGGGTAATAGAAAAATAATTAACAGAATGTATTAAGAAAGTGGACGGATAAAATTTATATCCGTCCACTTTTAGTTAAAACAGTATTTTGCTTAAAAAATCAACCGCTAATGTATAGTTGCATATTTTTATTAAAAAATACACTTTTAGCGTAAAAGGGGGTATAATTATAAAAAATAACCTAAAAACGGTTGTTAAAAATAATAATTTATGATAAAATGATTTGCGCGGAAAAACAAATATGAATAAAGAAAATTTGCAAAATATAATCAAATATTTCGAAGGTCGGTATAAAAACCCTCGCCCTGCGCTTACATACGGCAGTAATTATCAACTTTTAGTTGCCGTAATTTTATCTGCTCAATGCACGGATGAGCGTGTCAATAAGGTAACGGACGTGTTGTTTAAAAAATATCCCACTCCCGAAAAACTTATTACCTTAACCCAAGAAGAACTTGAAAAATATATTTTTTCTTGCGGTTTATATCACAGCAAGGCAACGCATATTTTGCAAGCAACGGCAGATATTATTAATAAATTCAACGGCGAAGTGCCAAGCGATTACGATAAATTGCTTTCTCTTTCAGGCGTTGGCAGAAAAACGGCAAATGTAGTTGCGTCGGTTGCTTTCGGTTTACCAGCAATCGCAGTAGATACTCACGTTTTTAGGGTTTCTAACAGAATAGGCTTGGCAAAAGGAGATACGCCTTTAAAGGTGGAAGAAGGCCTTAAAAAAAGATTGCCCAAAAGCAAATGGCGCGATTGCCATCACTATATAATCTTTCACGGGCGCGAAGTATGTAAAGCAAGAAATCCGGCATGTGCCAGTTGTGAAATAAAAAATTATTGTGATTATTATAAAAAGAATTTGGATAAAAAGATATAAAACACAGCCTATAAGTCGATTATCGGCTGTTTAAAGGTGAAATTATGTTCGTAGATAAAGAGAGTATTTTAATCAAAGCGGGTGATGGAGGAGATGGTATTACTTCATTTATTCGCTACAAAGGGGTTGCAAACGGCGGGCCAGACGGTGGAGACGGCGGTAACGGCGGAGATATCGTTTTCATAGGTTCACGCCATAAAACCAGTTTGCTTGACTTCCAGTTTAAACATAAATACTTTGCCGAAAACGGCGGTAAAGGGGATACTAAAAACTGTACGGGTAAGTGCGGTGAAGACTTGGTCATTCCCGTTCCGCTTGGCACGGTTATACGCGATAAAGAAAGTGATAGAATTATTTGCGATATCTTTTACGACGGTCAGCGCGAAGTCGTTTTAAAAGGCGGTAGCGGTGGTAAGGGAAACAGAAAGTTCTGTACCAGTCGCCGTCACGCACCTCATTTTTCGCAAAAGGGCGAAAAGACCGAAATCAAAAGGGTTGTTTTAGAACTTAAAATTATTGCAGACGTAGGTTTGGTTGGGTTTCCCAACGTAGGTAAATCTACTTTGCTTTCTAAAATTTCCGGCGCAAAACCAAAAATTGCAAACTATCATTTTACAACTCTTTCGCCAAACTTAGGCGTTGTTCGCCATAATGAAGAAGATTTTATCGTTGCCGATATTCCCGGTTTAATTGAAGGTGCTTCACAAGGCGCGGGGTTAGGTCACGAGTTTTTACGCCATATAGAAAGAACGCGAATGCTCGTTCATATCGTTGATGCTTCCGGCGTTGAAGGCAGAGATCCCATAGATGATTTTATAAAAATAAACGAAGAACTTTCAGGTTATAGCGAAAAATTAGGCGCGCTAAAACAAATAGTAGTTCTTAATAAAACGGATATTTACGGCGCAGAAGAAAACGTTAAAAAATTCATTAAGAAATTTGGTAAAAAGCACGATATAGTTCAGTTATCGGCAATAAGGGGCGAAGGCGTTAAAGAACTTTTAGATAAGGTTAGCGACGCGTTAAAAGAACTTCCCCCCGTTCAACCTATGCAGTTTGAAGCCTTTGCTTACGAAACTAAAGATAGCAACGCATTTGAAATCGTTCGTGATGACGACGGTGCTTTCGTAGTAGTTGGTCCGCTGGTTGAATTATTAGAAAGAAACGTAGTATTAAACGATACCGATTCGCTTGCATACTTCCAAAAAACCTTGCGTGATAAAGGGGTTATTAAAGCGTTACGCTCTGCGGGAGCAAAGGAAGGCAGTATCGTTGTTATCGGCGAAATAGAATTTGATTTTATCGACTAATAGGAGCTTATAAAAATGTTTACCTCTAAAGAAAGAAGTAATTTACGTTCAATGGCACAAACGATACAACCCGTAACTCAAGTAGGTAAGGGTGGTATTAGCGAAAACTTAATAATCAGTTTATCTGAAGCGCTTGAAGCACGCGAACTTATTAAAGTAAGCGTATTAAACAATAATGACGACGATCCAAAGGATATTGCAGTAGAACTTGCAACCGCATTAAAAGCAGAAGTTGTTGCCGTAACAGGTAAAAAAATCGTTTTATACAGAAAAAGCAGTAAAAAAGATTTTAAACATATCGTTTACTAATCTTCAAACACTAAGGGATTGCCTTTTTCTATGTTTTCCTTTTTGCCGAAAATAAGGCATACGGCGCATAGCAAAAGAAGTATAAGCGAACATATTCTGTAATATAAGGGATAAAAAGTAAATGACGAAAAGAGCAGTAGCGTGGCGGATAAAAAGGCAAACGTTATCGCTCTTTTTTTAGTTAAAATCTTATTTAATTTACCCATAATAACGGTTTTCTTATCTATTTTAATCTCTTCTTGGCGTGGTAAAGAAAAATTCGCTTCTTTCATAAGAGAGAATAAAAGTTCTCCGTTTACAATCTTCACTTTTTTCTTAAGCGCGCTTAAAGTTGGATTACATTCATCACTTAATTTATTGCAAAAAAACACTATATTATTTTTAATAAAGGGCTTAATTGTGTATAAAAATCGCCCGCGTGAAGTTTGAATTTCAAAGTTGAATAAATAAACGACGTTATTATTTTTTAGGTAATTTTCCTTTTTTTCAACCTTGATTTCGTAAGCGGATAAAAAATTAAAAAGTAGGTCTATAACTTCGTTATCGGGCATTAATTCTAAATTAGCAAGCAAATTTTCAAGTTCTTTTTTCTCTTTTTGCTTAGTTAAGTATCTTTTGTATTTATTCAATTTATACACCAAAAGTATACCGCTTACAGATAAAGAAAAAAGTAAGCACAGCAAATATTTTAAATATCTGCTTGCTTTAACTGAAGTGAAGAATAGTAAAGAAGATATTATACAAATGCAAAACGTCAAAGTTACATCTGTAAAAATGGTCATTTTATGATTTTTCATAGTAATTGCATTATTGACTGAAAAAGTACAAATTAAACTTGAAAAATTAAAAAAAATATGATAAAATAAGATTATGAAGATAGGAATTTTCGGTGGATCTTTTGATCCCGTTCACAACGATCACGTTGGTATCGTAAAAGAATTTAAAAGGGTAGTTGGGCTTGATAAGGTAATAGTCGTTCCCACCTATCTATCCCCCTTTAAAGGCGGGCACGCAACCGACGGCGCACATAGAAAAAAGATGCTGGAGCTTGCTTTTAAGAATTTACCTTACGTTCTTATTAGTGATTATGAACTTTCGCGTGAGCAAAAAAGTTACACTTATATTACTGTAGAACACTTTAAAAGTATATATCCTAATGACGAACTGTATCTTTTGATAGGTCTTGATTCTTTAGTTACCTTTTTAAACTGGAAAAATCCGCAGTCTATTTTATCCTGCTGTACTTTATGTGTTGCAGGTAGAGAAGGGTACGATTTAAAAAATGAAGAAAGCGCTTTTAAAGAAAAAAGCGGCTTAGATATAATTTCTTTTTCATACAACGGGGTTATATCAAGCACTTACGTTCGCGAACTTTTAAAGTTGGGTTGCTCACCTACTCAGTTTGTAGATTTGGCAGTATGCGAATATATTAAAACAAACGGGCTATATAAAGGGGATAAGTTGTATTCTTATTTAATTTCCGCCCTTAAGCCAAGCCGATTATTTCATACGGCAGGGGTTGTTGCGCAAAGCATATCCTATGCGAAAAAATTAGGCGAAAGTGTTGATAAAGCGCATATAGCGGGGCTTTTGCATGACGTTGCCAAGTATGAAAAGGCAGAAGATTATCCAGAATGTGCAATTGATAAAGACGTTCCGTCTAGCGTTAAGCATCAGTTTTTGGGTGCGCATATTGCACAAAAAAAACTTGGAATTAAAGATGAAGAAATATTAAACGCGATAAAGTACCATACTACGGGAAGACCTAATATGGGAATAATAGAAAAAATAGTTTTCGTTGCCGATTTATTAGAGCCTTCAAGAAATTACGAAGAAGTAGACTATTTGCGCGATATGGTAAATCAAGATTTTGAAAGTGGCTTTAAACTTTGCGTTAAAAGACTTTTAGCCTATCTAAACAAAAGTGGGGATGAAATCTATTATTTAACTCGCGAAACCAACGAATTTTATAATAAATAAAACGCTTGCAATATACAGCAGGCAAAAAATAAAACCTTAAGGATAAAAACACATGGAATCAAAACAATTAGCAAAAGAAATTTGTAATATTCTACTAAGTAAAAAAGCGCGTGATATAGTAAAGATTAACGTTGCAGAAAAAACAGTTTTAACCGATTACTTTATTATTGCGGGTGGTAGTTCTACTTCTCAAGTTAAAGCGCTATGTGAATACGTAGACGAAGGTATGAGCAAACTAGGCGTAGAAGTGAAAAGAAGAGATGGCGAAAGCGAAGGACGTTGGGCTGTTTTAGACTTCGGCGATTGTATCGTTCATATCTTTAACGACGAAACGAGATTGTTCTATCATTTAGAACGCCTTTGGGGCGACGAAAGCACCATTGAAAGAATCACCGATTAATTTATCCCTTTCTCTTTTTAAATTCTTCTGGTGAAATAACAACTCCTTCAAAGGGGATTTTTGCCCCTTTGCGCCTTTTTGTTTTATAGTTTTTAACGTAATAAACGTTATTTTGTGTGGCGCGTGCGTTAGGCGCGCGCTTATAACTTTTATTTGCGTTTTTATTTTTTAGATGGTTGTCGTCATTTTTTTTTGCATTACTTGAAGTAGATGGGGTATTTATTCTTTTAAAAGAGTACAAAATACTAAGTACGAAAGACACGCCTAAAAAAATGCAAAATAAAGCGAGTAAAACAAAAATACACTCCACGGGGTTTGGCATTTTCATCTCCTAAATTTTAATAATCATATTTTAACTTATTTAGGGCGGGGAATCAATGTCTACCTTTGCAAAAGAGTGACCGTTTTTGTCGACTTTATATAAGGAGCGATTTATGAATGAAAATTTATCATTTTCAAATGATGAAAATAAATTAAAAAATGAAGAACAAAATCTAAACGAAGGCAAAGATTTTACGCAAGTGCAAAAGGAAGAAGAGTACGAAGATTTTGCCAAGGCATTGCAAGATATCAATCAGGAACTCGCGCTTGAAAAGGAAGAGCAAATTAAAAACGATTCACAAAAAAATAATAACGTACTAGATGTTTTTGCACAAAAAGAAGAAAACGACTGTAAATCATGCGAAATAAAAGGTGATCAATCTACCCCTGCAGATAACGTCAATTCACAATATCAAGAATATAGATATAATAAAATTTTTTCTAAAACCGATTACGATTTAACTTCGCCTTATTTAAAAGTAGCAGATATAAAGAACGCTATTTTATCTTCTATAGAATATAATTTCAATTCTTTTTACACCCTTACTTCCAAACTTAAAAAGGTTAAAAAGTCTGTTAAGTTCAACTTAAATTACGGCGTTGTTATCGGGCAAGGGGAAAGCACTTTGCGTGCTAAAATTGTAGAAATATGGCAAGCAAAATTGTTAAAGGTTAAGTTTATAGACCTAAGTTTATCTCTTTCGCTTATTAAAGAAGGTAAGAAAAAGCAAATTTTAAAAGAGATAAATAAGTGCAAGAAAGCGTGCGGTAAAAAAATATATTTTACTTTGGTTATAGATTATCAGCATTTAACGGTAGATGAGTTCAATACTTTTGTAGATTGCGCTTTGCAAGCAAAAGTGAATTGTATATACCTTAAAAGTCAAAATCAAATTAATCCCTTATATCTATTAAACGTAGCAAAGAAATGCGTTAATAAGTGCGCAGTAAAAATAAACGTTTGTGCTAATACGCATAAAAATGAAGTAAATGATTTCTTCGATAAAGGGGTTGATAAACTGTTTGTATCTAACGCTATTGCCTTTGCAGAAAGTATTAAAAAACAGTAAATAAGCAAAGATTAAATTTATATCGAAAGTGTGGTTAATCGCTATATAGCCACACTTTTTTGTTTTTTTAAAGATATTTTTATAAAAATTAAACTTTTAGCGCATACTATTTTTACTTGCGTTAAGGAGATATAATTATGAAATATAGAAACGTTGTTAAAATAGACGAAGTCGGCAGACTGGTCATACCCAAAGAAATGCGAAAACTATTAAATTTAGACCAAAAGTTAGTAAGTGTAAAAGTAGATGGGTCGGCGCTTGTAATTAGGGGTTACGCTCCTGTTTACCGCCATAAAACGCTTGTGAAAAATCTTTGCGATAAAGTTGGCGAACTTACTGGCTATACCTGTTTTGCAGGTGATGAAAACTGCATTACCTACGTAAGCGACGGCAAGTTTGCCTTTTTAGAAGGTAAAAAACTTTCGGGCGATTTCTTGGCTAAGTTAAAAGGTGAAAGTGCGTTTGTGTGCAATTGTTCAGACGGATGTAAACCCTTTTCGGTTTTATGCATGCAAAACACTTCTTTTAAATCACTTTTAATTATGCCGGTTAAAAACCAAACTTTTACTACGGTTGGATTTTTCGCTTTGCTATCTGATAATGAAAGTGCGAAGTTTACAGAAAGGGAAATTTATTCTTTAGCCTTAGCAAAAGAACTTTTCTTAATCACGATTGAAAATTGTGATAAATAAGGGGATTATCCCCTTTACATATGACGGTTATTAAAAAGGTAGAAAATAAATTGGGCATGGCAAACGGCACTTTTTATTTTTTAATCTCTTCAATTATAGTAAAGGTTATAGGTGCGGTTTACAAAGTTCCGCTTTTTAATTTGTTAGGCGCAAATGGTATCGGCCTTTACCAAATGGTCTTTCCCGTATACGCGTTATTACTAACTTTGTCTGGCGGTGGAATTTCTTCAGGAATCACAAGGCTTATTGCAAAGCACGGTAACGAAAAACTTATAGTCAAAAAGTGTATGGCGATTTATTTACCCATAGGACTATTCTTTTCGGCTCTTTTATTTTTCGGTTCTGATTTTATATCTTTAGCGCAGGGCAATTTTCAGGCGAGCGCGCTTTATAAGGCTATATCTCCTTCAGTTTTTTTAGTGTGTATTTTGGGTGTGTTAAGGGGGTATTTTCAGGGTAAAAATAGGTTTTTGCCAACGGCTACGTCTCAGGTTATAGAACAGGTTGTAAAGTGTGTTAGCGGGCTTATAGCCCTACTTTTTGCAAAAGGAGACTATGTCGTTAAGGCTTTTTGGGCATGTTTTGCAATTACCTTTAGCGAAGTAATTGCAGCTATATATATGTGCCTTCTTTTTAAATTAAAAAAGGATAAATTAAACCAAGAAAACAAGGGTAGCGAAAAAGAAAAATTCAAAAAAATAACGTATGCTTATTTGATTTCTTTTATTATGCCATTAACCCTTTCGTCAGTATGTATCCCGCTATCTTCATTTATTACCAGTTTTATAGCGGTAAATTCTCTTAAGTATACCTTTGGGGTAAGCGCAACCGAAATATACGGCATATATATGGGTGGCGTAGACGCTTTAATTTTATTCCCCGTAACACTATTGAATTGTATATCGCTTGGTTTTTTGCCAAAATTATCACTTGATAAAAAGGGGGCAAGAAGCGTACTTATAGTAGGTGTGTTATCTCTTTTATGCGCGATAACAATCGCTATATGCGCCCCCGTTGCCGTAAAAATACTCTTTGGGAAAAACACCACGTATTACTCGCTTGCAGTAAGTTTAGTGCGCGCATCTTCAGTTTGTATAGTTTTACATTCTTTGCTTCACGCCGTTTCTTCTTTAACCCTATCTTGCGGTAAGCAAAAATACTCCTTTATATTCCTATTTATAGGTGTAGTCGTAAAAACCTTTTTAGATTTAACCCTTATAAAAATGCCCAAGGTAAATATTTTTGGCATGGTAATTTCAGACGCGGGCTGTTTTTTTGTTGCACTTAGTTTAAATTTAGTATATATTTATTATATAATAATAAAAGCAAAACAAGCGGGTAGTAAAAATGAACTTAACGTTAGTAGGATTAGGGGTAGGCGAAAACTCTCTTTCAGAAAAAGCGTATAATGCAATTAAGCAAGCAGATAAGGTTATTTGTAAAACGCAACTTACCAAAAGCGCGCAATTTTTTGAAAAAGAAGGAATCGCGGTTGAATATTTGGATTGCATATATCGTACCTCACGCAATTTCGATACTCTTTCTAAAAGACTTGCCGGCGCGGTTTTAAAAGCGAGCAAGCAAGCTTCAGTAGTGTATTGCGTAGACGGTAGCGTGGCAGACGATAACTCTTGTGCTATCATTATGCAAAAGAAAAAAAGAGTGCAGGTTATAGAAGGCGTTTCGCATACTTTAAACGCGATCTCTAAACTCGATACGCGCGGTGGCTATACCGCTATGAGTGCTTACTCGCCAGAAAAGTTTACCCCTTCGCTTCTTCGCCCCTTTATTTTGTACGACGTAGATAGTTATTATATCGCTTCTGAATGGAAACTACGCTTGACGGATGCTTTTGGCGACGAAGCCCCCGCTATTTTATATATCGGCGACAAGGCTCATAAAATTAGCCTTTACCAAATGGATATGTATAGCGGGTACGATTATTCTACCGTCTTGGTTATTCTTAAGCAGGACTTTACCAAGAAACAAAGATTTTGCGTAGACGATTTATTTGAAATCGTAAGCGTTCTTCGCTCTGAAAAGGGCTGTCCGTGGGATCGCGCTCAAACGCGTAAATCAATAAGAAAAGATTTGCTTGAAGAATGTTACGAACTTTACGACGCAATAGAACGCGGTGACGTTGCCGGTATTAACGAAGAAACGGGCGACGTATTATTGCAAGTGGTTTTCCATTGTTTATTTGGGGAAGAAAATCACGAGTACAACAGAACGGACGTGGTTAGCGATATTTGCTCTAAACTAATTTCCCGCCATTCTCACGTTTTTGGTGATGATAAAGCAAGTAGCGATAAAGAAGCGCTTTCGGTTTGGGAAAAGAATAAAACGGTAGAAAAAGGGTTTGAAAAGGGTAGCGAATATATCGAAAGCGTGCCCAAGGCATTCCCCGCGGTTATGCGCGCGCAAAAGGTGCAAAAACGCGCCGCGAAATACAATTTTGATTTTTCTTCGGTAGAGCAAGTTTACGCTAAACTCGAAGAAGAAAAGCAGGAACTTCTTTCTTGTGATAAAGATGGAAAGGACGCTTTTGAAGAAATAGGCGATTTGCTTTTTACGGTTGTTAATTTGGCTCGCTTTTATAACGTAAATGCAGAAGAAGCTTTAAATGCATCAACCGAAAAATTTGCTTCGCGTTTTAAAAGGCTTGAAGATGCGGTAATTAGTAGCGGTAACAATATGAAGAAAATGACCGAAGAAGAGTTAGATAAGGTATATAATGAAATTAAAAAGTCTTGATATAGGTCGATTATCAACAAAAAACAACATACTTTTAGCGCCGATGGCAGGTTACACCGATTTTGCGTTCAGAGCGCTTTGCGCACATCTTGGGGCGGGCGTTACCGTAACGGAAATGGTTTCGGCTAAAGGGCTAATATATAAAAATGAAAATACTAGAGAGTTACTTACTACCGCGCCTAATGAAGAAATGGCGGTAGTTCAACTTTTTGGGCGCGAACCCGATATTTTGCGTAGAGCGTGTGAAAGCGAATATTTGCAAAAGTTCGATATAGTAGATATAAATATGGGCTGTCCTGTAAAGAAAATTTACGGAAACGGCGAGGGTAGTAGGCTTATGGAAGAGCCTGAAGTTGCCCAAAATATAGTAAAAGAATGTGTTAAGTCTGGTAAGATTATAACGGTAAAATTTCGCGCAGGCATAACGGACGATAATTTGCTCGCTCGTGATTTTGCGGTTAGAATGGAAGATGCAGGCGCTTCTCTTGTAACTGTTCATGGAAGAACAAAAGTGGGGCTATATAGCGGTAAAGTGCACTTTGATGAGATTGCAAGGGTAAAAAAATCAGTAAAAATTCCCGTTATAGCAAACGGCGGTATTTTTAGTGAAGAAGATGCAGATTACATACTTGAACAAACCGGGGCAGACGGTGTTGGTTTAGCGCGTGGGGTATTAAGCGACCCATTGTTGATTGCTCGTCTTGCAAAAAAAGAAAGCAATATGACCGTAAAAGATTGTGCTTTTTATTTGATGGACTTAAGAAAGCAAAGCGCTAAAGATAAAGAAGTTGCCCATGCAATGCGCACTTTTTGCGCTCAAATGCTCAAAGGCGTTCGCGGTGGCAAAGAAGCTAAACTTAAGATTTTTAAAGCGGATTCTACCGACGAGATAAAAGACATATTAAACGGCGTTATGTAACGAATTTTTGCATACGTATTAAAAAATGATACCAAAAAGTGGGCAAACCGAAAGTGTTTGCCTTTTTTTTAACCAAAAATAGCGCGTGTGAATATAATGTGTTTGGGAAAGTAATAAGTGTGGAAGTTCGCGTTATAGAAAATTTAAATGAAGAATATTTACAAAAAGATTGCATAAATTTAGTGCCTTTCGGGCTGGTTGAAAGAATAGATTACAGAATGCAACTGCGCGGTAATTGTAAAGACTTGGTGTTTTTAGGTAAATTATCAAAAAAATGGGGTGGAATTACCCTTATAGGGGTAGAAAGCGATAACTGTAATCACGTTAAAAAAAGCGTACTAGTATTTGAAGGCTCGCACTTAACCGCCATATGTGATATGAACGCATACGAAGAAAAGTTTACCCCTTCTTTTGGATATAAAACGGTTACTTTTAAGGGCAAGAAAATAGGGGTTTTGGTAGATAGAGATTTATTTAATCCGACTGCGGTAAGTTCGTTTGTAAATTGTGGTGTTAGCGCGATAATCAACCTATACGAAGGCTTTTGTGCAAATAAACCGCACGTAGCGTGTGAGTTTTACTCGTACGTATACGGTGTTGACGTTATTTATTTAGCCCCAAACGAAAGATTTTATTATGACGCGTTCGGCGATAGAAAAGATTTCTCTTTAGGTATTGTTAACTGTGGTTATGCAAGCGTATATAAGGAAGTGAAGAAAAAAGTTCGCGGTAATAATTCGTAAAAAAACTCCTATAAAAATATGTAAATGCAATTTATAAATCGACGCAAATAAAAAAGAAAAAGAAAAGAAAAGGCGAATGGCAACGGCTTTTGTTTTAAAAATTTCCTATTGTAAAAGAAGTGATAAAATAAAAATTGTATATATAATATACAAAAATATATCGGTAGTTTTTTATCAAGCGTTTTATTCGCTTTACAAACTGCCGTTTTTTTTGTTATAATAAGTTGGTTAATGAACGTGGGGCGAATAACCCTGCGCGATAATACTCGATAAAAAAGCCGCAAAATCGGTAAAGGAGTTATTATGGCAGAAAGATTAGTAGGAACAGTATCAAGGGGCATTCGCGCTCCTATCATTCGCGAAGGAGACGATATTGCAAAAATCGTTACCGAAAGCGTTGTTAACGCATCAATAAGCGCAGGTTTTGAATTGCGCGACCGTGACGTTGTTGCTGTAACCGAAGCGGTTGTTGCAAGAGCGCAAGGCAATTATGCAACCGTTGAAGACATTGCAAAAGACGTAAGCGCCAAATTCGGCGATAAAACCGTTGGAATAATATTCCCTATATTATCTCGCAACCGTTTTTCTATATGTTTAAGGGGTATGGCAAAAGGCTTAAAGAAAATCGTATTAATGCTTAGTTATCCGTCGGATGAAGTTGGTAATCAACTTGTTTCTATCGACGATTTAGATGAAAAGGGCGTTAATCCTTGGAGCGATATTTTAAGCGAAGAGCAGTACCGCGAACTATTTGGGTATAAAAAACACACCTTTACCGGTGTAGATTACGTTGCATATTACAAAGAACTAATCACTTCTTGCGGAGCAGAAGTTGAAATTATTTTTGCAAACGACGCAAAAGCGATTTTAAACTATACAAACCAGGTAATTAACTGCGACATTCACACTCGCAAACGCACCAAGCGCATATTAACTGCAAAGGGCGCAACGGTATATTCGTTAGATGAAATATTGACTGCCCCCGGTTCACTTGGCGGGTATAATAAAGAATACGGTTTGCTTGGTTCAAACAAGGCCACCGAAGACAAAATAAAACTATTCCCCAGAGATTGTCAGCAAGTTGTAGAAGCCATTCAAAAGGGCTTGTATGAAAAAACTGGCAAGCATATTGAAGTTATGGTATACGGCGACGGTGCGTTTAAAGATCCCGTTGGTAAGATTTGGGAACTTGCAGACCCCGTAGTATCGCCTGCGCACACAAGCGGTCTTTTAGGCAGACCTAACGAAGTAAAACTTAAATACCTTGCCGATAACGACTTTGCTGATTTATCTGGCGAAGAGTTAAAAGAAGCAATAAAAGGTTATATTAGAAACAAAGAAAGCGATTTAGTTGGCAATATGGCATCTCAGGGCACAACCCCCCGCCAGATAACCGATTTAATAGGTTCTTTATGTGACTTAACTTCTGGTAGCGGTGATAAAGGAACGCCTATCGTTTTAGTTCAAGGCTACTTCGATAATTACACCGAATAAGGCGATAATCGACCTATAGCGTGGTTTTTTGTGTATATATGAGCATATTTTGCGCCTAAAGATCCCGCGAAAAGCGAAAAATAATAATAACGAAAAAGAATAACAAATAAAAAGTAAAAACAAAAACGAATCGTACCTAAATGTAAAGGAGATAGAAATGGCTGAATTTTTACAAGGGCTAAAAAGAACTGACTACTGCGGAACTTTCAGAATGGAAAGTTGTGGAAAAGAAGTAGTAGTAACCGGTTGGACGCAAAAAAGAAGAAATCTTGGCAGTTTAATATTCGTAGATTTAAGAGATCGTACCGGTATCGTTCAAGTAGTGTTTGATGAAACTTGCGATAAAAGCGTATTTGAAAAAGCTGAACAAATTCGTTCTGAATATGTTTTAGCGGTTAAGGGCGTAGTACGTGAACGTTCTTCAAAAACCAACAAAATCCCCACGGGCGACGTGGAAATTTTAGCAAGCGAACTTAAGATTTTATCTGAAGCAGACACCACGCCTTTTGAAATTTTAGACGATACTAACGCAAACGAAGCGTTAAGATTAAAGTATAGATATTTAGACTTACGCCGTCCTTCACTTCAAAGTAAATTAATCACAAGAAACAAGATTTCAAAAGTAACGCGCGATTACTTAGACGAACTTGGATTTTTAGAAATCGAAACGCCCTTCCTTGGTAAATCAACCCCCGAAGGCGCGCGTGACTACTTAGTACCTTCAAGAATACACGAAGGATGTTTTTATGCGTTACCGCAATCTCCCCAACTATACAAACAACTTCTAATGATTTCGGGCATGGATAGATATTATCAGTTAGCGAAGTGCTTCCGTGACGAAGACTTACGCGCAAACCGTCAACCCGAATTCACCCAAATTGACCTTGAAATGAGTTTCGTTGAAGACGAAACGGACGTAATGTATCCAGTTGAAGGTCTTATCAAGCGCGTATTTAAAGAAACGCTTGATTTAGATTTAGGCGAAGGTCATTTTAGAACTATGACCTATGAAGAAGCAATGAACAAGTATGGGTCAGATAAGCCAGACACTCGTTTTGGCATGCAGTTAACCGATATTACCCATTGTTTTAAAGACAGTAATTTTGCAGTATTTACCGGTGCAGTAGCAAACGGCGGAAGCATAAGAGCGATTAACGCAAAGGGCTTTGCAGATAAACTTTCAAGAAAGGATTTAGATGCGCTTGTAGAATTTGTTAAAACGTTAGGTGCAAAGGGCTTATGTTGGGTAACCCACAAGACGGGCGAAGGCATTAAGTCTTCAATTATGAAGTTCTTAACCGAAGAACAAATCGCTCAATTTTCTAAAGAAACGGATTTTGCCGAAGGCGACGCATTATTTATCGCAGCAGATAAAAATACCACGGTATTTAACACCTTGGGCGGATTACGTATTCACTTGGCAGAAAAATTTGGTCTTATCGATCCCAACCGTTACGACGTTTTATGGGTAACCGATTTCCCCATGTTCGAATATAGCGAAGAAGAACAAAGAATCGTTGCGGTACACCATCCGTTCACCGCACCCAAAACCGAAGATCTTCCCTTATTATTTACAGAGCCTTTAAAAATGCACGCAAAAGCATACGACCTTGTAATCAACGGTCAAGAAGCGGGCGGTGGCTCAATCAGAATTCACTCGCGTGATATTCAAAAGCAGGTATTTACTGCACTTGGCTTAAGTGATGAAGTTATTAGACGTAAATTTGGTTTCTTTGTAGACGCATTTAATTACGGAACACCCCCCCACGGCGGTCTTGCGCTTGGTTTAGATAGACTTGTTATGCTTATTACAAAGTGTGATTCTATTAAAGAAGTTATCGCATTCCCCAAAGTACAAACTGCATCTTGCTTAATGAGTGAAGCGCCTTCTACCGTTGAAGATAAACAACTTGAAGAACTTTACTTAACCATTAACAAAACCGAAAAGTAATTCATATAATATAAAAGGTAGCATAGCCGAGTCTTTTTAAAGATTCGGCTATGTTTTTTTTAGGAAGTAAAAACAAAAGTAGCTAGCTATACGCGTAATATAATAATAAGGTAAGAAGCAAAACTATATAAAGTAAGAATCTAAGCGCAAAGATTTTATCTAAGAAAAATCGCAAAATAAAAGCGCGACTTTGGTTAGCAAAGTCGCGCTATAAGACGATTATTAAGTATTTTACTGTTTTTTCTTAACTTTTTTAGTGGGTAAAATATCTTTCTTTTTAGTATAAAGATATTTAATTTCTAAGTGGATAGCACTAACTAAAAGGGCAAGCGCCAAAAGAATAATAACCAAAGCGATTTTATTAGTGAAGAAACCGCGTTTTTGAATTGACGATTTTTTAATATAGCCAACGGTGTTGCCGTAAACAACTTGGTAAACCCCATCTAACTCTTCAGAAATAATTACTTGAGCGTATGCGGGCAGGGTGTCAATCACGGTAGTGCAAGCAAAATCTTGATAAACTTCGCAAGCCTTGTTTGTTAAGTTAGCCGTTCTATAGGCGTAGTAATCGGGTAAAGTCTGCAAACTTTCAACAATGAAAGAAGAAGGAATAAACCCAACTTTTTCGCCCTGCTTAACAAGTGAATAATTTATGCCGGAAAGCGAGAAATTACAAACCACGTTTACCGCGGAATGTTTTTCTATTTGATAAGAAACAAATTCTTTAGTTAGCCTTGGTTGTAAATAAATATTAGCAGTTGAAGTGAAATAACCAACGCCGTTAACATCATTTAAAACGATAGGCGCAGGCGTAAAATCTTCTTTTAAAACTAGCGCCACAACTTCGCCGGCGATTAAATAATAAGCGTTGCTAATTTCATCCACCACCAAATATTCTTGCGCTTCCGATTGATTATGATAACCGTTAAATACGAAATATCCCTTTTCTTGCGTTCGAGTAAGGTCTATATCGTAAAGTATAACGCCCTTTGGAATTTGCACGAAATTTGGGGTAGCGTTATGCAAAATTTTGAACTCATCTGGCAAATCAATCTTAGTAAAACTAACTTCAAAGCCGGTTAATTTGCCTTGCGTAACGTCGTATTCTAACACGCGATCGTTTTTAGTATCGCATACCAAAATCAAATTATCTTTAATAAAGAAATCACCGCTATCGGTAATACCCAAAGTAGAAAGGTCAACAACGGTTTCGGGCAAGTCGTTTAAAAGGTTATTGCCTAAAGAGTAAATAACGTCATCCGTTTTGTAATAAAAAGAATCGTTATAAGCAAAGCAGTCCACGCCGTTGGGTTGCGCCTTTTTGTAAGGCCCTTGCATACCCGAATTAAGGTCTAACATATAAATATTGCCTTGAAGTTCGCTGTAATAGAACAAGATTAAATCGGGTGTTAGTGCAAGTTGCGAAGAACTATCTACCGTAAGATCGCCGTTAGAATGTAACTGGAAAAGAAAATTTTCTTCATCAGTCACGTTAAACAAGCACACCTGGCGCGAGTTAGTAATAACAGCGAAGTAATTTCCGCTAACCGCAAAGGATGAAATATCCGTAAAGTTCACAACGTCAGGCTGTGGCGACGAAAGAAGCGCGACTTCCAGCGTAGCAAGATTAAGCGAATACAATCCGCCAAGCGAAAGCACAAGTAAATGATTACCGCACTTAGCAATACTTTCTATGCTAAAGCCTTGCATGGGGATCTTGTTGTAAGTATCGTCGTGATAAATAACGATTAACTCCTTTTCGGCGATATAAATAAATTCCCCGTCTTTAGCCACGCACACCGGCTGGTTAAGTTCAAAATATTCAAGTTTAGCGCCCGTAACCGTTTCTGCCGAAGCGCGAATGGGTAAAGGCGAAGCGCCCACAAAAAGCCCAAGCGCACACGCGCACGTCAAGATTACGGCAAAAAATTTCTTCATAACGTAATTATTTTAGTATAAAAAAGCGTTTAAGTCAAGTAATACTGCGAATTTCCTTAAAAAAAAATGATTTTAAGTATCGGTATATCAAAAAGTGAAAGTTGTGTGTAAAAATTTCACAAAATTATCAAAATAGGTTTTCAATGCTTGACATCTTACGCGCACGCGTATATAATATAAACGTGTAATACTGCGTTACTATATCAAAGACAAGGCTTCCCTTGGGGCACGCAGGGTTTGCAAAAAATCTTAAAAAGGAGACTATGTATATGAGAAAAGTAAGATGCTTGTATTTTCTTATGTCCTTATTCAGTTTAATAAGCCTTATATGCATAGGCTTTTCTTCCTGGACGATATCCGGCACAGGCGCAGAAGTTATGGGCACGGGCGGTATCACGGCATCCCCTGTTTACGACGTTGATGAGTATGCAACTTGCACTTCCGTTGAATGTTTTACTTTTAACACAAATGGATTCTTAAATACAAGTTATGGTACTATTGCGCCAGTTAAAGTAACGTATACAGTAACTAAATTACCCCCTACAGGGAAAAGTATTGTATTATATTTTAGAATGACTGGTTTTAATGGAACAGATAACCAAACCCCTGTTGCCTTAAATAATCATAATGCATCTATAACGCCGTTAGCATTGGGTGGTTACATATTAACTATAGACGCTAGTAATGTTAAACACGTGGCTTATGAAAACACACCACTTACAATGATATGGGCTGATTTTATCGATGGGGCGCAGTTACCTGAAGATGATTTTGATAGTTCAGGTGCTTATCATAAAATTGTATTAGATTCAGAGGGGCTTACAGAGGGAGCAACAGTTGAAATTGAATATTATTTTTACTGTTACACAAGCGATCCTAATGATACCACTTATTTTGAAAATAATACTTATCCGATTTTAGCTCGCGATGTGAACGAAAACGGAACAATTGATGAGAATGCGGGCGAAATAGCAACGTTCTATTCACACGCAAGAATAGAATAATTACCAAAAAAACAAAACTGTTTATACTCTGTCATTCTGGAGTATACGCAGTATACGATAGAATCTTTAGCGCAAGCGCGCGGGAATAGACTCTATCGCTAACGCTCCAGAGTGACAATAGAAAAAAGACTCTATCGCTATCGCTCCAGCGTGACAATAAAAAAAGGCTCTATCGCTAACGCTTTAGAGTAATAAAAATTACCAAAAAAACAAACCAAAAAAAATAAATAATTAAATAAAAATCATAATAAATTCGCGTAAGGCGAAGAATAAAATTTTACTTGTAACCACAACTTGCTTAAACACTTAATAAAAGTGAAATAATTCAGCGAACGTGATTACCCAAAGTATTAACTACTTAGCACTAACTTTCAACATAAAATACAAGGGACATTATGAGCAACCACAACAGAAAGACAAATCGCTTTTTACTACTCGTTTTACTCATAACTGCAGCATTTTTGTCTGCAGGCGCTTCGTCGTGGTTAATTATAAACGAAAACAGCAACTCGCCATTATTCCAAGCAAATACACCTATTGCCGCAAGTGTAAAAATTGATGGAACTTCATACGAAGGCGAAAAGACTTTGGTAGGCACGGCAAATATGCCAGGTGTATTCAAGTATAATAATGCTACAATAGGAACTCTTTCCACCGCAGGTGGAACATGCGAAATAACCGCACCTAAGGATTTAACGGGCAACAGCGAACTAATTTCCTTTACTGCAACTTTTGTGCCTAATTCAACTTGGTTAGCGGATAATCATTACGAAATTTCAAACCCTGCGGCTTTATCATCTATTACTGCAAACGTAAAAGGCGTTGCAAAAGTGGGCACAACATATTACAGCAATATAGACCTTGCTATAGATGCTACAGATAATGCTGCTTCGGGCACAACTATTTACGTGAGCGAATCTTTTAGTGACTATTTATCTGTATCGGGTGTAACTGCATCGGCAGCCGAACTTGAAAAATACAGAAAATTATCTGCTTTAACAATTCGTCAAGCAAACCAAACTTTGGGGTCTAATGCGATTTTAACTATTCCATATGACGATACGTATGCGTTAAATGATACTACTACGTTGCTTAAATCTTCAACGGAAGTTTATGATGTAAGTAAGTATTATAACAATTTGCAGTATAACGTTTCTGTTTCTGCTTCAAATACTTTTATAAACGAAGGAACGATAAACATTTGTGCTGTAGTCGGTGGCGGGCAGGGTGAAGCAACGTCATCTCTTGTTGCTGGCAACCATGGGCGTTTAACGTTGTTTAATAATTCCCGCGTAACTAACAAGAGTAAAATATATTGTTACGGGTATATTGATGAAATAAATGCACAAGCATCTGGCGAACTTGAAAACTTAAATGGTGCTTATTTAGAATCATTATTCACAATAACTGACCACCGTGGTGGTAATGCATATATGAAGCTTGTTAACATAGGCTTAACACAGCCGTATGATTTTAAATCATGCCCCTTTAACAGATTCCATATGGGGAATATAACGCCAAAGATGATAGTTAACTACAATGCGCAGGTTTTAGGTTGTGCGGTTTTAAACATGAGTGATAGCCCTAATAAGGCTATAATAAAACTTGCTGGCAGCGACAGTACGTATATATTACAAATACCATCAGGTAGCAAATTTATTGCCGATTATAACAAATCAACGAATATTGCAAAATGGGATATTTATGGTAATGCTACCTTAAATCAACTTGTAACAGAATTAACGCTTATTGGTTTTGCTGCTAAAGTTACAACAGCAGGTATTTTGTTCCCCATAACTTGGCAGTATGAATACCATTTACACCCCTATGAAAACGGTAATTCATCTTCGGTAACTTTAAATCAAGACATAAAAATCATGCCGGGTGGTAGTTTAACCGTTGAAGAAGGTGTTTCGTTAACTGCAAACAATTTAATTGTATATGATGAAAATTTTGTTAGCGACACAGCAAAAAACTGTGCCCCTTTAAAATATTCGAATCCATTAGAAGCAACTCGTCCAGGTGGCGAATTAGTAGTTAATGGGGCAATGACCGTTGGTAAATTAGGTGGTACAGTTATTTCTAAAAACTCAGGCGCAAAGTTATCTATAACATCTCAAGCGTCTACTACGTCTCACGAAATAACAGGCTCTACTACTTCTGCAACGATTACGGCTGATTGGACTCAAACCGCGCAAGGCGATATTTACGGCACAGATTTAACCGATTTAGAATTAGCTACGTATTACTCAATAGAGTCATCAGACGGCGTTTACGAATGGTTTAGGGAAGACCAAGAATTTAACATATCCTACGTTCACAAAATGGATGATGAAGTAACAGATTTAACTGCAGAGCAGTTAGCATCTATCACTAATAATAACGCAACAAAATACGCGATGGCTACAAATAGTTCAATAACTAATCCTAAATCTACTATAGATGGCTTTGTATGCGCGGGATTATACGTTAAAAATTCTTCAAATGAATTAGTAAGAATTACAGGTATAGTTGGCGAAACAATGTTTAGTTATTATGGCGGAAATGCCGAAATTTACGTGTTATGGACGCAAGCGCAAACGTTCACAATTTCTTACACTTCAGAACAATACAGCACAGAGTTTACAAAAACAGTAGAAGGTGTTATAGAAGGCTCTACGTTTGCATTAGCAAGCGATATTTCAAGTAATATAACAAAGCATGATCGCGATATAACAAAGCAATATTACTTCGATAAGTGGCTTTATACTTACACTGCAGAAGATGGAACAAATGTAACAAATTCCGAAACTGCCCCCACTAAGGTTTTAAGTGATATTACGGTTACGGCAAAATGGAAGCAAAAGATAAAAGTTGATGTAACGCTTACGCAAGATAGTTCGCACAGTGCTTCTAACTCTACCGTAATAAAGGTAAATGGTACTCAAGCGTATGCAAATACTGAAACGAGTAGCACAACAACCTATTTCTGGGTTATGGCTAATGATGTAATTGAAACAACAGCAAGTAGAAAAGAACGATCTATTTATACTTCGAATGTAGAAATATCCGATGGAATAAACGCAAATGCGACTGATTCTGCAGACTGGGGTGGTACGGCGACGGCTACACAAAAAACAACGGCGAAAGATACTATGACATCAATAAAAATAACCATAACCTTATCATAGTTTTTAAAAAAGTGGTTGGGGAGTGGAAACCCCCAACCACTAAGAAAAAAATAAAACTCAGTAAAAATTAAAACAATAAAAATAAGAAGAGATTCTATCGCTAACGCTCCAGAATGACAGTTAAATTTGTTTTGTCACTCTGGAATGAGCCGTAAGGCGAAATGATAGAGTCTTGGTTGAAGAGATTCTATCGCTAACGCTCCAGAATGACGAGCAACTGGCGTTGCAGTTAAAATGGATAACGCCACTAAAAGTGGCTACACCTCATCAGTCAACTGGCGTTGACAGCTTCCCCTCAATGGGAAGCCTTTAGATTCTATCGCTAACGCTCCAGAATGACAAGTGAATTATGTGTCACTCTGGAATGAGCCGTAAGACGAAATGATAGAGTCTTGGTTGAAGAGATTCTATCGCGTTTTGCTAACGCTCCAGAATGACGAGCAACTGGTGTTGCAGTTAAAATGGATAACGACACGCAAAGTGGCTACACCTCATCAGTCAACTGGCGTTGACAGATGAATCCCCTCAAGGGGAAGCCGTAAAACAATAAAAAAAAGAAGATTAAGGCAAGGCAACAAGTAATAACAACACGCTTCTTTAAAATAACAAAAAAGAAGATTAAGGCAAAGCAACAAGTAACAACAACACGCTTCTTTAAAATAACAAAAAAGAAGATTAAGGCAAAGCAACAAGTAATAACAACACGCTTCTTTATAAAATTGATTATAAAATAAAGAAGGTTAAGCACAAACCACATAGTAAAAACATCACACTTCTTTAAACCCCAAAACAAGGGGGTTAATAGGGAAGTGTGATTTTTTTTCTTTAAGGAGAATTTATGCAAAGAAGCGTAAACAACAAATTTTTATTATTAACGATATTAATAGCCATGGCGATATTAACCATGGGCGCTTCGTCGTGGTTAATTATAAACGAAAACAGCAACTCGCCTATATTTAAGGTTCAAAAATTAGAATTAAATTGCGAAGAAAGCGAAGTTTTATCGCCCATTTATTATGGCGCTAACGAACAGCCTACGGTTACGGCTAAAGCGGTTGTTAAGTATGGTAACGAAACAGTAACTGGCAGTTGGGTTGTGCCTAACGTTTCTTTAAAAGAAACTTCTTGCGCTGTTGATGATGTTAATAAAGTTAGCGAAAGCGAAATAGTAATTTGCAATGAAGATAACACGGTGGAAGTCGTTTTCACGGCGGATAATAGTGAATACGGCACGTTAACCGTTGAAGTACCCGTGCCTATTAAGGCGGTTGTTTATAAGGGCGGTATTAATTCGCCACAGATTTATTATTCTAACATAGAAAAGGCTTTGGCAGACGGTAGCGGAAGTGGCGTAGATAAATTCTTTGTTATACCTAACTTAAAGCAAACAAACAATTCTTCCGCCTTATTTACCCCCACTATAAGCAAAAATTCTACCATTTATGCGGGCGATATTTTAAGCCTAAGAATAGGCGAAATAATAGATAACTATAATGATGCAAGTGCTACTGCAGAGCCTGAATGCACAGTTAGCGATACTTCTGCAACTAGAAACCTAACTTTCCGTGATATAGAAGCAAAAGAAACTGCATCTACTTCATCACAAACTTTTGCAGATAGCTGGGCAGACAGCGCAAATAGAAATTATTTAAAAACAAACGTAATAATAAATGCTAACGTTACCTTAACCGTTAGTAATGGTGCAACGCTTTTTGTTGCTGGCTCTGTTGGTAGTTCAGGCACGGGTATTGTTGGTTTTACTTCAAGAAATTACTCTCAAATAACATTGGGTAGTAATGCTCAAATAAAAAACGAAGGCGGTACTATAGACTGCTTAGGGTTTATTAAAGAATCAGCAACGAATAACGGCAGTAAAATAACTAATAATGGGGATATTTATAACCCATTTGTAGTTTACGATTACCGCGGTGGTAAAAGTACCGTTGGCGCTTATTTAGATGGTCAATTAGGACTAGGTGATATTGCTAAACTTTTGGCTGGTGGCGTAATTAATATTACACCTGGACCTGAAGCCGTATTCCCTTTTAGTACTTTTGATTGCCCAAACATTCAAGTTGAAACAGAAACATTTTTTGGTCATAACGTATATGGTTACACAGATATATATACTGGTGCATTAAGCGCTATGGGGATAGATATACCTGCTAAACATAATATGACGATTGTTACGATTATAGGAAAGTCTGGCAATAACCCTATTATAGAGTTAGGAAACAATTCATCTATAAAGGTTAAATATGCTCCTAAAAGCGCGCAAAATACAATTACAATAGGTCAGCCTGCAAAAGCACGGCAAGAAGATGGTAGAACAACTTTAAATATTTATGGTAATGCGACACTTGGTACGGTTAGTTTGAAAGTAAGTGTAGTTAATGCTACGGTTAATATAACGTCTAATTCCGTATTTTTTCCCATTACTTGGAAGTATAACGTAATTTTAAACGATGCAGATAATAACCCATCTAATGGGAATTCAACGTTTAATATAAACGTTCCAACAAAATTTATGTCTGGCTCTTCGCTTACTGTAAACAAAGGGGCTGCTTTAAATATATCTGATGAAGTGATTTTTTACAATAGATCTGTAACGTATGATTATAATACGTATCAAACAGTAGATTCAGCAGACGTTTTCTGTGATAAAGTGCCATATTCAAGGGCAGGCGATCATTATATAGAAGGAACAGATCCCCCAGGTGGTAACTACCCTGGTGGAAAGGAAGAAGCAAAATGCATAGTAAACGGAAGTTTAAACGTAACGTCTACCGGCAGAATCGGCGGTAAAGTATTAAGCGAAACTGCTGGCGCATCTTTAGTTTTAGCAAACGTAAATTCAATAACCAGTTTAGATGGTTGGGGCACGTTTGAAACTACGGGAAGTGGTGATTTTGTGCTATCTGATAGCACAACTCGCCAGCCTACTGGCGATATTTACAGCACAAATTCAACTGATTTAGCCGTGACTACGTATTACTCAATTCCAGAAGACGGTGGGTATTCTTGGATTGCTCGTGATAACGAATTTGAAATCAACTATGTAATAAACCAAGATGGCGTAGAAAACAAGCCACAAAATTTAAGTTCATTCACACCCGAATCGCCAAGATTTGATTTACAAAACTTAGATAACGTTGACAATGTTAGATTTGGTGGATGGTATTTAGATTCTTCATTAACAAAACAAATTTTCTATATAGATAGTTCAGCTATGCAATACGTTGTTGATAATACTTTAACGTTATATGCAAAATGGAGTGAATCACACGAAATTACGTTTGTTGGTGGAAAAGTAGATTTAACAGGAATAGGCAACGTGGATTTCGCAGATGAAAACGGATTCTATAATCCGTATAATACAACTCAACCTAAGGTAATGGACATGACGCCGATTTTAACCGCATCAACTGATAATCTTGGCATTGATTATTATTGGGATGGTAATTGGTATTTTGATGCAGAATGTACTAGAATGATTCCTAAGGATGGTTATACGTTTACTGGCGATACAGCTATTTATGCTGGTTGGGCAGATAAGGTTAACGTAACCTTTGATTACGATAGCGGATATGACTTTACCAACGGAATATTAGGTTCTTTAAGTGCTACAATTTATCTAAATCCCGAACAGGCACAGGCATACAATATAGCTAGTTACACAACTGCAGTTTCTTCTAAAGATGAAGATCCTAACGCAGAACAGTATTTTAACGGTTGGCTTGTAGAAAATGCAACTTTAACTAGCGATACTTTAACTGCTAATATAAATGCTACAACGGTTACTTTAACAGCCGATTGGGTAAATAAAGTTCAGATAATACTTATATGGAAAGATCCCAAAACGGATGATGCTGATTATGCACCAACTGGTAAAGCTGATGATAGTGGTAGTAGTACAATATATTATAAACGGGGGGCAAAAATATATGCTCCTGACCTTCCAACAGCTGTAAGTGGTCACTCTCTTGATTATTGGACTGCAACAGGTAATACTAGTGGTCAATATGCTAAAGATGCGCCTATTCAGTTAACGGCAGCAAGTACGGCAGATTTAACTTTAACGGCAACCTTAGTTATAAATACTTACACTATTCAATATGGTAATAATGGTACGGTAAAAGTAAACGGTACTACTGTTTCTAGTAATTCAAGGCATGCTTATGGTACAATTTTAACTATTGAAGCTAATAACCGTTACGAAATAAAAGACACAACAAACTTGCACAAAATTACGGATACAACTTACCATTTATATGGCGATGCGAGTGTAACTTTTGGAGCATGTTTTGCAGCGGGTACGCTGATTACTTTAGCAGATGGAACGCAAAAAGCAATTGAGTATTTGACAGAAGATGATATTGTTTTAGCATTTGACCACATGAGCGGGGAATATGTTGCGATTTCGAATTTGTTTATTATTAATAATGGGTATAGTAGATATCGTATTTTGAAATTATACTTTAGTGATGGAACAACATTTGATATTATTGTAGAACACGGCTTATTTGATATGACCACTAACAAATATGAAATGATATCTTATGACAATGTAGAAAACTATATTGGTCACGAGTTCTATACTCAATCTAATGATCAATTAAAAACTACAACATTAGTAAATTATACGATAAATGAAGTTGAAACAACATGCTATTCTTTAATGACTCCCGTATATATTAACCATTTTGCAAATGGTTTGCTTTGCGTATCAGATGATATTGAAGGTTTATACAATTACTTTGAATACGGCGAAGGCTTGAAGTATGATGAAGAACAAATGCAAGCAGATATTGAAAAGTATGGTCTATTTACTTATGAAGAATGGGCAGACATCTTTAGTTACGAAGAGTTTGTTGCATTAAATGTTCAATATGGTAAAATAGCAATTGCAAAAGGTTTAATGACGTATGAAGATATATTTGTATATATCGAAAAATATCTATCAAAGTTTAGAGATTAAGTAACAACTTAATTTAACAAAAAAAGAAAAACTCTCGGAAGAAGAACTTTCGGGAGTTTTTTTTGGAAGCTTAAAAACATTCTTCTTTAAATATCGCAGAAATCTTGATAAAATTATTTGTATATGGTATAATATGTAAGAAGGCTTGTAACTTTGCTTGCACGGCGATTAAAAATCAAAAAAAGTGAAACCGTGCACAAGGATTACTGTTTTAAATATGCAACGCCCTTGATTGTGATTTAAACGATATATTAAAAATCGTTATTAAGGAAAAAATGATTAAAACTTCTATTAGATTTTTTGAAAACGTACCTGTTCGTTCGGTTTGGGAAGAGGAAAGTTCTCGTTGGTGGTTGTGTGCTGTGGATATAATAGAAGCCCTTTCTTTAAGCACTTCTCCACGTAAATATTGGAACACCTTAAAAAAGAGAAATAATCAGTTGTCATCAATTTGTAGACAACTGAAATTAACTGCAAAAGACGGCAAGAAATATTTTACGGACGTTATAGATGACGATGGATTAAATTTGCTTATAGCAATTCTGCCAAGCAAAAAGTCAGCCGTATTCTTAAAGTGGATTAAGACGAAAGGAACTTCTATCGACGAGCAAAGCAAAAACAAGGCTTATGAAATGTTCGAAAGCGGGCTTATTAACGATATTGAAGTTGGTACGATAAATGGCTTACAACAAATTCATGCTTACCTTTTTGGTGGCTTATACGATTTCGCGGGGCAAATTAGAAAGTTAAATATTTCTAAAGGTGGTTTTGTTTTCGCAAGTGTTGGATATTTAGACCAAACGCTTGATGCCATTGAAAAAATGCCCGAAGCAACTGTTGAGGAAATCGTTAGAAAGTACGTTGAAATGAACGTTGCTCATCCTTTTATGGAAGGAAACGGTAGAACTACACGTATTTGGTTAGACTTGATATTAAAGAAAAACCTTTCTAAATGTGTTGATTGGAGTAAAATAGATAAAACGGAATATTTAGAAGCAATGAAATTAAGCGTTGTTGATTATAGCAATATTTTATACCTTATTGAAAACGCTTTAACAAACAAGATAGATGACCGCGAAATCTTTATGAAAGGTATAGATTATTCTTACTATTACGAAGAAGAAAATTAACTAAAAAAAGTTGTGGGGGGTAGATTTATTCCCAGCTACTTTGAGGAAATTTAACCAAAAAGAAAAACTCTCGGAAGAAGAACTTTCGGGAGTTTTTTTGTGATTAGATTCTATCGCTAACGCTCCAGAATGACAGTTAAATTTGTTTTGTCACTCTGGAATGAGCCGATAGGCGAAATGATAGAGTCTTGCGTGAAGAGATTCTATCGCTACGCTCCAGAATGACAGAATAGGGTAGATTATATCGCGTTTTGCAAACGTTCCAGAATGACAGTTAAATTTGTTTTGTCACTCTGGAATGAGCCGATAGGCGAAATGATAGAGTCTTGTGTAAAAAGATTCTATCGCTAACGCTCCAGAATGACGAGCAACTGGTGTTGACAGCTACACCTCATCCACCGCTAAAGAGGTCCCCCTTCTCCCGCTGGAGAAGGCTTAAATGAGATTCTATCGCTAACGCTTTTGAATGACTGGGAAACAGTAGATTCTATCGCTTGCGCTCCAGAATGACAGTTGAATTTGTTTTGTCACTCTGGAATGAGCCGTAAGGCGAAATGATAGAGTCTTGTGTAAAAAGATTCTATCGCTAACGCTCTAGAATGACATAGCAACTGGCGTTGACAGCTACACCTCATCCACCGCTAAAGCGGTCCCCCTTCTCCCGCTGGAGAAGGCTTGTTTGTGCGTGT
>JAZOCA010000025.1:0-123103 GCA_045596285.1 Christensenellaceae bacterium | reverse complement strand
TGGCGTTGATATATTGTTTAACAGAGAGGAAAAGTAGATGCAAGGAAGAATTATAAAGGTAGCAGGACCGCTTATCGTTGCAGAAAATATGGCCGATAGCAAGATGTACGACGTAGTTAACGTCGGCGAAAAAAAACTTATCGGTGAAATAATAGAACTTCGTGGAGATAAAGCTTCTATTCAGGTTTATGAAGAAACCGCAGGCCTTTGCGTTGGAGACGCCGTTTATTCTACGGGCGAGCCCCTTTCGGTTGAACTTGCACCCGGTCTTATAGAAGGCATTTTCGACGGTATTCAGCGCCCTTTAACCGAAATAGTTAAAAATTACGGCGATAGAATCACTCGCGGTATTAAACTTAACAACTTAGATCATGAAAAACTTTGGGATTTCGTTCCCACCGCAAAGGTAGGGGATAATTTAGTTGCGGGCGACGAACTTGGTTACGTAGACGAAACCAGCGTAGTTCGCCACAAAATAACTTTGCCTTACGGTATTAGCGGTAGGGTAAAAAGCATAAGCGCGGGTAAGTTTAACATCACTCAAACGGTGGCTGTAATATCTACCGAAAGTGGGGATAAAGAAGTTGCAATGCTTCGCAAATGGCCGGTAAGAAAGGCTCGCCCCATCAGTGAAAAAATACCCCCGTCAATGCCCATGATAACCGGTCAGCGTGTTATAGACACACTTTTCCCTGTAGCAAAGGGTGGCTGTGCAGCCGTACCCGGACCTTTCGGTAGCGGTAAAACGGTAGTTCAGCACCAGCTTGCAAAGTGGGCAGACGCGAAGATTATCGTATACGTAGGTTGCGGTGAACGCGGTAACGAGATGACGGACGTTTTAAACGAATTCCCCGAACTTAACGACCCTACAACCGGTCAACCTTTGATGAAAAGAACGGTGCTTATAGCAAACACTTCAGATATGCCCGTTGCGGCGCGCGAAGCGTCTATTTACACAGGTATTACCATAGCGGAATATTTTAGAGATATGGGTTACGACGTTGCTATAATGGCAGATTCTACTTCACGTTGGGCGGAAGCGCTTCGCGAAATGAGCGGTAGACTTGAAGAAATGCCCGGCGACGAAGGTTACCCTGCATATCTTTCTTCACGTCTTGCAGAGTTCTACGAAAGAGCGGGCATCGTAAAGGTACTTGGCAGTAAGAACGTAACCGGCTCTATAACTGCAATCGGCGCGGTATCTCCTCCGGGTGGCGACCTTTCCGAACCTGTAACTCAGGCTACGTTACGTATAGTAAAGGTATTCTGGGGGCTTTCTTCTTCGCTTGCATACAAGCGTCATTTCCCGGCGATCGACTGGCTTGTTAGTTATTCGCTTTACGCAGATAAGTTAGGCGCGTGGTTTAAAGAAAACGTTGCGCCCGACTATAACGAACTTCGCGCTTTTGTAATGAGAGTTTTACAAGAAGAAGCAGAACTTGACGAAATCGTAAGATTAGTAGGTATAGATTCGCTTTCTTATAAAGATAGAATGACCATGGAAACGGCAAAGATAATTCGTGAAGACTATTTGCACCAAAACGCCTTCCACGAAACGGATACCTATACTTCTCTTTCAAAGCAGTACAAGATGTTAAAACTCATTTACGAATTTTACAGACTTGGCAATATAGCAATAGATAATTACGCTGAACTAGACGATATTTTGGCTTGTGAAGCAAAGGAAAAAATAGGTAGGGCAAAATATACCGAAGAAAACGAACTTGAATCGTTAGATCGCGTACTTCGCGAAATGACCGCAGAACTTAAGAAAATAGCAGAAGCGGGGGATGACAATGTATAAAGAATATAAAACAATTAAAGAAGTCGTTGGGCCTTTGATGCTCGTTGAAGGGGTAGAAGGGGTTGGATACAACGAACTTGTAGAAATAACCCAGAAAAACGGCGAAGTGCGCCGTGGTAAGGTTTTAGAAGTAAAGGATGATAAAGCGGTAGTGCAACTTTTCGAAAGTTCACAAGGGCTTGAAATTTCCACTTCTAAAGCGCGTTTTTTGGGCAGAAGTATAGAACTTGCCGTATCTGAAGATATGCTCGGCAGAGTATTCGACGGTATGGGCAACCCACGTGATGGCGGTGCGCCCGTTATTCCCGACAAGATGTTAGATATAAACGGCGAACCCATTAACCCCGCTGCTCGCGATTATCCCAACGAATTTATTCAAACGGGTATTTCCGCAATAGACGGGCTTAATACTTTGGTTAGGGGGCAAAAACTCCCCGTATTTAGTATGAGCGGTCTTCCGCACGCAGAACTCGCGGCGCAAATTGCGCGTCAGGCAAAAGTTCGCTCTAGCGATAGTAAGTTCGCGGTAGTTTTCGCCGCAATCGGTATCACCTTTGAAGAAGCGGAATATTTTATAGACGACTTTAGAAAAACCGGCGCTATAGAAAGAACGGTACTTTTCACAAACCTTGCAAACGACCCCGCCGTAGAACGTATTTCAACTCCGCGTATGGCGTTGACTTGTGCGGAATACTTGGCTTTTGAACTGGGTATGCACGTTTTGGTTATTATGACCGATATTACAAACTATGCAGAAGCTTTGCGTGAAGTATCGGCTGCAAGAAAAGAAGTTCCCGGCCGTCGCGGGTATCCCGGTTATTTATATACCGACCTTGCTTCTTTATACGAAAGAGCGGGCAGAATTAAAGGAAAAGAAGGTTCAATAACTCAAATTCCCATTTTAACCATGCCCGAAGACGATAAAACTCATCCCATTCCCGACCTTACCGGGTATATTACCGAAGGTCAGATTATTTTATCGCGTGAACTTTACAAAAAGGGCGTAGTTCCCCCAGTAGACGTATTGCCTTCGCTTTCACGTCTTAAAGATAAGGGTATAGGGGAGGGCAAAACGCGCGAAGATCACGCCGATACCATGAACCAACTATTCTCTGCTTACGCGCACGGTAAAGAAAGTAAAGAACTTGCCGCAATACTCGGCGATTCTGCGCTTACCCCCACCGATAAGTTATACGCTGCTTTTGCAGAGCAGTTTGAAAAGAGATACGTTTCACAGGGATTCGAATGTAACCGTACTATTGAAGAAACGCTAAACTTGGGTTGGGAACTTTTATCACTTCTTCCCAGAAGCGAACTTAAACGTATTAAAGAAAAATATTTAGATAAGTATTTAAATAAGCAGTAATTACTTTTAGCGCTAGCTTTTGTGTTTGCCTGCTATCTTTAATAATTCGATTATTCTTTATTTTTAATTTTATCTTTGGCTAACCTTAAAACAACCGTGTTTTGTTTTGTAAATTTATACTCTTTAAAATTTATCGGTTGTTAGTTGGTCGATTTTATCCTTATTATATAAATGGTGTAAATAAATGGCAACGTTAAACGTCAATCCAACCAGAATGGAGTTAAAAAAACTCAAGGGTAGGTTAAAAACCGCAACTCGTGGGCATAAACTTTTAAAAGATAAGTCGGATGAAATGATCCGTCGCTTTTCCGTTCTGATAAAATTAAATAAAACCCTGCGTGATGAAGTCAATCTTGCGTTAGGTGAAGTTTTAAAAGAGTTTGCTTATGCAAAAGGTCAACTTTCTAAAGGCGCATTAGAAAACGCTTTTATGATGCCCACTTCTACCTTGCAAATAACAAGGGGAGTAACTTCGGTTATGAACGTAGAAGTTCCATCTCTTTCCGTTAAGGAAAATAAAAGCGGGGAAGATTATCCTTATGCTTTTTCGCAAATCACAAGTGAAGCCGATTATTCGGTAAAAAGAATTTCCGAAGTTATTGCAAAACTTGTAAAACTTGCCGAAGTAGAAAAACAGGTGGCAATGCTCGCAATAGAAATAGAAAAGAATAAAAGAAGGGTAAACGCTTTAGAGCACGTTATGATACCCCAACTTCAAGAAACTATTTCTTATATCACTTCTAAATTAGATGAAAACGAAAGGGCGTCTATCACGCGCCTTATGAAGGTTAAATCTATGATAGCAAACCGCGAAAGCGGTGAAAATTAAAAATTACCCGCCTATTTTTTTGGTGAAAGTGCCGTTAATCGACCTATAGGCGGGTTTTTTATTGATTTTTTTCAAAAGAAAATTAAAAATTGCGCCAAAAAATGGCAAAAATATTCCTTTAATACTTAGCAAAAGATGAATAATTTTTAAAAAATATGAAAAAAAATCAAAAAAATTGCGAAAAAGTATTGTAAAATTTGAAATGATGTGTTAATATATTTGTAACTGAAATTGTAATATATATAATATAATACATTTTAGGCATATCTTTTTTTGGGAGATACGATATGGCAACAAGAAAAAACACCAAATTATTAACCGTATTAATGGCAGTTCTTTCATGCGTACTTTTAGTATGCTCTTCTGCATTCACGGTTTTCGCTGCGGAAGATTACAAGGCGCAGTACGAACAGATTGTAGCCGAAAGCGATCAACTCGTTATCGATTCGGGTATATTTGAAGAAGGCGATCCGTTACAAAGCCTTGGTGATTTAATCAATCCCGATTATTCAGTTAGGGTAGAGCAAGCGGGAAGCATAATCGCTTTAGCGTTAGCAAGGGGTCTATTTGCTGAAACTACTGCAGATGAAATACTTGCCGAAATAATGTTACCTTACGAACTGGAAGACGCAAAGCAGTTAAGAGATGAAATTTTGGCAACCTATAAAATCACGGGTGCAAAAATCAACTCTGCTAACTGGGAAGGGTATTTAGAAGAACTTGGTAAAACGTTAGAACCAATGCTTCTTGAAATGCAAGAACTCGTTTTAAACGGTTCTCTTAGCATGGTAGATTACGTTGTAAAAAGCGCAGAAGAAGTAGAAAGCGTTTACAACAATCTTCTTTCAGTTACCAACGCAGGCGTTGGGGATGAAAACACCACGGTTGGTTTCTATTCACCCGCGCAAGAACGCGAACTTAAAAAAGTTTTCGATTCATACGTTGAAGTAAGTGAAATAGTAGATGCAGATCTTAACCCCGTTGAAGCTTTAGTTTACGTAGACGAATCTTTATTAGAAGAGTACACTCCCGCTCAGGTAGTAGCGTTTAAGAAAGCAGTAGACGCAAAGGAAGCAGAAGCGATTTCCGCTCTTAAAGGGGTTGCTAAGAACGATATCGAACTTGCGTATAACGCTTACATGGATTTACACGCAATGATAAGCGGCGCTCTTGAAGCAAGCAAAGAAGAAATCGAAGAACTTGCAACCGCTCTTGAAAGAGATGCAAAGAACGCAATCAGTATTTACGAAAAGAAGTGTTCAGAAGAAGTTAAGGCAGAATATTCTACCGAATACGCTCAACTTTGCCACTACGTTGAAGAAGAATATCAACGTTACGTATTAAAGGGTGTATCAAGCATCTCAGATGAACACGGTGTATTCACCATTACCGTTCGCAATGCAAACGGTGAACTTGCCGAAATTATCCCCGAACAAGGTAAGCTTTTCTTATATAGAACTACTAACTCTGCAGGTAAGCGCAACGCAAGTAAGTTATTAAAAGATACATCTAAAGATCTTTCAGTTGCTTACTACGTAACCTTCAGAATTGAAAACGGTCACAAATACTTCACTTTACCCGAAAAGGATGCAAACGGTAAAGCATATACATACGAAATTAAATTCGATCTTAACAAATATTACGAAAAATATTGCGAGAGCGGTACTTTTAGTGAAAGCGATAAAACCTCAAACGTAACCAGCGCGCACGAAGTAGTAGAAGCGCTTGGCGCATCACTTTGCTACAGTTATGCTAACGGTGGTGAAATTAAGAAATTAGATTATACTTTAGAAGGAGCTGTTATAGTGTTTACAACCACGTCTAACTTTAACAATCTTTGCATAGCAGGAACAGGACTAGACAGTTTATTAACAAACCCCTTATTCTGGCTTTTACTTGTTGTTGCAATCATTCTTGTAATAGTAATTATTGCAATCATATTCAAACACGTAAGATACGCTATTAGATTCAACTCTAACGGCGGTAGCCACGTAGATCCTGTTAGAGCAGCAAAGGGCGAATACTTCGTTATGCCCGCAGATCCCACCAAAGAAGGTTACGTATTTGCTGGTTGGTATACCGATAAAGAACTTAAGAACAGATTCGTTGGCATTCGCATGATAAAGAGAGGAGGCTTCAAACTCCATGCTAAATGGGTTTCTCCCGTTGCTAAAGAAAGACTTATTGAAATGTACGACGAACTTCGCGACGTAATGAGATCTTTCAAGAAAGAAAGTTTCAAACAACTTTTAGGTCTTAGCGAAACAGAACTTATTGCAACGATGTACTTTAAAGAAAGTCATATTCAACTTAACCTTGCTTTAAATCCAGAAGACGTTAAGAAAGAAGGTATTAAAGTTACCGCTTCTAAAGAAAAGAGATTTGCAGAAGTTCCTTGCCAAATCAATATTTCAACCGAAGAAATATTTGCAACTGCGTTAGAACTTACTCATCGCGCAATTCTTGCAAAAGGCTTACAGAAAATTGAAAATTATCAAAACGGTGCTCCTTCAACCGAAGAAGAACGCAAGAACGGCTTTGCTTACATGATCCACAACGAACGCGTTGCTTCAACCGCAGAAGATTACTTTGAATTAATGCGTATTGCAGTTAAGTCTTATGTAATGGAAAGCGATAACGGCATGTTTAAACCTGGCGATAAAGTAACTCTTGCAAGAATTTACATTAACAATGAAGTTGCTTGCTTATACTTACCCGCTATTAAGGGCGATAAAGACCTTAAACCCGCTCGTGGCGCTCGTTTTGAAGATACTCCTGTAGAAGTTAAGGTTATAACTCAAAGAGATATGATAGAAGCTTACGCTTTAATCGAAAAGGTTATGAAGGCTAACGGCTTTACTAAGTGCCCCGAAAACGCAAACGACCTTCAAGACGTTAAAGTTCCCGCAACCAACGGTTTTGCTTACACTTTAGTGTTCTAATAAACTAAATAACTTTGCCCGGCTTTGTTTTAAAGTCGGGCATTTTTTTTGCAATGTTTGTATACTAATCTAAAAAAAAAGGCGGGGGATTTTTTCTCCCGCCTTTTGTGGTTTAGGTATAAAAAAATATATTTAATTACATGCTATTTCTTTTTAACTGTATAAGTACTTATTTAATAAATATTCAAAATCTTCCACATTGCGACAATGACGATAAGATGCTCGAAAATAAAGGGAACTTTTTTCTTCTTTATAATATAGATATCCATTAATATTAGACGAAATTATGCAATAATCCTTATTGTTTCCATAGTCGATTAAGAAGCAATTTCCTCTTGGGCGTAGGGGTTCCATTCCAGGTAGTAAATAGCTGATCATTTCTAAAGCAGTTATCTCCGCATAAATATCATTTATGCATGAATTATCTAATACTTTTAATGGCAAAAGCTCGTTTATATCTTCTATATCGTAAATACTATATTCGTCAAGATTTACTATTGATATTTGCTTAACTTCGGAAACTGGCTTTTTAAATTCCCAATGATATATAGTATTATCACAGCCACACAGAAATATAGACATTGTTAATAAAATAATTAATATCTTTTTCATTATAATCCTTTCAAGTTTTTTAATCTACATAAAGGTAAACCACCTAGTTTTGCTTGTGAAAGTAATTTGCAAATTTGTGTTTTTAATTATTTTAAATTGTGTTTAATTTTAACTCTATTACTTCTAGTAATTTTTGAGGAGTTGTTTTATTTTCTTTCCTTAAATACTCATAGTCAGATAATAATTCACTATTACAATAGATTTCCCCTCTATCAGTAACAAAATTCAATTCTTTGCCTTCTTTTTTTATTCTCAAAACTATATTTCCAAATATCTTATTATAATAATTGAATTCTATTACTTCAAAATTATATTTATCCATTAGTTTCGATAATTGTAACTTGAATTTTTCCATATTATATCTCCTCTTTATTATATTAGAACATTTCCCATGGGGTTGAATAATATTCAAGATCAGTATATCTCCAAGCAGGTTTTTAACGTATTCATTTTACCATTACTATGTGCATTTGTCAATAGAAGAAACTAAAAAAGGCGGGGATAAAAAACCATCCCCGCCTTTTTTGCTAGTGAGAGCAATATTGATTTTCTAAGTTCATATTGATAATATTAAGTAATTTCACAAAAGAAGATTTTTTATTTGCTATTATAAAATTGAAAATATTTTACCAATCGCAATTTGTATTTTGAAACACATCATTGAATTGACTATCTATAGAATGTTCTATATTAATGTAGTATACATATCTTATTTTCATATGTTTCTCATTTAAACATAACATTCCTAAAGCATACGGCATATATTCATCATAATAATGTTTCGTAATTTCTTCATTCAAGCACAAATAACATTCATAATCATTTTTTACAATCATCGAATTACTGCTATATTCATATCTTTTGTGCTCATATTCTAAAAATTCATAATAGACTTCTTTTGTCGCAAATTGCAATTCTAATACATAAGAAACACTTCCTCCAAAAAGAGAATTAGAAGAATCATATGTGTAAAAATCAGTAATATTATTTTTATATTTAAATTCATTATAATTAGGCAAAAAGCAATATTCGTTTACTTCATAAAGGGATTTATCAGCTGTTTTTATGACATTTTCTTGAAAATCAATATTGCTTATAAAGCCTAATATTAACGTAACTATAAATCCAGAAAATATTAATAGTATAATTAACTTAATTCTTTTCATACGATTTCGCCTCTCTTTATATATAATTACCAACTAATTACGTATATTTACCAATTAAGTATATTAAAACTTCCAATTTTACTAATCCATTTAAAAATCTTTGATATAACTCTAACTAGTTCTCTTTTTTCAGAGTTTATATCTGAACCTATATCTGTGTGAACACTACTGCTATGTGCGTTATATAATTTTGACCAAAAATAATCTCCATTTGACAATAATATTAAAGGAATAAAACTCAATACCATTAATGGGCCTGTTAAATTTGCCGCGATATTATGCGTTTGCCATTCACCAACAATATCGTAAGGATCCCCAGTAAAAAAGTTGCTTCCATCTTCTTTCTTTACATTTTTATATAAATAATTAGAATAAATTAATTGCGCGATTGGATTATTAAATACTGCAGAATTAGGAATGTGTACATTCCCATTGCTGTATACATTTTCAGCTTTATATTTATCAAAAGTCATTAATACAATAGTTTCTACACCTGCATCTATAGCAAATATACCAACTGCAATTAAAATAGCTAATAATGCACTATGGCCACTAGGATCATAATAAGATATAGGATTATTATAGCAATATGCGTATAAGTTTAAACCGCCGAAAGATTCGGGATCTAAATAATCTACACTATCGGGCGAGATAAAGCGACCAATAGCAGGATCGTACCAACGGGTTTGCAAGTAATACATGCAAAGGTCTTTATCCCAATAGTAACTGCGATACCTAAATGGGTTGATATTGCCGATAAAGGTTTCGCTTGTGTTAATCGTTCCATTTGGGTTGCAAACGGTGCAGTTTCCCCAAGCATCATATTTATACTTAGCAACGCAGGTTGTGCCTTGATAAATATCGGTTATATCCCCAAGCAGGTTTTTAACGTATCGATAAGAAGTTCCATCATAGTTAAAACCAACTATGCCTTGCGAGCTGTATAAATACGTTAATGAATCGTGCCAGTCTTTGCGTAATTGCTTATTGTAACTAATTAAATTATCGGCTAAAATTTCAATCCCATCAACAAACAGCGTTTTTGTTGTTATTGTGTGGGATATATCGTAGGTATATTCCATTGCCTTATTAGCCGTTTCAACGCGGAACAATTCACCATTTTGCCAAGTGAAAGTTCTATCTAAGTAATTTATGGGCTTTAAACTTGAATTATAGGTAACTGTTTTTACTGGGTTATCGTTTTCTTTAACGGTAGTTAATAAATCGTTAGATGAATAGGTATAAACCCATTCGTCTTCTGCAGTGGTGGGCAATGTTCCTATTGTGTAAGCATATTTTTTCTTGCTTACAATATTACCGCGTTCATCATATCCATAAGTAAAGGTTTTGCCTAAATCTGCGTTGTTTTCACGGATTAAACGCCCGATTCCATCGTAAGAATATGAATTATTGCCGTAAGTTGTAATTTCGCCGTTAGGGCTATAACCAATAGCTTCGGTTTTTTGAAGTGTTGAAACGCCGTTTACTATATTATACGTTTTTACGTTTTCGATATAATTAGTTGTTCCATCTTCAACAAGTGTTACAACTTTTGGCGTAACTGCGGTTATCGGAACTTCCTCTATGGGCGGGTTTATAGTTCCACCAGTTGATTTTTTTAATTTAGGCACGTAACTTAAAGATAAACTATAGCCGTTGTTTGAGCCATCTACAACTTTAATGGAATTTATTCGATCAAGCGCGTCTTTAATATGAGTTGTGTTTAACTCGTAAACACTTTGCAAACCTATAAGTAGTTCATTTTTTTCTTCGGATAATTCGTTAGAGAACGCATTTTTATAAGTATACGTATTCCTTTGCCCATCGTTACTGCATAATTCTTCTATTTCAACAGGACGAGCATATTCATCATTACGTAGTACTTCAGTAGAAAATTGTGAAACTATATAATTTGTTTTTTGAACACCACCTAAAGCATTATAGGTATATGTAACATTGTACACTGCTTCCACAGTTTTGTCAACTATTTTATAAAGTTTGCTATTTTTAGATAAGTTTTGTATATAATCAGAATCGTCGTGACTATCGGGGAGATTGTTTTCTAAATATTTATCGGTGTAAAATAGCAATAATAGCTCAGTTTCGTTTCCTTCTGCCGTAAGTTGCGTTACTTTGTAATTGTGACCATACTTATCAAAATAAAAACGTTTTGTTATTCCGTCTAAATTACTTACTTCTACGTAGCCAGATTTATCTGAATTATATACTTCTTTTTTACTGTAAAGCGTAACGTTATTTTGCATAACCGAAGTTAGATTATTAAACTTATCGTATAAAAATGAATATTCACTACCGCTATTTGCGTTTGCGCTTGATAAAGTTCCGCCTTGATATTGTAAGTTATTTCTATTTGTTTGCGAATTTACCGTTGCGCTTATCGCGCTTAATTGCTGAGCGCCGTTATATTCATTATTGATTACTTGCCCACCAGGGGTGGTTATTTTAATTAAATTACCTACGTCGTCGTAAGCGTAATTAGTTATTAAAGAAAGTGCGTTTTTATAATTTGCTTCGCTTGCAAGTTGATCGCCGTTAGAATAGGTCATTACGTATTGTAAACAGCGAGACATATTTTCTGATGGGTAAACCTTTTGTAGCGTAACGTTTCCGTAAGTATCATAGGTATAACTAGTTATAATATTGTTTGCATCCCTTTGGGTTACTGGTGAAAAATAAGTATTTAGGATAATGTATTCCTGTGTATACGAGCCGTCAGCCTTGCGACTTTTTGTAAGTTTTAACGACCCGCTATCTTTTTGCATTTTATTAAACAGATATTCGTCTACAGAAATAGTCGTTATATGTGAACAGTCAAATTCGTTAATATACTTATGTGTATCGCCAAACACAAATTGCAAATTATTACTTGAGCAATTAGTTATCATGTTATTACCATCGTTATACCACACGTTAAAACTTGATGGACTTTTATAATAGCTTATTTGCGTTAAATAATTATCCCTTTGGGTATACTTTACTTCTTGCGCGATTGTTTCACTATTTAATTTGATGTTACAGAGTGGCATTTTATACCACGTTATATTATTATCATTTATCGATTCTAAAGAAGAGTCTTCGTCATAATTTACCGATATAAAATCGCCTTCTTCACTACCAGCATAAATAAATAGTTTTGTTTCCAAAGTTGCAGACTTTGCACTATAAGAATTTATCACTAGCGAATAATCGTGTACACCTTCAGGTATCATTATTTTTTTTATACTTGTTTTTCCGCAATTTTCGCTTGTAAGTTCCTGCTGTCCTATAGTAACACCATCTTTTAAAAGTGATAAAGTAATAGATTCGGTGGGGCTAAAAGATGTGCTTGTTTCCATCTTTGTGCTTAATAAACAATATTGCGGTTTTTCGCTTATTTTAAAGTCATTTAAGGTTTCAGATTGCACGCTGCCATTTGGGCCTATATTAACGTTTGTTAACGAATTATTACCAAAAGTAAAAGTATGAATTGGCAAACAAGATAAAACAGTTTCATAACCTTTAAAATCTTTGGCGGTCGCAAAGGTTGTATTTTCTAAAAATTCTCTCGCTTCTTCATCTAACGTCTTGCCTGTTTGACCTCTAGGCGTAATATCGTCGCCAACAGTATAAAGAAGTTCGTTGTTTTGCGCAAAGTAACAGTATTTTGTGTCTATAATAGGCAAAATAGAGCCATTTTCTTGTTCTTGATAAATTGTGTTCGTTAACGTGGTTTTTTTAGCATCATAAGCAAAGCCGATTTTTGTTTTTTCTTCGTATTCCGTTCCGTTAATTTTGTAATTTACCAGGCTGTGAATTGCATCAGTTTCGCTATAATTTATTGCAGTTAACTCTTTTTCTATATTGTTGGTTACGTTAAGAATACGGTTTAAATAATCGTAAGTAAATTGCACCGTCCCGCTTTCTTGAACGTAAAATACGCTATTTAATAGCCCGATCGAGTTAATATTTAGATTCACCAAAGTTTCTTCTTCGGTATCAATAACGCGCTTTAAGGTTATTAAAGTTCCGCTGGTATCGTAAGTTAAGGTAAAAACTCGGCCTGCGCCGTCCGTAATGGATGAAATTTGCATTCTTTGCGTATCGTAAGTAATATTTAATTCACTTGCAGTTGCGCCCTTTTTATTAATTATTTTAACAAGTTCGCCCATTGCGTTAAAGCAGTAAGTTAAGGTTTTGCTATCGGTAATTTCATAGCCAGAATTATCTTGCAATTCAGTTAAAAGCAAGCCTGTTTGCCCTGTTGAATCGTAATATACGCTTGTGCTGTTTTGCGCTTGTGAAAAGATATGTAGTTCAAAATTTTCGTCGTAATAATAGTATTTATCTTCTTGCTTACGGATAAATTGTTGATAGTTGAACTTCCAGCCCTTTGCTAATAGATTGCCTTGGGTAAAAGCGTTTGCAGAATCTGTGAAAATTTGCGTCGCATTTGCGTAGGTTGGGTTATAGGTTAAGTGTAAATTTAAAGGCAGTCTTGCACCCTTGGCGCTAAATACATGTTGTGCTACGCCAAGTTTTCCGCTTTTTAAATTAACGGTTTCAACGGTTTTAGAGCCCGTTGCATTTTGTATAAAATTGTTTATAGATAAATATTTATCCTTATCTAAATTAGTATTAGACATTAATATACTCCTTAAATTTTTAATTTACGTGTTTTGTAGCCCACGTATAGGCTTGATTTTTGTGCTTATTTGCACGGATAGTGAGTTGTTTTTGATATTTTCCTCCTTAAAAATTTTATTTTGGTAAGAAAAAACCTTCCGTCACCCGGGTAAATTACTAATACGAAAAAAATTTTTGCCACCAAAAAGCGATAGCCCCCTTAAAGGGGATACTATCGCTACGAGTTAAATCACATAAAAGCAATGCGAACATATGTTTGCAATTATATTATACCACGCTTTTTTTATTTGTCAATAGGGTTGCACCCCTTTTTTGAAGGTTTTTTTGACTGTTTTTTATTTTTCCGCATTTTTTCTGCGATTTTAATGTAAAATTTTTTCTTCTATAAAATCAAACACGCGGTCTAAAAAAAGGAAGATATTTAATGCCATAATATATCGATATAGTGCATAACTGTGGAAAAGTGGGTAGTTATCCACAAAAAAAATGCAAAACGGGGCAAAAAGTTAATAACTTTGTGGATAACTATTAAACTTATCCACAATTATTAGATGGTAAAATTTATAAAAAATTATATGCAATTGACAGCGCTCAAAGGGTAAAAGGGCGGTGTGTGCTCTAAAAGAAAACCGCTTAGATTTTTTACGTTTTTAATAATATCCGTTACCTTATATATAATATATATATTACGTAGGTATTAAGATAATATAAAGGGTAATTATAAATGAACGGTAAAAAATTATACTTTTACGATAAAAAAGGGCTTGCTTTTTTTCTTTTGCTTCTTTTTTGTTTGGTGGGATTTGGTTCTTTTTACTTGATGGCAACAAGAGTGCAGGGGGCTAATTCTCCCGCCTATTTTCACACTATAGTTATAGATGCGGGGCATGGTGGCATAGACGGCGGTGTTATCGGCTCTACGACGGGCGCTTTAGAAAGCGATATAAATCTTGCAATCGCGTTAAAACTAAGCGATTTATTCAAAGAAAAGGGCTTTAATGCCATTCTAACAAGAAAAACTTCAGCCGGGCTTTACGGGCACACGGGCGCAGGGCATAAAAAACGGGATATGCGCGCTCGCGAAAAGATTATGAAGCAGTCGGGGGCGGATTTGTTTATTTCTATTCATCAAAACAAGTTTAGCGATTCAAATAGGCGGGGTGGGCAGGTTTTTTATAAAGCGGGCTACGAAAAGGGCAAACAACTTGCCACCGTTATTCAATCGCAAATAAACAATTTACCGCAAAACGGCAGAATTAGTTCGGCGCTAGTTGGCGATTATTATCTGTTAAACGTTTGCCCGTATCCCGCAGTTATCGTGGAATGTGGGTTTTTATCTAACCCGCAAGACGAGAATTTGCTTATTAATAGCGAATATCAGCAGGAAATTGCCCTTGCAATTTTTCGTGGCGCGGTTGAATATCTAATATCGGCGTAATTTTAACTAATTTAATCAAAACAATTGTAAAAAAGTGATTATTATGTTATAATTAAAGGTGGCAATAGTGTAAAATACGGCTAGTATGTCAAAAATTCGTCATTACCGCGAAATAAATTAAAAGCGGGCTATAAAGCCGTTGTTTTTTTGTGATGCCTAATATCTTTTATGCGCCAAGCCATTGCGTTTTTTGGCGCAAAAGTGAGTTGATTTTGTTCGATATCGGTCAAAAAATATCTATTACACAGGCAAAACTTATGAATCCGGTAGTTTTGGCTTACCTTGGCGACGCCGTTCATTCGCTATACGTGCGCGAAAAACTCGCTTTTAATAGCGACGCGAAAAGCGGTGAACTTAACAAAAGGGAAGCAAAACTCGTTTGCGCGGGCGCGCAGGCTGATCTCGTAGGGCGTATTTTGCCACTTTTGACTGATGAAGAAAGCGATATTTATCGCAGAGCAAAGAATTCTAAAAAAATAAGCAAAGCTAAAAACCAGAGTCCTGCCAATTACAGTAAATCAACGGGGTTCGAGGCGGTTATCGGCTATTTATACGTTACTGGGCAAGTTCAAAGAATGAATGAGCTTCTAAATTTATCGGATAGCAAAGGAGAAGAGATAAATGACAGTTGAAGGTAAAAACGCGGTTAGCGAACTTATAAAAACTCAAAAGACGATTGATAAAGTTTTGGTGCAGAACGGTCTTCGTGATGCAGACTCTAAAAAACTTTTGGCTGAACTTCGCGAAGCGGGCGTTAAAGTTGCTTTTGCAGATAAGTCCGTTTTAGATAAACAATGCAAAAGCGGGCGTCATCAAGGGTTTATCGCATTCGTTACCGATTTTGAGTATTCCGATTTAGACGATATGATTTCTTCTTGCGCTTGCCGCGATTGTTTCTTTTTGGTGTTAGACGGCATTGAAGATCCACATAACTTGGGCAGTATTATTAGGGTTGCAGAGTGCGCTGGTATAGACGGTATCGTTATAGGTAAGCACCGTTCGGCATCTGTTACCGATACCGTTATGAGAATTTCGGAAGGCGGAGCAAATCACGTTGCAATCGCAAAAGAAACGAATATCAATTCTTCAATAGATAAACTTAAGGACGCCGGTATTTGGGTTTACGGGCTTGAACTCGGCGGTAGCGATTTATATAAAACCAACCTAACCGGGCGAATTGCAATAGTTATCGGTGGAGAAGATACGGGCATTAACCGCCTTACAAAACAAAAGTGTGATGGGGTTATGAGTATTAAAATGCACGGCAAAATCAATTCTTTAAACGCATCCGTTGCAACGGGTGTAGCCGTGTTCGAAGCCCTTCGCCAAAGGCAGGCGTAAATGCTTGAATGTAGCGATAATCGACTTATAGAGCAATATAAGGGCGGAGATAACAACGCTTTTAACCTACTTTATGAAAGATATAAGAACATGATTAAGTCTTTGGCAAGAAAGTTTTTTCTTGCCGGTGGCGATAACGACGACCTTATGCAAGAAGGGGTTTTAGGGCTTTTAAACGCCGTTAATACTTTTAATTTTTGCGGGCAGTTTTCCACCTATGCTTACGCATGTATTAAAAATTCTATTATAAGCGCCGTGTTAAAGGCGCAAAGCAAAAAGAACGCTCCCTTAAACGCATCCGTTTCTATAGAAGACGGAACGCAAAATAAAGGGGTTGGGTTCGTTGATCCCGAAGATCAAATTATAAGCCAAGAAGCGGCCGACGAGCTTATGGAGAAAATAAAAAGCAATCTTTCTCACTTTGAAAAAAACGTTTTTAAACTTTATTTAGAGGGGCTTTCTTACGTTGAAATCGGGCAAAGAATGAACAAGGAAGCAAAGGCGGTGGATAACGCCTTGCAAAGAATAAAAAGAAAAATCAGCGACATTTTGTAAGATGACTAAAATTTTTAGTTGCGCGTTGAGCGCGGGTATCACTTACAAGTAGCGCGCCACGTAAAATACGATAACAGTTTTAAGGAGATAAAATGTCTTATCTTGCGCTTTACCGTCAGTTTAGGCCAAAAACTTTTGATGAAATAATCGGCCAGGAACACGTTGTTAAAACTTTAATAAATCAAATAAACACCGGCAGAGTTGGGCACGCCTATCTGTTTTGCGGTGCAAGGGGCACGGGTAAAACTACCGCTGCCAAGGTTTTTGCGCGCGCAATAAATTGTTTGAATCCAGTAAACGGCAGTCCTTGCGGAGAGTGCGAAGCCTGTAAGAAGTTAGAAAGTCCTTCTAATTTAGACGTTTTAGAAATGGACGCCGCTTCTAACAATAAAGTTGAAAACGTGCGCGATATCCGCGATAAAATTCAGTATCCGCCGGTTGCAGGTAGATATAAGGTTTATATTATAGACGAAGTTCACATGCTCACGACGGAAGCTTTTAACGCGCTTTTAAAAACCTTAGAAGAACCGCCTTCACACGCAGTTTTTATTTTGGCTACTACCGAAGTGCACAAAATTCCGGCAACTATCTTATCAAGATGCTTGCGCTTTGACTTCAAACTGATTTCCACACAAAAAATAGCGCAGTTTATTTGCGAAATTTACGATAAAGTTGGTAAAAAATATCAAAAAGAAGCGGTTACATTAATCGCTAAAGCGGGCGAAGGTAGCGTGCGCGACGCGCTTTCTATTGCCGATATTTGCCTTTCTTATTCAGACGGTATTTTAACATACGACGACGTTTTAGAAGTGCTTGGAACTTCAGATCGCGCCGTTATTGAAAAATTGCTTTCGGCTATGTTTGAAGGAAACACCGGCAAGATGCTTTCTTTAACAGACGAGCTTTTAATGCGCGGTAAATCGGTTAGCATTTTAAACCGTGACGTCGCTTCGGCTCTTCGCGATATTTTGGTTATTAAAACTTGTTCTAACGCAGACGAAGTTCTTTCTCTTCCCGAAGATAAATTTAACGAACTAAAAAAGCTAAGCGAAAAAACAGACGTTCACGCGCTTTTGCGTTCGATAGAAATTTTCTCTGTTGCAGAAGGGGATTTAAAGTACAGCACGCACCCGAAAATAGTGTTCGAAACGGCGGCTGTAAAGGCAAGTCTTCCGCAAGCAGATTATAATATAGACGCCTTACTTGCAAGAATTTCCGCCCTTGAAAAAAAGATAGAAGAAGGGCAGTTTACCGTTAAAAACCTAACTGACGTTAAACAGGCGGAAGTTGTAAAAAAAGAAGAAAGGTCACAAAAAAGTAATAACGTAGCGCAAAAAATCGAACAAAAACCGCAAGAAACGGTCATTCAAGAGAAAAATCGGGCAAAAGAAGAAGTTGAACAGGTTGAAGAAACTTCTGCTGAAAGGCAAGAAAAACCAACCTTGAAAAAAACTTCTAACAGCGCCGAAATTGATGCCGATCTTGCAAGTTTAATGGCTTCTATGCCGATTGAAGAACCGGATGAAAACCAGTTTTCTTTCTTAGGCGCGCCAAGCGTATCTACCACGCCTAAAAAGCAAGAAGTTATTCAAAAGGTCGAAGAAAAAGAAGTAAAAGTTGAAACCAAAAGCGAAACTAAAAGCGAAAAGAGCGTTAAAAGCGTGAAAGGCGCAGATGCAAGCGCTGTTTGGGGCTCGATTTTAAGAAGTTTACGCCAGAAAAAAGAAATTATGCTTTGGGTTGCCTGCCAAGACGTATCGGCAACTTCAGCGGGTAATTTTCTTAACGTAATAGCACCAGGCGATAATGAATACACCCTTTTAACTCGCCCCGAAAACCTTGCAAAACTTAACGGTTATGCACAAGAACAGGGATACGAAGGGGTTAAAATTATAAAAGATACTTCTGAAATGGAAAAACAAAAGGAAGAAGATCTTGCAGCTCAAAAGGTCAAAGATTACGTTGGCAATAAACTAAAAATAGAAAACGATTAATTATTATATTATTAGGGCTTAGCCCACATTACGATTTTAAAGGAGTATACGATTATGGCAGGATTTAAAGGTGGTTTTGGTGGATTTGGCGGTAACGCGCAAATGCAACAACTTATGAGACAGGCGCAGAAAATGCAAGAAGATTTAGCAAAGGCTCAAGAAGAACTTGAAAATGCAGAAATCGAAGGCGAAAGCGGTGGTGGTCTTGTAAAAGTAGTGGTAAACGGTAAAAAGGTTGTTTCTTCAATCTCTATCAGCCCCAACGCCGTTGACCTTGACGATATGGAAATGCTTGAAGATTTAATTATTGCGGCTTTAAATTCCGCTTACGAAGAAGCAGACGAACTATACAACGAAAAAATGGGTAAGTTCGGTAATGCCGGGGGCATGCTATAATATATGAAGGTGTTTATAGAGCCTATCGGTAGGCTTATAAATGAATTTACAAAATTGCCCGGAGTAGGCACTAAAACTGCGCAACGCTTTGCTTATAAGGTTATTAATATGAGTGAAGAGGACGCTTACGCTTTTGCGCAGAGCATTATAAACGCAAAAAAACAGGTTAAATACTGTTCTGTTTGCGGTAATTATAGCGAAAACGAAGTGTGCGATATATGTAAAGAGCGCGCGCATGAAACGGTTTGCGTGGTTAAAGAGCCCAAAGACGTTATCGCTCTTGAAAAAGCACACGAATTTTCGGGCGTATACCACGTTCTTCACGGTACTTTAAGCCCCTTAGACGGTATAGGACCAAATCAAATTCGCATAAAAGAACTTTTGGAAAGGGTGCAAAAGGGCGGTATAAAAGAAGTTATTATGGCCACTAATCCAGACGTCGAAGGGGAAGCAACTGCAATGTATATTGCTGGGCTTTTAAAACCCTTGGGAATAAAAGTTACCCGTCTTGCGCACGGTATAGCCGTCGGTACGGATATAGAATATGCAGACGTAAGTTCTTTATCTCGCGCTATTATAGATAGAAGAGATATGTAATTTTTGCCACTGTTTTAACGAGATTTTTAGTTTTGTTTAAAAGGAGCGAAAAATACAAAAGTGAGCGTATAACGCAATTAACGGCATAAATTTTAAAAAAAGGGTGAAAATTTTCACTCTTTTTATTTTTTTTAGCAAATCTTTTTAGCATCCATATTTAAACCTTTTTAGGTTTAATTTTTTTAGTGCAATTATTGCCTGTTAAATAGCATAATATAAAAATAATTTTTTAAAGTCATTTTTCAATCCGCCTTCATATAATAGTATGAACGGCGGTTTTTTTATGCGATTTGTTAAAATGCAAAATTGTGGTAACGATTTTATTTTTCTTTTTCAAAGGCCAACTGAAGCACAGGTAATAAAGTTGTGTAATAGAAATTTTGGAATAGGTGCAGACGGCGTTGTTTACCTTTATCAAAAGGGGAATAAACAGGGTATAGAAATTTATAACGCAGATGGTTCTAGTGCGCTTTTTTGCGGTAGCGCGCTTTTGTGTGCGGGGCTATATCTTTATAAAGAAAGTGGTATAAAAGAACTAAAAGTAGAAACGCCAAGCGGGGATAAAGAGATTTTTATAGACGCTAAAAAAGGTGTAAAAGTGCGCGTAGAAGTCGGTAAACCCAACTTTCAAGCAAGTAACACAAAAGAGAATAGGTTTAACAGATTATTGTTTTTAAAGGATGAAAGGGGTGTTTTTAGGGTTAGGGCAAGCGAAGTTAACGTGGGAAACAGTCATCTTGTTATTCGCGGGCTTTACGATTTGCCTACCCGCGAGCGCATAGTTAATGCGATAAAAAACCACGAACTTTTTAGCGGTGGTATCAACGTTGAATTTTGCGAACGGGGGCATAATAAAGCAAAAGTTATCGTTTACGAAAGGGGATGCGGTAAAACTTTGTGTTGCACGAGCGGTGGTGGCGCGGTTTTTGCTTTGCTTAATAAGATGGGGCATTTTAAAAATGAAGGGAAAATAGTTTACGAAGGGGGAATTATACTCTTTAAAAAAGTCAAAAATAAGATATATGCAGAAGGTAAACCAAAGGTGATTTTTGTGGGGGCTTGGTAGGATAAATGGATATAAAGTGTGGCTATAAGTCGATAAACGGCGATTATATATTTCAAAAAGTAGCAAACGAAGTAGCGAAATATAAAAAAGGGGGGATAAAAATTCCCCTTTTAGATTTATCTGTTGGCGACGTAAAGTTTCCACCGCCAAAAAAGGTGGGGCGAGCAATTGTTAAACAAAGTATCTACTTTAATAAAAGCGCATATTTTTGCGGATATCCGCCCGAATGTGGTATTTACGAACTTAAAAAAAGGATTAGCGAATATTACGCCAGTTTAGGAGCGGACGTAGATAGTGATGAAATATTTATTACTACGGGCGCAAAACCCGCTTTGGGTGAATTGTTTGAAATATGCAATTTTTCACGTGCGCAGATAATTATTCCAACCTATCCGCTTTACGAAGAATTGTGTCGTTTGCACGGGGTAAAGGTCGAATTTGTAAAAAGTCAACCGGAAAATGCTTTTCCATTGCCTAAAAATGGCGGTGACGTTTTATTTGCGTGCTCGCCAAACAATCCCACGGGGGAAGTTTTGACGGAAGGGCAAACAAAAGATTTGGCAAGATATTGTAATGAAAAAGGAATGCTTTTGGTTATAGATGGCGCTTACGCTGATTTTACCGACCGTTATTATTGCCCTTATTTGGTTGAAAACTGTGATAACGTAGTTGAAGTGCGTTCTTATTCAAAAAATTTATCTTTTACGGGTATTAGGTGCGGTTATGTGGTTATTAAAAAACAAAACCCCATTCATTCCGCCTATAAAAAATATTTAAGCTTGCGCTCTAACGGTGTAAACGTGATAACTCAGCGTGCAGTTATATCCTCTTACTGTAAAAAAAGTAAAATGCAAGAAAGAAAAAGAATAGAATACTATCGCACGAACGCTGAAATTTTGCGTTCTGCCTTTGTAAATTCATCTTTTTCTGTTATCGGCGGGGAGAACGCTCCTTATCTTTTAATCGGAAATCTTAAACAAAGCGGAGAAGAATTTTTTAAAAAATTACTTTATTCGCTTGGTATTGCGGTTACGCCCGGGGAAGCATTTTTTGCGCCTAACAGCGTAAGAATTTCTTGCTTATGTTCTTCAAATACCGCTAAACGTGCCTCACGCAGGTTAAAAGATTTTGTTTCAAAAGTATAATAAGTGGGGCTATAGGGCGATTAATAGGGTGTTTTTATTAAATAACACATATTTTATTGCGCGTATATTGACAAAATTAGAAAGATATGATATATTATAAAAAAAGTTTTTTGCAATTAGTAAAAAATTTTTTAACTTTTCAAATAAAAAGAAAGGTTAATTTGTATTATATACGAAAAGACTTATTGAGGCCAAATATGCGCATAGAAGAATACGTAAATCGTTTCAAGCAAAAGGATTACGCGCTTTTTAACGAGTTTTATCAGTTGACTTATAAAAAGGTGTATTTTACGGCGCTTGCGATTTTAAAAGATAAATACCTGGCGGAAGATATTATGCAAGAATGTTTCGTGGCTTTTTTAGAAAATATCCGTTCTATCAAGCCAGAACAAAATGCGCTTGCTTACCTTGTTACCATTGCCAGAAATAAAGGCATTAATTACTATAATAAAAATAAGCGGTTAGTGCTTGGCGACGACGAAATGAAAAATATTCCGGTAGCGATGGGCGATTCGGGCGGAGTAGAAGATATTTTAAATTTATTACCCGAACAAACTGATCGCGAAATAATAACTTACCACGTAGTTATGGGTTATAAATTTAAAGAGATTGCAAAAATGATAAACAAACCGCTTGGCACGGTGCTATGGCGGTACAACAGGGCGCTAAAAATATTGCGTGAAAAGGTGAATCATTATGAATAACGGCAAGATAAAAAAACTGCTTAAACAGCGTGCAGAAAGCGTACAACTCAATAAAGAGCACCCCAAGCAAATATTGGAAAAAGTGAATTCTATCAAGCATTTTAGTGCTGATTTACAAGAAGAAATCACGGGAGCAGATATTTTTAGGGTGCAGGGGCAAAAGAGTAAAAAGTGGGGCTATAAGTCGATTATTCCCATATTTGCAGGTGCTTTAAGCCTTGTTTTGGTGTTTTTTACTATAATAAATCCCCTAATAAAGCAAAAACAAAATTCCATAACCGTTGCCAAGGCGGAAGAAGTTTTTTCTAAAGAGATGTTTGCGCTTGGAAATTTATTTTCTTTTCAAGAAGAAAGCGGGGTAAATTTACTTTCTTTTACGCAAAACGAATTTGAACGGGTTGCCGAAGAATGTGCTTATTATCTTTTAACTGGGGATGCTTTTTTGCAAAATGAAAATATCATCACAACGGTATACAATAACGAAGATGAAAATTTTAGCGAATATCAATTTAAGGCGGTGGTAAGTTTTACCGACTTAAGCGGATACAAGGTTGAATACGTTGCCTATTACGACCAAAAAACAGCAGGGGCAGAAACGACGATCTTGGGCGTGATAGAAATCAAGGGTAGATTTTATCAACTTTCGGGTAAACGCATTCAAAAGCGTAAAGAAATAGAAAGCGAATTACGCGTTTATTTTGATAACAGGAAAGATTATATAAGCGTTAGCAACGAAACCGAAGTTAACGAAAACGAATTTACTTACGAGTGGGTGTTGGGCGGTAAGGTTGTTAGGGGTGTTAGTTTAGAAACTTCAACCGAAAAGGGTTTAAAGCAAACCGAAATAGAAATTACCGAAAATAACAAAACGCAATCTTATGAATTTACCTATCTTAATCAAACGGTAGAATGCGAGTATGAAAGCGGTAACGTAGAAGAAGAATTTACCGTTTACCTGCACGACGAGTATTATTTGTTTGTTTATTCTTCTTACACGGTTAGGGTGGATAAGTAGTGAAAGGTGCTAAATTTTTTAGCCTATTATAGCAGTATAGTTTAATTTACAGTAAGTATTTTGAGTTTTTTTGCTTAAAAAGCAGAGCAAAGCCCAAATACTTACTTTTGTTTTACTTATATAATTAACAACTTTGTTTAATTATTACTTGACTAAAATTTAGGTGGGTAGTATAATAAAAGTTGAAATAAAACAACCGCTATAGGCGCGTATATTTAGTGTTTGCACAAGAATTTACGCGTTAAACGGCGTAATCTAAAGGAGAATATGATGGCGAAAAAAGTAAAAAGTCTAACGTTATCTTTATTAGTGGCTCTATCCCTTTTGGCGCTGTGTACCGCGTGTAATAACGAACCGCACGTCCACGAAAATTTTACGGATGAACAGGTGATTCACGCGCCCACTTGCACGGCGGATGGGTTAGGCTCTCATCTTTGCGTTGATTGTGAAGAAAGAGTTGAATTCGTTATTCCCAAACTTGGGCACACCGAAGTAATCGATCAAGGAAAAGAAGCTACTTGTACGGCAGACGGCGTTAGTGAAGGTAAACATTGTAGCGTATGCAAAGAAGTTTTAATTGCGCAGGAAGTTATACCCGCTCAACACAAGCCTTCAGACTGGCAAGTTTTTAAAAAGGCTTCTTGCGATATTGACGGTCTAAGAATAAAAACTTGTACCGTTTGTAATGAAAGATTAGATTCAGAAACGATTAAAAAACTCGGTCACGTTGAAGGGGACTGGGTTGTAACTAAGAAACCCACCTGTTTAAACGCGGGCTCTAAAAGCACTTCTTGTTTAACTTGCGGTGAAGTTATTCAAACGGTTACCGTAAACGCAACCGGGCACGACGAAGGGGACTGGGTTGTAACTAAGAATCCCACCTGTTTAAACGCAGGCTCTAAAAGCACTTCTTGTTTAACTTGCGGTGAAGTTATTCAAACGGCTACTATAAGCGCAACCGGCCACAGCGAAAGCGACTGGATAGTAACGCAAAACGCAACTTGTGAAACAAGCGGAAGCAGACATACCATTTGTACCGTTTGTAAAGAAGAATTAGTAAGAGAAAAAATCAATGCGCTTGGTCACGATAAAACAGACTGGGTAACAACCAAAGAACCCACTTGCACGGCAACTGGCTTAAAGCATATCGAATGTACCAGATGTGATATGATTTTTGATGAAACCGTTATTGAAGCAAAGGGGCATTCATACACAACAACAACGGTTGCTCCCACTTGTACGACGGATGGTTACACTGAAAACAGATGCTTCAAATGCGAATATACCTATAATTTTAATATCGTTTCTAAAACGGGGCACGAATATTCTTCAAGTATTACTCAACCTACTTGCACCGAAAGCGGTTATACGCAATATAATTGCCTAAAATGTAGCGATACGTATAAAGGTAATTTTACCGATCCGCTCGGTCATAATCACGTTGAAATAACAGAACAACCCACTTGTTTAACTTCTGGTAAAAAATATAAAGAATGTTCAAGATGTAAAGATAACGTTTTCCTTGAAACTCTTGAAGCAACCGGCCACGCGCTTGCTACTAACACTTACGTTAAAGACATGGAAAACGATACTACAAGAACAGCAACCGTTTACGAATGTTCAAAATGTGATTATAAACACGTAAGAAAAATTGTTTTTGACTATTCAAGAGCGCCAAACAACAGAATCAATGCCAACACGGGATATTCTTACGGTATGACGGTAGATTATTCCGATTTAACCACTCAAAGAGTTTCAAGCTTTAAAGTTGAAACAAGTTTTACTTTTGATATGGATGGCTTTTTGGGAACAAAGGTTCTAGCACATTTCTATATTACTTCAACCGGTAGTTTAGATAAGCAACTTGGTTTTGTTAGCGGTGTTGATGAAAAAGTTCAAGCAATTACTAACATGGTAGACTACGCTGATGCAGACGACGATTCTAAGGCGTGGGAAAACAGCGTTGATTTCCCTATGGATAACTTGAAGAGTAGCAACGTATATTTCGTATTTATCAACGAAAACTACGGCGGTGCGTTTACCGTAAAAACTATAACGGGTAAAGCGACCTTTGATTTTGGCGAACCTGCGTAATAAAAAGTTTAATAAAAATCAGCAATATATAAACAAAAAGGATAGCGAAAAAACTTCGTTATCCTTTTTTTAAAAATTTTTTTATTTCTCCAATAAAAGGGCGTGCAAAGTTGTATAATAAGTGAAAACAAAAAAACGGCAAGAATATATCGGCTTTTGCTCAAGGCGCAATTTGCTGATATAGTTGCCGAAAAACTAAACTTAAGGAGAATATTAAAATGAAAAAATCAAACAAAATTTTAGCAGGTGTCATTGCGGGCTTAGTACTTACTTTAGGTGGTGTTGGCGCGGCTGCTTGCACAAGTAAAAACCAAGAAAAGGCAAGCGCTTTTAATAACGCGTTTAATTATTCTGCTATAGGTGGAATAGAACTTTTAAAGGGCGTTGAACAAATTAATAAAATTAATCTATCCGCTACCGAAAGTAGGGCTATAAGCGCGTTAAACGATAGTTTAACCACTATTACGGATGAAGAAAAAGACTTGCTTTTAAACAATTTACTAATAGCGCAAAACACTTTAAACGGCGGTGTTGTTAAAAGCGAAGTGAAAACCTCAGATCGCGAAGGTTATCAGTTTAAATACAATCTTTCCGCTCCGTCTATCACGGGGGAATACAATATTTATACTTTTTATTATAACACAACTCCCGAAAAGGATTTAGATGATATCGGCGAATACGAAGAGTATATAAACGGGATCGTTTTGTTAGATGGGGTAGAGTATTCGGTTAAAGGCGAACGCGAAGTAGAAGGAAGTGAAGAAGAAATCTCATTTTTAATTAAATTAAGCGATAGCGATTACGTAGAAATAGAGAGAGAAAGCGAAAGGAGTGAAGAAGAATATTCTTATACCGTTATTTCTAACGGCAAAAAAGTTTTCGAAACGGAAGTAGAATATGAAGTTAAGAAAAATGCAAAAACCGAGCTTAAGTTTGAAACCGTGCAAAACGGAATTAAAGTAAAATACGTTTACGAATTTTCAGAAAATACAAAAGGCAAATTCGTTAAAGTTAAACTTATAGATGGGCAAAGCGAGATAAAAGCAATAATACAAATTTTAACGGATGAAAATGGCAACCCCGTTTATGAGTTTGTAAGTTCAGAAAGCCAAACAAAAAATGTAAGTGCAAATCTTTATGTATAGTGCTTAAACATTATTTAAAAAAATATTAATAAAAAACAGGCGTAACGATATAAACCGACGCCTGTTCTTTATTTTGCTAAAAATTAGTCTATAGCACGATTATTCGGGTTTTTTAGTTGATTAATATAATCTTTTTTGCAACTATTTGCCCCGGATAACTCATCATAACTTGCCCGCTGTAAACAATCCTAATTTTGTTACCTACTGTTAAGTCAGATAAATTTATTCTTTCATTATTAGCATTATAAATCGGGGTAGTGGATGAATAATTTACCCACATAATACCTTGATTATATTCATCTTGCAGTATTTCAATTTCTATGTGACTGTTAATTGCCGTTATTTTGCCGATCATAACGAACTGCTCTTTATTATCGCAGGCTGTAAATGAAGATAAAATAATAGGAAAAAATAATAAATAAATTAATTTTTTAAATAATTTCATAGGTAACCTTTATTATGTGTAAGTTTATATTATTATTTTATCATTAAAGAATGTTTTCGTCAATAAAAAACTGTTAACAGAATAATTTAATAGACATTTTCTATTTTTTAAGATATAATATAAAGAAGCAAAAAGTAGGCGTATAGGTCGATAAACGGGAGATTTAATATGATTTTATATTTCGATACCGAAACTACGGGGCTTTCACCCGGCGGTATAATTCAACTTTCATATATCATGCAAGACCAAAACGTTGTAAAAGGAAAAAACTTTTTCTTTTACAATAGTTATATTTCGCCTGCATCTACTGCTGTTCATGGAATAACGGTAGAAAAATTATACCGTTTATCGGGCGGTAAAACCTTTTACGATTATTTTGATGAAATAGAAGAGGATTTTTCGCGCGCAGATCTTATTGTTGCGCATAATTTCCCTTTTGATTTTAACTTTATGTGTGCAGAGTTTTCAAACTGCTATTCTACTTTCACATACCGCGAAAAATTAGATACTATGCGCTATTTTACCCCGCTTGTAAAAATTCCGCGCGCAAACGGCAAGGGATATAAATATCCCAAACTTTGCGAACTTGCAAACTTCTTTGAAATTTACGATTACGACGTTACAATGTCTGCTATAAAACTGTTTAAAAATAGTGGTGTTAGCCATGACGCGCGTTTTGATATAGCTCAAACTTTTTTATGCGTGCAAGAGGGCGCTCGTCGCTACGAAGAAGTGCGGCAGCTTCTAAAAAAATACCTATAATTTCATATAAATAGGTCAAAATAGTTGATAAAAGGCATAAAATTTGTTAAAATAACATACGCAAAAAGAATATTGGGGTGTCGCCAAGCGGTAAGGCTACGGACTCTGACTCCGTCATCCGGGGGTTCAAATCCCTCCACCCCAGCCAAAAAACGACAGGTTTCGACCTGTCGTTTTTTTATCCAAGCCGCAGGCTTGGCATATCATCGCCGCACAACGTGCGGTGCATATCATCAGCCCCTTTGGGGCTGTATCTCATCACGTTTTAGCGTGCATCTTACTTGCGGCTTGATGATATACAACACTCCGTATTGATGATATCCAATTCCTGCGGAATTGATGATATACACGCCTTTCGGCGTGATTTGGTATGTGGGTTCAAGTCCATACAAAAACTCCCCAAAATATCTTTTTGTTTTGAAAGTAAAAGGAGGGATTTGAACAAGAGCGTAAAAAAACAGTGGCAACCCACTGTTTTTAGCGGCTGACCGAAGCTTTTTGCAAAGCACAAAGAATGAGTTTATAGCGTTATTGCTTTGCAAAATGCAAGAATTCAAATCCTTGACATCACCCAGCCAAAAAAGTCGTAGACTTGATGTATCATTGCCGCAAGACGTATAGCATCAACCGAATGCTGTATTTTCTGCGATTTGATGATATACAAAATTCTGTTTTGATCATATGCAATTCCTTGCAGAATTGATGATATACAAGGCTGCGCCTTGATTTATATACAAAAGTGTGGTACAATAAACTCATCGATAAATAAAAATTTGACGAGGCAATATATGAATAAGAATAATCTGAACGAGTTTTATAGAAAACTCTGTAACAAGGCTCAAAGTTTAAGAAGTCCATTTATATCAGCCATCGAGAAATATAATTGTGAAATGGGTTTTTTCAATGGTCATTACTCAAAGAATGAGGATGGTAATTATGAAATGGAGTATTATCCCATTCCTGTGATTAGTATCATTGGCTGTTGTGATATAGAGGTAGGGATCGACAAGATTTCCATTTCAACTAAATTATCGAGAAATGTAGCTGAAACTTTTGATTATTCATTGCTAAAAAAATATGAGTTTGAAGCGTATGGAGTAGAGAACTACTTAGATGACTATTACACAAATGGTATGTCAATGGATGATTTTAAACAAAAAATCAAAGCGTCTAATGAACAAGCCATAGGATTTTCCTTTTTATTTGATGAATTAGACGAAAACGGCGTATATACATTCGTCGATTTTCTTGTTAAAAACAGATTTTTTTATTAATCAAATTCCAATTTATCGTACAAATCTAATATGGAGAATTAATTATGAAGTTAAGAATATTAGAATTCTTGAATAATATTCAAGAACATAACGGCGTTTCCATATCCGCAAATCTTTTCTGTACTTGTGGAAACAATAAATTTGTCTTTTCGCATACGGGAAAGCAAACAAAAGGAATACTTGCCCCCTATATTATCAAGAAAAACAAACAGCTAATACTTCAAGCAAAATGTACGTGCTGTGAAAAAAACATAGAGGTATATAATTCAACTATTGATGGTTCAAAACCTAAGACCATAGAACAAACAATTGATTTTTTGCCTTTTATCATTCCTAAAACATCTGCAGATAAATTTGAAGTGATTATTAAGTATAACTATTGGCCTGAAAATTTAAAATCGAATGGTCTGTATTCGAATTATTTTGAAAATTGTTTTATTTACATAGTCGAGAATGGTAAAGAAACAAAAGCTTTAATTGAAGAATAGTTTGATCTAATCGTTAAATTTGAACCTATTTTTTTGCAAAAAAGTGAATCCATTTTGCAAAATGAACCCATTAGGATTTTGTATCCTTTTGGTCGCTCTTTTGCAAGTGAGGCACTATTGAAGCTTATCAGTTTCAATGGTGTTTTTTAATAAAATTTAACCATTTTTAAAATCAAAAACCATAAAAAGTTCTTGCTTTTTCATTTTGTTGCGTTAAAATTTTAAAAGTATTATAATAAGGAAAACAATGAAACTTTTTAAGAGAAAGGATATATAATGTGTGACTATAGCAAAAATTTTGAATTTATAGGCGATTTTGTTGTTTGTGGGCAAAATTGCAAACAAATAAAATGTGTTAAAGAATATTATGATTTTTATGCAAAAAGAACAATTAAAGTAGGTGAATTGGGAGGATATGCTAATATAAGTATAACTAAACACATAAAAAATTGGATAGATATTGATAGCATGGTTGGAGATTTTATTACAGAAAATTGTAGTGTTCAAATAGAGAAAAAGGAAATAATAGGACATTCTAATGTGAAAATTTTATATGATTTAGTAAACAATATGATTAGTAACTGGTGGTGGAAAGCAGAGACAAAAACACCATCAGTAGTTAATGCTATAATTTCTAAATCAAAACTTATAAAAAAATTTATTATAGAACTTTTCAATAAGGAAGAAATTTGTATAAACCAGCCAATAAGTATATCTGAAACGGAACGAATACTTTTATGGACATTGTTAGGGGCTATACAAGAAGCAATATTAAAAGTCCATATTACGGTGTGTTGAGAAAAATTTTCAAATTTTTTGCAAAAAGAAGACTTGAATAAAATAGATAATATAAAAGTGCCAAAAATTATCAATGAAATGGAAAATAAAAATGAAATAACAAATGAAGAAAAAATAGTGTTGGAGACAATAAATTCAAATAGAAATATGATACATTTTATTTCTAATAGACCGATTCACAATTATGATAAATACATAAATAGTATTGATGATTTTGTTTTGATTGCTAAAAAGATTTTTGGTAATCAACAAAAATTTTTAACTAAGTAGAAAAGATCTTGTAAAATTTTGAAATGTATGTTAAAATAAAAATGCTACATACTTTAATATTCTAATTCAAAGGGAATACTATCGGTAAAAGTGTATAGCCCAACTTTTTATTAAATTATAATGGAAAAAGGAGCAATATGAAATACTTTCTTGCAATAGATATAGGCGCATCATCGGGAAGGCATATTTTAAGCTGGAAAGATGGCGACAAAATTAAAATTGAAGAAATATATAGGTTTGAAAATTCGCCTATAAATTCAAACGGCTCTTTAACGTGGAAGGTAGAAAGGCTTTTTAGTGAAATACTTAACGGCTTAAAAAGGGCAGGCGAACTTGGTAAAATTCCCTATTCAGTTGGTATTGATACTTGGGGCGTGGATTACGCTTTACTTGATGAAAACGATAAAGTAATAGATAGCGTTTATTGCTATCGCGATAATAGAACGCAAAGTTCAATTCCGCAAGTACACGATATTTTGCCTTTTGAAAAACTTTTTGAAAGAACGGGCATTGCGTTTACAACCTTTAATAGCATTTATCAGCTTTATCACGATTTAAAAAGCGGTAAAATGCAAAAGGCAAGTTCAATGCTAATGATTCCCGATTATTTTCATTTTAGGTTAACTGGTAAAAAAGTTCAAGAATATACCAACGCCACCACAACGGGTTTAGTTAACGCTAAAACTCACGAATGGGATTGGGATATTATTCAAGCGCTTGGGCTAAAAAAAGAACTTTTTGGCACTTTATCACAACCGGGAACTGTTGTTGGCGATTTTTCTAAGGAAGTTGCTTTGTTCGTTGGGTATAATGCAAAGGTTGTTTTACCCGCCACTCACGATACGGCAAGCGCAGTTATAGCAACGCCGTTAAAAGGGCAAACACCCTATATTTCAAGCGGTACTTGGTCACTTCTTGGTGTAGAGCAAAATAACGCCTTTACAAGCGCAGATGCTATGGCTTCGGGCTATTCAAACGAAGGTGGATTAAACTTTACCTTTAGGCTTCAAAAGAACATTATGGGGCTTTGGATGATACAGCAAGTAAGGCATGAAGTTGGGGATAAATATTCTTTTTCTCAGCTTGCCGAAATGGCGGTTAACGAGCCTATAGACGCACTTTTAGACGTAAACGACCAAAGATTTTTAGCACCTAAGAGTATGATTGAGGAAATTAAGAGTTCTGTTGGATGCGATCTTACTATCGGGCAAATCGCTTACTGTATATTTAATAGCTTAGCTTGCGACTACGATAAATCGCTTAAAGATTTAGAGCAAATGACGGGCGAAAAATATCAAACGCTGAACATTATAGGCGGTGGCAGTAAGAACGAACTTTTAAATAAATTAACCAAACAAAAAACGGGCAAGCGTGTTATAACGGGGCCAACCGAAGGAACTGCGCTTGGCAATTTAATAGTTCAAATGGTTAGCGCTAATGAAATAGAAAGCCTTTCACAAGGCAGAGAATTTGTTGCAAATTCTTTTGAAGTAAAAGAAGTTAATTAATCAAGGAAGGTATGATTATGAAAGATATATCAAAAGCCCCTTTCGTTGTTGAAATGGGGCAAACCACGGCAAATATGTATAGACTTGGCTGGGACGAAAGAAACGGCGGTAATATAAGTTATTTGTTAGATGAAAAAGAAGTTGGCGAATACTTAGATTTAAATAAGGTTATACGGGTTATACCTACTGGTTTTGATGCAACCGAGCTTATAGGAAAAATCTTTATCGTAACAGGCACGGGTAAATATTTTAAAAACGTGCAAAACGATCCCGAAACTAACCTTGGTATAGTAAGAATTGCAAATGACGGTAAAAACGCAGAACTTCTTTGGGGTTATAAAGACGGCGGTAAATTTACTTCTGAATTCCCCGCGCATATGATGAGCCATATTGCGCGTTTGAAACAAGATAAAGAGCATAGGGTAGTTATGCACTCTCATCCCACTTATACTATTGCAATGAACACAGTTTGTGAAGTGGATGAAAGAGATTTTACTCACAAGCTTTGGCAGTCTAATACCGAATGCGTAGTAGTATTTCCAGATGGCGTTGGCGTTCTTCCTTGCATGATTTGTGGAACGGAAGAAATAGGCAGAGCAACGGCTGAAAAAATGAATAATCACCGCCTTGTTGTTTGGACGAACCACGGAATTTACGGCGCAGGCAAGAATTTAGATGAAGCCTTTGGGTTGATTGAAACGGTAGAAAAAACCGCTCAAATTTATATGCTTACTTTAGGTAGGGCAGTAAACGTAATTCCAGATGAAATAATTAAAGGGCTTGCCGATTTATGGGGCTTAACCGTAATGGACGGCGTGCTTAAAAATTAGGGGGTAGTTATGAGTTTTTATGAAGAATGCAAGCGCATATACGAAGCGCAGAATATAGACGTAGAAGGGGCTATAGGTCGATTATCTAACATTTCAGTAAGTGTTCACTGTTGGCAAGGGGATGACGTTATCGGTTTTGACGGTAGCGATTCGCTATCCGGTGGTATTCAAACTACGGGTAATTACCCAGGTAGAGCAAGAACGCCTGAAGAACTCTTTGCAGATATAGAAAAAGCCTTTTCGTTAATGCCTGGTAAAAAGCGCATTAACGTTCACGCGTGCTATGCTTTTTTAGGCGAAGATAAGGGTAAGGTAGATAGAGATGCATATACCTATAAGCACTTTAAACCTTGGGTAGATTTTGCAAAGAAAATAGGCGCTGTTGGCGTAGATTTTAACCCCACTTTCTTTGCTCATCCAAAAATGAAAAACGGGCTTTCACTTTCTTCACCGGATGAAGAAACAAGAAGGTTTTGGATTAATCACGGCAAGGCTTGCTTAAAGATTGCCGAAGAAATGGGTAAGGCTATGAACAGCCCTTGTCTTGTTAATATTTGGATTCCAGATGGTTATAAAGATATTCCTGCAGACAGACTTTCACCAAGATTAAGACTAAAAGCAAGTTTAGATGAAATTTTGCAAGATTACAATAAAGAGTGGGTTATTCCCGCAGTAGAAAGTAAGGTGTTTGGCATTGGGCTTGAAAGTTATACCGTTGGCAATAACGAATTTTACCAAAACTACGCATCTTCAAAAGGTATTTGTTGCTTGCTTGATACTGGGCATTACCATCCTACCGAAGTTGTTTCAGATAAAATTTCTTCACTTCTTGCTTTTTATGAAAAAGTTGCGCTTCACGTATCGCGCCCTGTTCGTTGGGATAGCGATCACGTTGTTATTTTGGATGACGAGTTAAAAGAAATCGCAAAGGAAATTGTAAGAAACAACGCAGATAACAAGGTAATTATTGGGCTTGATTATTTTGATGCAAGCATTAACCGCTTATGCGCTTGGGTTACGGGCGTTAGAGCAATGCAAAAAGCACTTTTATTTGCAATGCTTCTTCCAAACGAAGAACTTAAACAGTTGCAAGATGAAAACAACTTTACAAAGATAATGTATTTAAATGAAAAATTTAAATCAATGCCTTGGGGTGCTATTTGGGAAGAATATCTATCGCGCCAAGGTTTAGATGAAAACTGGCTTGAAGAAGTTCAAAAATACGAACGTGAAGTTTTACTTAAACGTAATTAAAAAAATATATAACACAAAAAAAGCCGAGTGGATTAAAATAAAAATCCGCTCGGCCTTGAGTGAATAGCCTTATAAATACGAACCACAAGTGTTCGATTGTAAGGCTTTTTTATTGCAAAATTTACAAAAATAAAGAGAGTGAAATTTTGAAATTAAAGATTATATCGTGTTCGGTTTAAGCTAAAAAAAAGGAAATAAATATAGTAATTTAAATGTTAAAAGTGCTGTTAATCGCGTTATAGGCGCACTTTTTTGTGATTTTTATTATAAAAGAGTTTAAAAAGGCAACAAAAAAGCCAAGCGGAATAAATCCACTTCGTGGATGAAATCGCTACGCGATGAAATCCCGCTAATACGGGGTTAGGATAGACGGATTTGATTTCATCCGAGCCTTTTCGGATTTTATCGTGCATAGCACGATTTCATTAAATATACAATGCTTCCGCCTTGATTTATACATAAAAAGGTGATATAATCTAACCGATCAATAAGAATTTGCAGGAGTATATATGAATAGCGTAAACAAAACACTATACATCCCCTTATACGGTAAGTCTTACGTGAGCAAGAAGGGCTTGTTCCTTGATGATAAAAAAGCCGAAGAGATTTGGGAGGCAGAAGGATTTTCGCTGAAGGGTAAATCCAAATCCAAATGGCTTGCTTATTATATGGGAGTTCGTTCTGCCGTATTTGATGAATGGGTAAAGCAGCAAATATCAAATGCATCGAATGCCGTGATCATTCATATCGGGTGCGGAATGGATAGCCGAGTCATAAGAGTCGGAGATAAAGATCACAAGTGGTATGACATGGATTTTACGGAAGTTATTGAAGAAAGAAAACGCTACTATGCCGAAACGGATAACTATAAAATGATTGCAGGCGATGCAAGAGATTGTTGTTGGCTGACAGCTATCCCAGAGAAGAAATCTGCCATTGTCGTTATGGAAGGCGTGAGTATGTATTTGACCACAGATGAAATGCGAACTTTAACAGATAGCCTTTGCACTCATTTTGAAAGCATTATGCTTTTAGTGGATGCCTATACCTCTTTTGCCGCTAAAATGTCAAAGCGAAGAAACCCTATAAATGACGTAGGCGTTACAAAGGTTTACGGTATAGACAACCCACGATCTTATCAAAGCGAGAAGCTTGCTTTCGTAAAAGAACACACCATGATACCGCAGAAATATATAGACAAGTTGAAAGGTTTTGAAAGGTTCATATTTGCGAAGCTTTATGCAGGCGGTTTCTCAAAAAAACTGTATCGCTTGTTTGAATACAAAAAGAATTGATCAAAGTCCAATTTGTAGAGCAGGCAACAGCGTGAAATCACATGCCTTTTCGTAGCCCTTTCACAAAAAAAATGCAAGTGGTTCACTTGCACTTTTTTATTGTGGAAGATAAAGGGTAGGGATTTGAATTAGAGCGATCAAAAATTAGATGAAAACCCTTGATTTACAAAGGGCTTTTTTTATTGTATTTCATTATAAGCGGTGCCTATATCTTGTGCCTCGGATGCCCCAAATGCAGAAAAGCACTACTCCCCGTCAAGGTGTAGTGTCTTCCTATCGTTAAAAGAGTGGTATTCGTTGAACTGCTGAATTACTCTACTTCACATCGCAAAATTGGAATTTAATACTCTGTATAGTTTTTGTGGAAAAGGCATTTTTCCTGTCTGCATTGATTGTTCAAGTGTGAGCGAGTGCAGATCACAGAGTTCAGTTTCATATCGATATGTAATTTTTCGCTCGTGAATTTGACCGCTTCGATGATGGCAAGATAGGAATCCCTTTTGCAGCAACGGGGGCCGCCATTTTTGCCTATCGCATCCAATGCTCTTGCTGTCATTTGGTTGGATAATCCCCAAGCTTCACCTGCCAAAGGAGTGGCTTTCAAGGCAATGGAGATATACATTCCCGTGCTGATGCCTGCACCGCATGCGCCCCAAAATCCGCAGGCGCCGCCGGGGACTTGCTTTCCTCTTTTCTGCATTTCTCCAAGCGCGGACGCCAGATCAATTTCACCGCCTGCGTTTTTATAAGCGGTCAAAAGCGCCGAGCCGACCATTGTATGGTGTTCGGGGCCGTGCATATGGCAAGACGGCATATTCATCATTTCTTCTAAAATTTCAATTGGATCATCGGATTTGCTGTTCAGACAAATTGCAATGATGCTGTCCATTCCGCTTGTATGGCATTCATCGCAGACGAAATGACCGCCTACGCATCTTGTTTTGCTGTATTGTTTTTTGTGGCAAAGCACACATTCCATTTCCTCGTCAGCATCAAGGTATTCAAGCGGAGCTTTGCAAATCAAACATTCTTCATTCATCTATACTACCTCGTTAAATTCGTGCTATCGGTGAGTTGATTATATCATATTTCTATAATATTTTCAACCGATTGGGCTTTTCTTTGCATCTTCAAACAACGATCTTACCCCTGTACGATCCGATACCGCCGATATCATGAACCTCCCGATATCCCTTGTCTTTCAGATATGCCACCGCGCGTGCGCTTCGTCCACCACTTAGGCAATGGACGTATAGAGGAGTGTTTTTATTCTTTATAATCGAATCCACTTTGTCGATCTCGTCAAGCGGAAGATTTTGGCTTCCATCAATATGTCCGCCAGCGTATTCTTCTCTCGTTCTGACGTCGATAAGAAATGCGTTTTTGTTTTTACGGAAGTTTCGCACCCCTTCGTTAATATCCTTGCGTGCGAATATATTGAAAACACTCATTTTGTGTCCTCCTTGTGTTTTTATTACGGCTTTATTTTAACACAAAAACAGAGTCCCGTCCGTGACTTATGTCACAAGCTACTTTCGTGTTGATATGTAGCACAAAATATGATATAATATACACAGAAATCCTTGCTTCGCAAGTCTTTGTGCTAACGCACCTTCCGCGCCCTGCGCGGCTGTGTTATTGAATCAGGTCGTAAAAATGCCCTTGCAAGCAAGCATTTTTACTCATGATATAATATGCTTGAGTGACAAAAGTCACAGCGGATACGAAAAAAGTATGGTAAAATATACTCGCAGAAAGAAAACGGAGGTGTGCTTATGAAGACGTTAATCATAGGAGGCGTGGCCGGCGGGGCGTCCTGCGCGGCAAGACTCAGACGGCTTAACGAAAAAGCCGAGATCATTATATTGGAGCGCGGAGAATTCATTTCCTTTGCAAACTGCGGTCTTCCTTATTATATTGGTGGTGAGATCACTAAGAAGGCAAATCTCACTCTGCAAACACCCGAAAGTTTAAAGGCTCGTTTCAATATCGACGTTCGCATATTCAATGAGGCGGTTTCCATAGACACAGAAAACAAGACCGTTACGGTTAGAGATCTAAAAACAGGTGAGGAATACACCGAGCAATACGATAGCTTGGTTCTTTCTCCGGGAGCTTCTCCCATTCGTCCGAATATTGATGGAATCGATAGCGATAAGGTTTTTACACTACGCAACATTCCCGACACTATTAAGATTAAGCAATATATAGAAGATAACCATCCGAAATCTGCGGTGGTTGTCGGCGGTGGATATATCGGCGTGGAAATGGCTGAAAATCTTGCCAACGCAGGACTTAATGTGACCGTTGTTGAATTATCTGACCATCTTATCGCTCCCATTGATTTCGATATGGCCGCTGATGTTCACCGATATATCAAATCAAAAGGAATCAAGCTAGCACTTGGTAACGGTGTTGTAGCTATTCAGGAGAATGGAAAAGGTTTGACCGTAGAGCTGAACAGAGGCATGATTAACACGGATATGGTTATTCTATCAGTAGGCGTTCGCCCCGATACCGCTTTTATAAAGTCTGCCGGAATTGAAACGAACGAACGTGGCAGTATCATTGTGAATGAGAAAATGCAAACGAGTGCTCCCGACGTTTACGCCGTGGGTGATGCTGTAACCGTCAAGAATTTTGTAACGGGTGAGCCCTCCTTTATTCCGCTTGCGGGTCCTGCCAACAAGCAAGGACGCATTGCGGCGGATAATATCTGCGGTATTTCCTCAGAGTACAAGGGCACACAGGGTTCGTCGGTGCTAAAGCTCTTTGATATGACGATTGCTACCACGGGGCTCAACGAAAAGAGCGCGACTACCGCAGGTTATGACTACGATAAGACTTACACCTATTCCGCGTCCCACGCTTCCTACTATCCTGGAGCGTCTATGATGTCGGTCAAAGTGCTGTGGGATAAAATAACTCACAAGATCCTCGGTGCGCAAATCGTGGGCTTTGACGGTGTGGATAAGCGTATGGACGTGATCGCTACTGCGATACGACTCGGTGCGAAGGTAACAGATCTTGCCCAGTTCGAGCTTTGTTATGCGCCGCCCTTTGGCTCTGCCAAAGACCCCGTAAATATGGTGGGTTTTGTTGCTGAAAACGTCATCACGGGGAAAATAGGGCAATTCTTCTGGCACGACGTAGAAAAGCTACCTCGCGACGATAGCGTCACCCTTCTTGACACCCGAACCGACACCGAGGTCGCACGCGGTAAAATCGACGGCTTTATGCACATTCCACTTGATTCTCTACGCTCCCGAATTGCAGAGATTCCCAAGGGAAAGCCCGTGTACGTGCATTGTCACAGTGGTTTGCGCTCCTATATCGCTTGTCGCATCCTTGCTGGCAACGGATTTGAATGTTACAATCTCGCAGGCGGATGGCGCCTGTACGAGTCAGTCATAAATGAAAAAACGGTGCCCGAGTACATCTGCACCGAATGTAAATAAAAAAGGAGATATATCTTATGTCAGTACAAAAACTACATCAATATAATTTTAATAACGCAATCGAAAGAGGTACGGCTCTCGTGGATTTTTACGCCGATTGGTGCGGTCCTTGCCGTATGATTTCTCCCATCGTGGACGAGATTGCCGAGCAAAGAAGTGATATTACCGTTGGTAAGGTGAACGTAGACGATGAAAACGCCCTTGCTATAAAATATGGTGTGATGAGTATTCCTACGCTGATCGTTTTTAAGGACGGAAAAGAAAAAACAAGAATCGTCGGAGCAAAACCCAAAGCTGCTATTCTTGCGGAGCTTGTATGATGAAACGCATTATAATTGTAGTATCGGTTGCGTTAATGCTCGTTACTCTATTTGTAGCGTGCAACGGTAATAATAAAAGAGCTTATGAACAGATCACTCCTGCCGAAGCAAAAGAGATTATGGAAAGCGAGGAAGGATACGTCATTTTAGACGTGCGAACTCCAGAGGAGTTTGCCGAGGGACATATTGAAGGAGCTATCTTGATTCCCGATTATGAGATCGCAGAGAAAGCCGAGAAAGTTCTAACAAATAAAGATCAACTGATCCTCGTCTATTGTCGAAGCGGAAGGAGAAGTAAAAACGCCGCAAATGAGCTTGCGGCGTTAGGCTATACTAATGTTAAAGAGTTCGGCGGTATCAACGATTGGAAATACGGAACGGTAACAGAATAATACCTGCGGGGCAAAGTCAATAGGCAATGCTCCGCAGTTTCTTTTTGTCTGTAATCAGGATGCCCTTTCTAGTGACCTCAATTACGCCGTCAGCGGCAAGGTGCTTTAGCATCCTCGTAATCACCTCGCGGGCAGTTCCAAGGTGACGTGCTATGGTTTCGTGCGTCATATTCACGCTTCCCGTGTCATTCGATTGGGCTTCTTCAAGAAGGAAGATAGCAAGTCGTTTGTCCATGCTCATAAAAACGACCTGTTGCATAATCCACATGACATCGGAAAACCGGCTAACGGCGGTTTCCAAAGCGTAATTTTTTACTTCAAGATAGCGGTTGCTGACGTCGCTAAAGGCAGATGCACTGATATGATAACAGTTGGTCTTCTCCTCTGCGTCTACATATACGTCGAAGGTAACGCTCTGCAAAACGCAGGAAGCCGAAAGCATACATATGTCACCTGGCGAGAGGCGATAGAGTGTAATCTCCTTTCCGTCTTCGGAAAGTATATAGAGACGAAGCTTGCCCGAGCGCACAATAAAAAGTCCGGTGCAACCCATATTGTCGTGGACGGGCTGAGAACGATCAAAGTGCTTTTCTGCCGTATTTTCGCACAGTAGCTGCTTATCTGCATCGGTAAGCACGCTCCAGAATGGAAAATAGGTTTCGTAGAATTTTTCAAGCGGCATGGATTCTACTCCTTTCAAATGACTTTTTCGTATTATACCATATTTTTATAAATTTTTCAATTGGTTACAAGCAAAAACGGCAACAATTGTGCATAGTAATTCATCTAGACGGGCCATTGCATCAACGAGTTTTATATTGAACAAAAAAACGACAAGTTATTACTTAACGTTTTTAATTAAATTTTCTTGCGACGGCATAAATCCACTATAGGCGGATGAAATCTTGCCTTACAAGGTTATAGATAGGCGTATTTGATTTCATTCAAACATGTTTGGGCTTCATCATGCAAAGTGTTTTTTATTTAAGAGATCATCCCATCGGTCTTTGTGTTTTCGATTAATAGGCTCTTATTGCTTTCGTTAAAATTATATTAGTAGCAAAATCAATATTTATCCTTACTTCTATGCCGTCTTCTTTTTTTAGGGGTAGTGTTGTATTTAACTTCTTTTTTGCTTATACAAAGCGAATAAAGAATTTTTTTCTAAAAAAAATGATATTTTTATATTATTTTTGCAAAAAGTATGTTACAATTAACTTAAGTAAAAAATAGGGTAAATCCTTGTTTTATCATTAACAAAAAAAATTTCAAATAGGGGGGTAGTAATGCAAGAGAAAAAAATAAAACATTTTGCTTCGCTTACGGGCGTAAACGCAAACGTGTTTGACGTTAAACTTAAAACGTTTGAAAGTTTCAATTCCACTTTTTGCGCTAACTGCCCTAAAAAATGCGATTATAAAAATACCCATCTTTACGCTTCTTACGAATCTGCGCGTTGGGATAATAGGTATATTTATTACTGTCCGATGGATTTTATTTTTGTTTCCGTTCCTATTTTCGACGAATACGGAATACTTGTTTCGGCCGTCGTTTTAGGGCCTGTGCTTATGGGGGAATACGAAGAAGATCAGCAAACGTATAATTTGCCAAGAATGGAAACCGGCAAGGTAAACGACCTTGCGGAAGTTGCAAGTGCGTTGTTTTCTTCAAACGAAAAACCGCAAGAAATGGAAGAAGTTGGCGATTTCCTTAACTCAATTTATAAAGAGTTGGAAATTTTACCCAAGCACGAAGAGTATCCCATGAAGTTAGAAAAAAAACTTCAAGAAGCAATAACTCAGGGGGATGAAAAGAACGCTAAGGAGTACCTTAACAGGCTTTTAGGTGAAATTTTCTTCCGTTCAAACGGAGATTTTTCAATTATAAAGGCGCGCGCGTTAGAGCTTGTGGTGCTTCTTTCCCGCTCTGCAATAGAAGGCGGTGCAGATACTGAACATATTTTCTTACTTAACAACAGTTTTATAAAAGAAATAGAAAAGTTTAACACCGTTGAAAAGTTAGGCGTTTGGCTTTCAAGCGTTATTAACCGTTTCGTTAGTTACGTTTTTGAATTTAAGGATATTCGCCACAGCGTAACTTTGCATAAAATTATAGGGTATATTCGCAGTAATTATATGAAAAAAATAACCCTAGATGATATTGCGGACTTCGTGTATATGAGTAAATCGCACGTAAGCAAGATTTTCAATGAAGAAATGGGTGTGAGTATTTCCGTTTACGTTAACAAGTTCCGCGTAAATAGAAGCAAGACTTTGCTTCGCGACGGTTCGTTATCTATTGCACAAATAGCAACTCTCACGGGGTTTGAAAATCAAAGTTATTTTACAAAACAGTTTAAGGCTGAAACGGGGCTTTCTCCAAAAGAATTCCGCGAAAAAATCGCCACTACTGTATAAAAAATATATAAATTGTATTTCAGGAGAGATTTCGTTATGAATATGAAACTTTGGCTTGAAGAAGTTAAAAATAGTAAAATTAAAAAACCTATGCCCGTACTTTCTTTCCCAAGCGTTAGCCTTTTAGGCGTAAGCGTTAAAGAAATTACTGCAAATAGTGATTTGCAGGCAAAGGGCATGAGTCTTATTGCAAAAAAACACGATACTTTGGCGTCAGTTAGTATGATGGACTTATCTGTTGAAGCGCAAGCTTTTGGCGCTCAAGTTCGTTTTTCAGATGACGAAGTTCCAACCGTAGTTGGCGCTTTGGTTACTTCCTTAGAAGAAGCAGAAGCACTTGAAATTCCTTCTGTTAACGCAGGCCGTTGCCCTATATACGTCGAAGCCATTAAGAAGGCTAAAGAACTTATTACAGATAGACCTGTTTTCGCAGGCGTTATAGGTCCTTTCTCTTTGGCTGGCAGACTTATGGACGTTAGCGAAGCCATGATTAACTGCTACGTTGATCCCGATATGGTGCACGTTGTGCTTCAAAAGGTTACCGACTTTATTATTGAATATATTAACGAATACAAAAAAGTTGGCGCAAACGGCGTGTTTATGGCAGAACCTCTTGCGGGGATGCTTTCGCCTTCTTTAGTTGAAGAATTTTCAGAAACTTACGTTAAACGCATTGTAGATGCAGTTCAAACGGATGATTTCTTGGTTGTTTACCACAACTGTGGGGATAATATTTTATTAATGACGGATTCTATTTTAAGAACCGGCTCGGCCGCTTATCACTTTGGTAATTCAGTTAAAATGCGTGATATGCTTGAAAAAATGCCAAAAGATAGGGTGGTTATGGGTAACGTAGATCCCGCAGGTCAAATTTGCAACGGTAATCCACAATCTGTTAAAGATTCAACTACGGAAATTATGAATGAATGTTGCAGCTACTCTAACTTCGTAATTTCTTCTGGTTGCGATATTCCCCCTGCAAGCCCTTGGGCTAATATCGAAGCCTTTTTTGAAGCGGTTGACGAATATTATAATCAAAATAAATAACTTGCCCTTGCTTGCAATATACGCTTACAGTTATAAATTATTAACGGAAATTTACCATGGAATATAAAATTACACTTTTACCAAAACGTGATACAATAGTTTGCAAAAAAGGGCAAACGCTTTCAGATGCGCTTGCCTTAGCCAACTATTACCTTCCTGCTTCTTGTGGAGGTAAAGGCACTTGCGGTAAGTGTAAAGTAAAACTTATTAGCGGTGAAGTAGAAGGGCAAATTCCAGATGAAAACGGATTCATTCTTTCTTGTAAGGCTAAAATTAAAGAAGACGTAACCGTTTATTTTAATCAGCAGTCGGGCGGTGGACTTACTCAGTTTGAAGAAGAAAAAGGTAGTAATGAAGTTTTTAAGGGAGCAAAAGAAGGGCTTGGCGTTGCTTTAGATATAGGAACTACTACGTTGGGCGCTTGTTTGGTGGATTTACAAAGTGGTAAAACTCTTAAAAAGATTTCCGCGCTTAATCCTCAGTCCGTTTGCGGAGCGGACGTTTTAAGCAGAATAAACGCCTGTGAAAGTGGAAAACTTTCTTTACTTCAATCTCTTATAATAGATAAAACCAAAGAACTTATTAATTTGCTTGCAAACGGCGAAAAAGTAAAAGAATTATACCTTTCTGCAAACACCACTATGTTGCATTTATTTTTGGGTGTTAACCCAGAAAGCATAGGAAAATATCCCTTTACTCCCGTGTTTACTTGCGGTAAAACTTTATCGGGAAAAGAACTTGGGTTGCCTGTAGAAAAGGTGTGCTTATTAGCTTCTGCTTCAGCATACGTTGGTAGCGATATAACGGCTGGGGTTTTGGCTTTGGATCAAAGTGATAAAAAACAAATTTCTATTCTTGTAGACGTAGGCACTAACGGAGAGATAGTTTTGGCTAAAAACGGTGTGCTTTACGCAACTTCAACCGCAGCCGGCCCAGCGTTAGAAGGTGCTTGTATAGAATGTGGTATAGGTGGCGTTAACGGTGCTATAGACGGGTTTTTTATTAAAAATGACGCAATTTCTTTTAGCACTATTGAAGATAAAAAACCGGTTGGAATTTGCGGTAGCGGACTAATAGATTTAATCGCGTTACTGCGTAGCGAAGATATTATTGATGAAACGGGAGCGTTTAATTACGATAGTGAAAGTAGGTTTATAAGCGCTTTGAAAGATGATAGATTTTACCTAACCGAAGACATATATCTTTCGCAAAAAGATATAAGGCAATTTCAACTTGCAAAGTCTGCAATTTGCGCGGGCATAGAAACTATGCTTATTGAAAAGGACGTGGATATAAAAGATATTCAAAGTCTTTATATTGCAGGTGGGCTTGGCTTTTATATGAATATAGAAAACGCTTGCAACGTTGGGCTTTTGCCAAAAGATTTGCAAAAGGTTGCTAAAGTAGTTGGCAATACTTCTCTTTCAGGGGTTAAACTTTGTTTAATTGATGATAACGCCTTTGAAAAAGTTCAAAATATAGCGAATTCTTTGCAAATAGTAGAACTTTCTTTTTCAAAAGTTTTTCAAGATAAATACGTAGAAAATATGATGTTTTAGGTGAATATGCAAAGAGATATATTAGAAAAAGTTGCAAAATTAGTGCATGAATATGCCGTTGTAAACTCTAAGGATATTCCCTTTAGGGATTACGTTTTAGAAGCATGCGCAATGAATTATTGCGGTATGTACAATAAAACGTGGCAATGCCCGCCAGGGGTTGGCACGCGCGAAGAACTTAAGCAAAAATGTTTGCAGTACGAAAAAGGGTTGGTTTTTACAACTTGCCACCCCTTGGAAGATTCTTTTGATATTGAAGGAATGAATGCAGGCAGAATTGTGCATGAAAAAATAACAGACCAGGTAGCCTTGCTTTTTGAAGGCGAAAAAATAAGAATTCTATCGGCAGAAGGTTGTGGTTTATGTAAGGAATGCACCTATCCAAACGCTCCTTGCAGATTTCCCCAAAAGGCGCGTTCTTCGGTTGAAGCAAACGGCATAAGCGTTGTTGACCTTGCAAAAGATTGCAATATTAATTATAAGAACGCCGTTAACACGGTTACATATTTTTCTGTAATTTTATTTAATGAAGTGGCCGTATAGGTCGATTATCTACTATAATTATAATAAATAAAAGAATATTTTTGCGAAAAGGTTATAATAAATAAAAGAATATTTTTGCAAAAAGGTTATAATAAATAAGAGAATATTTTTTTAAAAAGAATAATATTTTTTTACTCGGTTTAAATAAAAAATGTTATAATTAAAAGGTAAAAAATACAAACGGGTGCGTATGCGCCCAAAAAATTAAGGAGTAAGATATGAGTGTTATTTTAGAAGATATTAGCGCATTTTTACAGCGCGGTAGAGCACCTAAGGTTAAAGAACTTGTTGCTCAGGCAATTGAAGAAGGTGTTGAACCTAAGGTTATTTTAGAAGAAGGCTTGCTTGCTGCAATGGGCGTTGTTGGCGAAAAGTTTAAAAGAAATGAAGTTTTCGTACCCGAAGTTTTAGTTGCTGCACGCGCTATGAACGCAGGTGTTGAAGTTTTACGCCCATATTTAGTTGCAAGCGGTGTAACCGCTAAAGGTGTTGCCGTTATAGGTACTGTAAAAGGCGATTTACACGACATTGGTAAAAACCTTGTTAAAATGATGCTTGAAGGCAAGGGCTTAACCGTTATCGATCTTGGCGTAGACGTTTCTGCTGATACTTTTGTTGAAAAGGCAAAAGAACACAATGCTCAAATTATTTGTTGTTCAGCGCTTTTAACCACCACTATGATGGAAATGAAATCAGTTGTTGAAAAAGCAGAAAAAGAAGGCATTAGAGAAAGCGTTAAGATTATGATCGGTGGCGCGCCTATTACTCAATCATTCTGTGATAGTATCGGTGCAGATTACTACACTCCAGACGCTGCTTCTGCTGCAGACGTAGCACTTGAAATTTGTTCAGGTAAATAATAGATATTTAATAGAATAAAGCCGTGGATTTTCCACGGTTTTTTATTTTCAAATTCATAAATTATTCGTAATATAAAAAGGCCTAATGTTTCTTCATCAGGTCTTTTTTGCTAGCACTTTCAACTAAAGTTATTATTTTTTGATTTATACGTAATCGTGCAAACTAAAAGGAAACTGCTTTCGATACTTAAGCGGGGTAGTGCCTGTGTGTAATTTAAAAAACTTAGTAAAATAGTTGTAATCCGTCATACCTACTAAATCGCTTACTTCGCTTATAGGGTAATCTGTGGTAGAAAGAAGTTTTTTTGCTTCATCAATGCGAATTTTAGAAACTTGTTGACCGATAGTGCAACCAAACTGTTCGTGCGTAACTTCATACAGTTTATTTTTAGAAACACCGATTGCTAAGCAAATTGCTTGTAAAGAAAGGTCACCAGAAAGATTTTTGCGAATATAGTCGTTTATTTTAGAAGCTAAGGTATTGTAGCCGATTTCAACGTAGTCAGAAAGCCACAAATTGCGTGTTGCGGTAATCAAAATATTGCCTGCGGATGCAATTTTTTGCCTATCGTAGATTTTTAGTTTGCAGTAGTTTTCAAAAAGGATATTGTAATCTAATTTAAGTTCTTTGCAAAGTTTTTTTATACGCGAAGAAGCGTTATTATCCTGTTTTTCCAAAACTTGCCCAAACATAACGTAGCCTAAAACGTTATCTTTAAATTTGATGGGTAGCGCAGTATCTATAAGCCCAGTATGGCAGTAGTGAGTAACGGGACTATTTGTTTTAACGCATTCGGCGCAAAGATTTTTATCACATTCAAAACATCTTTTTTTGCCGATCTTAGATTGTTTTATCATATTACAAAAGGGTTGCATTTCTAACGGATAGTAAGAAAGTTGATTAAAATTTGCATCCCAAACGCTTATAGTCATACCGGTAAGCGTATAAAAATCGGCAAGAAGTTTATTAAGTTTAGGCAGGTTAAAATTTATTAACATACGATTATTACCCCTATTGAATTATAACATAGTTTTTGCGCTCAAGCAAGGGTATAATATCATATTTTGGGAAGATTTTACTATTTTTAGTGATATTTCTTACTATTATTAACGGAAAAAAAGTGCTATTATAAGTATATAAACCTATAGGGAGGCTTTTATGAAAAAAACTACTTTTGCTTTATATTTTGGTAACCGCGGTTTTTTCCCAGGTGAACTAATTGCGTCTGCGCGAATTGCGTTATGCAAAGTTTTAGAAGAAAACGGTTACGACTATTTAATAATGGATGAAAACTTAACACGCTACGGCGCAGTTGAAACAATTAACGAAGGTAAGGCTTATGCTCGCTTTTTGAAGGAAAATGAAGGGAGATATGACGGTATTATTTTATCACTTCCGAACTTTGGTGATGAAAACGGCGCTTCAGTTGCATTTAAGGACGTAACAGTACCCATTTTAGTACACGCATTTCCTGATGAAATGGATAAAATGGATTTTGCCCATAGGCGTGATGCAATGTGTGGTAAACTTGCAATGTGTAACGTGCTACGCCAAATGAAGGTAAAATTCACCCTTACAAAGAGTTTTTGCGTAGATCCTTATAGTGAAGAATTTAAAGAAGATTTGCGTTTATTTGCCGGAACTTGCCGTGTGGTAAACGGAATGAGAAAGTTTAACGTTGGCGCTATCGGCGCGCGCACAACTGCATTTAAAACGGTTAGATTTGATGAAATTGCCTTTCAAAATAAGCGTATCAACGTAGAAACGATAGATATGTCTCGCGTGTTTGCATTGATGGATAACGCAGACCAGAAAAAACTTGAAAGCAAAAAGGAACTTTACTCACAAATTTCTGATTTTGGTAATTATCCACCGCAAAAACTTGAAAATATTGCGCGACTTGGCGTTGCCATTGACGAACTTATTGAAGAATTAGATTTACACTCTGTTGCAGTAAGATGCTGGGATGAATTACAAAAGCGTTATGGAATAGCCCCTTGTCTTATTTTAGGCGAACTTAATAATCGCGGTATTTCGGCAAGTTGTGAGCTAGACGTAACCAACGCAGTTATGATGCGCGCAATGTATTTAGCCGCAGATTATCCCGTTATGCTACTTGACGTTAATAATAACTACGAAAATCATCCAGATAAGCTCATTTTATTCCATTGCGGGCCTGCGCCAGCTGCTCTTATGCAAGGAAAAGGTAAAATTGAAGAGCATCTTATGTTTAAAAAGTCATACGGCGAAGGTTCTGGCGTAGGTATAAACAAAGGTAAATTTATAACTGGCGAAATGACTGTTGGTAGCTTAAAAACTGAAAACGGTGAAGTTTGTTCGTTTGTTACCGAAGGCAATCTTACGGAAGATATATTGCCAAAAGAATTTTTCGGTTGTGGCGCAGTTTTTGAAAAGGCAGACGTTAACGGTATGCTTAAATATATGGCGCAAAATGGCTATCGTCATCACGTTGCAGTAACAAGGGGCAACTATGCTAAATCTGTTGTAGAAGCGTTTAGCAATTATCTTGACTACAAAATTGATTTAATTTAAGGAGAAAATAATGTTAGTATCACTTACCGAACTAATGAATGACGCAAGGGCAAAAGGTTACGCGGTAGGCGCGTTTAACGCATGCAATTATGAATCCGCCGTTGCGGTTGTTAAAGCGGCTGAAGAAATGAAGCAGGGAATAGTTTTTAACTGGGCAGAAGTTCATTCACCCCTTGTTTCCATTACTGAAATTGCGCCTATAATGATAAATCTTGCAAAAAATGCAACAGTTCCTATATGCGTACATTTAGATCACGGCAGTAGCGTTGAATCTTGTTTAAGGGCTATTCAGTTAGGTTTTACTTCAGTTATGCTTGATGCTTCAAGCGCAGATTACGAAGAAAACGTCAAACAAACCGCGCTTATTTGTAAGTTAGCCCATTCGGTTGGCGTTACCGTTGAAGCCGAACTTGGGCATATTTTCTCGTCAGATATAGGTGTTGGGGGTGCAAAAGAGCAAGAAAGTTTAAGCAATTATAATAGCGAAGAAGACGTTTATACGAATCCAGACGTAGCCAAAGATTTTGTTGAAAGAACAGGTGTAGACGCGCTTGCAATTGCTTTTGGAACTGCACACGGCGTTTATCAGAAAAAACCAAAACTTGACCTAGACAGAATTAAAAAAATAAGTGAAAAGACTTCTGTTCCTCTCGTTATGCACGGCGGATCGGGCTTAACTAAAGAAGAATTTCAAACTGCAATCAAAAACGGTATTCGCAAAGTAAATTATTATACTTATATGGCGCTTGCCGGTGGCAAAGCGGTAAAAGAATATATTGAAAATTTACCTAAGGGCAGTCCGTTATTTTACCACGATTTACCGCTAATTGCCATTGAAGCAATGAAAGAAGACGTTAAAAAAGCAATAGAAATTTTTAGTTTAAAGGTGTAATATGCAAAATCAAAAACAGGGAATTGCCATAGCGGGTTCGCTTATTTCAGACGTTTTTTATCAAATTGATACCTATCCTGAACAAGGTTTGCTTGTGAACGTTCGCGATACCGCACACTACGTTGGCGGTTCGGGTAACTTGATTTTAGATTTGGCTAAGCTTGATAAGGATTTACCCGTTAAAGTTTATGCTGTAGTTGGTGCAGATGATAATGGTAAACATTTAATTTCTACGCTATCAAAATATGATAATATTGATCGCTCGGGTATTACCGTAGATGGCGAAAGTAGCGTTACAATAGTTATGAATGCAAGCGACACAAAGCAAAGAACCTTCTTTTTTATCCCGGGTGCAAGCGACGTTTTTGATGAAAACTGCGTTGATTGGGAAAATATTTCAGCAAAAATTTTTCATTTAGAATATTTGCTACTTATGAAAAAAATCGACGCATTTAACGAAGAATACGGTACAAACGGCGCAAAAATGCTTTGCAAGGCAAAAGAGAAGGGAATGCTTACCTCTATAGATATCGTTTCAGAACAGAGTGACAGAGCGCAAAAAATTATAAAAAGCGCACTTAAATATACCGATATTTGCTGTATAAACGAATTTGAAGCGCAGTCGGTTACCGAAATAAATCTTTTAGATAGAAAGGGCGAATTTTTGCTTGAAGAAGTAAAAAGGGCAATGTTTAAACTACGTGATTTTGGCGTTTCAAAATGGATAGTTATTCATTCGCCAAAGATAAGTTTTGGTTATGACGTTGAAAAAAATGAATTTGTTAGTTTAAAAAGTTTTGAACTTCCACAAGGTTTCATTAAAGGCACAACGGGGGCGGGTGACGCTTATTGCTGTGGTATTTTATATTCTGCATATTGTAATCAAACAATTACTCAAGCAATGAAATTAGCACGCGCAACTGCAACGTGTTCGCTAAGTGAAAATAACGGTAGCGACGGTTTGCGCCACTGTGAAGACGTTCTTGCATTTGTAAAACAGTTTAAAGAACTATAATTATAATAATTTAAAAAGCACTTGGAAATTACCAAGTGCTTTTTTCTACCGTTTAACTGTTCTATGTTTAAATCATTTTTTTAAGACTTATTTTATAATGATATGATCTTAAATTTTGAACAAAACCTTTAATAATCGACTTATACGCCCACTTTTGGGCGTTTTTTGTTATCTGATTCTAATAATTTGCTTTTCTTGTGATAAAAGCCGTTAAATTTAAGCGATTCGCCGTATGGCTTATGATTTATAATTAACGTAATTATTAAAACCGTTGGGAAAAAAATAACCATATATATCGTGAATTAGGTCTTAGCGTAAATCGTAGCAGCAGTAGTAGTTAAGGGATAGGTAGATACCTTTATTTAAATTACGGTTTTTTCTTGTTGTGAAATAGTTGTTAATCGACATATAGGGGCACTTTTTAGTTGTTTTAGCCTTAAAGTTTATACAAAACAGAGTAGCTAACGTTTATTTTTTTGGTGGCTACTAAACCCTTTCTTGTTTTTTATTCATCGGTCTGTGTTTTGTATATATTACCTTTGAAGTTCTCTTTTTTGCCATGTGTTTAAAAGAATTATTTTTCCTTTCGGCAAAAACATTGTTTATGTGTAATCAACACAAAATATATTAGGATGCATAATTCAATATAAGGAAAAATGGGGCGTTAATCGCCTTATAGCCTGACTTTTTTATGATTTTTATTATAAAACGGCTTAAAAGGACAGCAAAAAAGCCAAGCAGAATAAATCTACTTGGCGGTTATTTTTGCATATTATAATTTTAATCGTTGATAACAAAACGACAAACGTTTAATCGTAAAGGCTATGTTAAAATTATCGCGCTTAAATCAAAAGGTATAATATCGTTAGTTATTGTGCCCGTAATGAGTTGGTGCAACGTTGAAGCGTTTTTTAAAGGCTCTGTAAAAAACTGAATAATCTTCAAACCCAACGGAATATGCGATTTGTTCGCACGAACGGTTAGTTGTGAGTAAAAGTTGACGCGCTTGTTCCAACTGATATTCTATCAAGAATTGATAGGGCGTTTTTCCATACTGCTTTTTAAAAACGCGGATTAGGTGATTTTTACTAAAGTTTAGTGCTTCGCAAATTTGATCAAGAGTAATTGCTTTGTTATAATTGCGCAATATATATTTTTTAATGTCGTGAGCCGTGGTATCTTTTTCAGGTTTTGATAGGTCAGAAAGGATGCAGTAAAGGTTTTTGTGAAGTTCCATCTTTGGTGCATCATGGCCTATCGTTATTAATTCGTCGATGTATTTTTGAATAATCTCCATGTCAAAAGTGCCGCGTAAGGGTAGCCCACTATCTCCAAAACTTCCAAAGAAATGAATATAGTAATAATTAGGCGAAAGGCTTACGGCTTTTCCGGTTTGGCGAAGCGAAGGTCGTTGAATATAATATTCTCCGGCAGATAAAGAAATAGGAACACCGTCTTCTTCAAAATTTAATGTTCCACTTTTTATTAAAAGCAACACCGATTCGTTTATACGGCGGTCCATATGGTGTTCTCCTGCGTAAAATTTGCGCGGTGAAAAGCAAATAAATTGAGGTAGGCTATCGAAAGATAAATACATTTTTGCTCCTAATCCTTTTCAAAGTTGTGATTACTTTTGTAATTTTGGGATTTTTTTAATTATAACATACGATTTAAATATTTGCAATACTTTTTTTTTGCGAAAAAAGTGAGTGTTTGCAATAAAAAACATCAATTTTAGTTCGTTTATACCTTTAAAACACAAATAAACGACTTTAAAAGTGAAAATAATCAACTAATTGATAAACAAAGCGGGTAATGATAGGGTGATAATTGCAATAATTATGGTTAAAATCGATATTGCAATGGCTTGAAATATGTTTTATTATTATAGTGCGAAATAAAATGGAGCGACCTTATTATGAGATTTTTTAATGCAAATGAAATAAAGCCCCAAGGATGGTTAAAAAAGCAATTAGAAATTCAAGCTGCAGGGTTAAGTGGTAATTTAGATAAAATATGGCCTGACGTTCAGAACAGTAAGTGGATTGGCGGAGATAGAGAAGGATGGGAGCGTGTGCCTTATTGGTTAGACGGTTTTATTCCGCTTGCTTATCTTTTAGACGACGCCGACATGAAGGAACGAGTAAAAAAGTACATAAATGCAATTATGGAAGGGCAAAAAGAAGATGGTTGGATTTGTCCTTGCACGGATGAAGAACGTACTACGTATGACGTTTGGGCGTTGTTTTTGATGACCAAAGTTTTAGTCGTTTACGCTGATTGTAGCGGGGATGATCGTGTTGAAGACTGTATATATCGCGCTCTTAAAAATCTTCATTATTTTTTAAAGAGTTGCACGATCAAACAATGGGCTGCATCAAGATGGTATGAATGCTTAATTTCAATTTGTTGGATATATGAAAGGCGCCCCGAAGAGTGGCTTAAAGAATTAGCAAAAAGATTACGCTCACAAGGAGCTGATTATGAAAACGTATCACAGCTTTGGGATACCGTCGTTAAGGAATGGAGTTTTGAAACGCACGTTGTTAATGCTGCAATGGCTCTTAAAGGAGAGGCGCTTTATTCTGCATTTTTAGGCAAAGAAAGTACGGGAGAAGCCGAAAAACTTTACAATCTATTGATGAAATATCATTCAACCGTATACGGGCATTTTACGGGAGATGAATGTCTTGCAGGCGATAGCCCGATACAGGGTACTGAACTTTGCGGAATTGCAGAAGCGATGTATAGTTATGAATTGCTATTTTCTATTACTAAAAACCCCGTATGGGCAGAGAGATTAGAAAAATTAGCGTTCAACGCGCTTCCGGCTACCATTAGCGAAGATATGTGGACGCATCAATATGATCAACTTACAAATCAAATTGCAGCCGTTTCTTTCCCAGATGCGCCTATTTTTGGGACTAATGGTCCAGAATCAAACTGTTTTGGTCTAGAACCTAATTTTGGGTGTTGCACGGCGAATTTTAATCAGGCATGGCCCAAGTTTGCTCGCTCGGCAATTGGTAAGGATAAAGACGGAATAATAATTTTATCCTGTGTGCCACTTAAAATAGAAAGCGAATGGAAAGGCTCAAAGGTAAACGTAGAAGTTGAAACGGAATATCCTTTTAGAAACCGCGTCAAGATAAAGGTGCATAGCGAAAGCGAAGGTGAATGGACGTTGCGTGTAAGAATTCCTAATTCAGATGATTTATACGTATGCGGAATGGAAAAACACGACGGATTTTTAGTTACGAAGATCGAAAAAGGCCAAAAAGAATTTCTTCTTACGTTAGAGCGTAAACCAAAACTGGTTGAAAGACCGATGGGGTTATATGCTCTTCAATACGGTTCACTAATTTTTGCTTTACCCATTAAAGAAAGAAAAGTGGTAAAAGAGTACGTAAAAGATGGCGTGGAAAGAAAGTTTCCTTACTGCGATTATGAAATATATCCGGATTCTGCTTGGGAATTTGCTTTTGCAGGAGAAGGGGAATTTGAGGTGGAAGAATGTGCGTACAGTAATGCCTTTAGCCGTGAAAATCCCCCGTTAAAAATCTATTTAAATCTCGCGCCGATCGACTGGGGAGAAGAGAAAGATCATAGATTTTTAGCAGCAAGATTACCTAGGGGTGGACGTACTAACGGTAACGTTAAAATGTTTTTCCAACCCTATGGCTCAACTACGCTTCGTATGACGGAGTTACCTATTTGTAAAAAGTAGTCACTTCTGTAAACAAAGATTTACGCGAAAAAGATAAATCGCTATTAATAAACTTAAACGAAGTGAATTTATAATTTGGATTTATTTTGTAAGGTTTTCAAAATTTTTAGCCTTACGAAACAAAAATAAAAATATTTTGGAGGAAGAAAATGAAAAAAAGAGTACTTCTTTTAGTAACGCTTATGGTTTTGGCTTTTGCGTTCTTGATTAGCGCACCTTTTTCTGCCCTTGTTAAAGTAGCGGCTGAAGATAGCGCTGTGCAAGAAGAGGAAGATTCTACAGTTGAAAAAGACCCCTTCGAGGAATCTTTTGGAACGCGCTATGAAGCAGAAGACGCAGATCTTAAGGCTGTTACACTTAAAGGCGCAGGCACGGAAGCTGATTACGGCGTTTATTCGGGCACAGGTTTTATCGGTTGTATAGACTTTCCCGATTCTGCAATGATTTTTAACGTAACGGTAGAAACATCAGGCGAATACGAACTTTATTTACGTTATGCAACCGCTATGACGGGCGCAACCTTAAAAGTATATAACGATAAGGGATTGTTTGCAAACGTAAAATGCCCTTACGTTTCTGATTGGGGTAAATTTGATATCACTCCTTTAGCAGTAACCAGCGTAAGCTTGAATGCTGGTGAAAACAGTTTAAAGATAGGAAAAGGTAACGGTTACGTTGAACTTGACTATATCGAAATAGGTAAGCGTATTGGTGATTACCGTGATTCTTCCGCTACCGATAGCGACATTCGTAAACCCTCTGCGGGCTTTACCCGTTATGAAGCAGAAGACGCAGAAATTACAGACGGCGTTAAGTATGATTCAGGCGTATTCTCTGGAAGCGGATATGCAGGTAACCTTGACCTTTCTACAAGTAAAGTTAAATTCACCGTTACCGTAGCGGCAGACGGCGAATACGAAATAGGTTTAGCTTATGCTATTGAACCCTCTTTTCCTGCAGCAACGTTACGTATTTTTAACGATGAAGGATATTATTCTGCAGTTCGTTGTGATATAAAACTTGGCTGGGGTAACTTTACAAAAGACGCTTTAGTAATAGGCTTGGTTTCTTTACGCGCAGGCGAAAACACTATCGAAATTCAACGCGGACAAAACTTTGCTCAACTTGACTTTATCGAAATTGGCGCTAAAGTAGGCGATTGGAAACAAGGTGGCGAAAAGAAGGGCTCTGCTCCTGCCGCAGAAGAAGGTTACGTTCGTTATGAAGCAGAAGAAGCAATAGTTATTAACGCAATCAGAAAAGGTGGCGGATACCTTAACGATTACGGCAACGATTATTATTCAAGTAGAGGCTTCGTAGGAAGTTTTGATAACGACAGTTGTTACGTTGATATCCCCGTTAAAATTACTGAAGACGGCACTTACGAAATTAAGATTCGTTACGCAACTCAGTTAGAAGGTTCAAAGATTACTGTTTTAGCAGGAACTTATGGAAGAACTGGTAGATTACAAGTTTATAAAGATTATCTTGCAGAACACATAACCGATTGGGGTGTGTTTGAAGAAGAAGGAACTTTAGTAACTACAGTTGGCTTAAAAGTTGGCGATTTTATTAGAATTAAAGGTTCTTACGTAGAAATTGACTACGTAGACTTTGGTTCAAAAGTTGAAGAGTATAAAGACGGCACAAACGTAAGTGTAGAAATGGGCGGTGCGTTTGGTGAAGAAGAAGACGGTTACGTTAAAGCAAAAGAAACCGTAGAGACGAAAAAAGGATGTTCTTCATCAGTAGGTAGCCTTCCTATTGCCGTTATTGCTTTAGGTTTTGCAGTTATTTGTTTAACAAAAAAGAACAAATAATTAAACGTATAGATTGGGAGATAAAAAGATGAAAAAGAAAATTAAAATTTTAAGCATTTTATGCTCTGTAATAATGTTATTCAGCATGGCTGCTTGTAATAGTGGCAGCAAAGATTCAAGCGGTAGTAGCGGCAGCGGTAGCGGATTTAAATATAAAGGTCTTAACATTATGGATAACCTTGGCTCTGCAACGGGTACCGTTTCTTTCCACGTTGGTGGCGGTCAAGTAGAATTAAGGCTTTGGGATAAGTTAATCGATGGTTTTGAAAAACAAAACCCCGGCATAAAGGTTGAAAAAGTTACCATTAACGATATGGACGTTTTATATACGCAATTATTGAGTGGTACTGCACCTGACGTTATTCAAATGGAAAGCCCTGACTTTGGAAGTTGGGCAAAAGCGGGTGCTTTACAGTCCGTTCAACCCCTTGTAGAAAGAGATAACTTTGATACTTCAGATTACTGGCCTCAACTTATCGAAATGTATTCTTTCGATACAAATGCAGGCGTTCGTGGCAGTGGCGATTTGTTTGCATTGCCTAAAGATATGGGTGTTAACGGTATATTTGTAAACCGCAAACTCGTTAACGAAGCAAAAGAAAGAGGTGCTTTAACCGAAGAAGATTATAAGTTAGTAACCGATCAAGTTAACCCCATGACTTATGAACAGTATTTAAACGTTGCTAAGAAATTAACCAAACTTGATCCTAACAACAGCGAATACAATATTTACGGAACTAACCGTATTTATTGGGAATCTTACGTTTGGTCTGCAGGCGATGATATTTTAACTGAAGATTATCAGTTAAACACCGAAAGTAAAGTTTTAAAAGAAGTTTTTGAATATTCAAAAGCAATGGTAACCGAAGGTGGCGCAGATTATTGTGCTCCTTATACTCCCGTTTCTTCAGTTGCAAGCCAAGATGAAATGAGTATGTTCATGACAGACCGTATTGCAATGTACTGGAGCGGTCGTTGGATGGTTCCTAACTATGACGCTGCTAATATGGATTATTACTGTATTCCTATGCCCGTAGTTGAAAAAGAAGACGGAACTAGAGGCGAATCTGTAGGTTGGTGTTCTACTATTGGTTACGGCGTAAGCAGAAACTGTAAAAACGGCGAAATGGCGTGGAAGCTCATTCAATATCTAACCAGTTTAGAAGGCTATCGCGTTATGAACGAACTTAACTATAACGTACCCGGTAGAATGTCTTTAATTACTGAAGAAGCATTTGCTAATCCTCAAACTAACGGTAGCGTTTTAGATGAAGCAAGTGCAAAAGTTTTCTTCAATATGGCAAAGACTGCACGTATTAACAATGCTGCAAGATTAACTTCTTCTAACTGGATCGAAACGTTCGAATCTAAATTAAGCTTATACTTCACTGGCGAAATTGCAACTTACGAAGCATTGATGAGCGGTGTTAGTAAACAAGTAAATGCATCTATTAAAAAGAGCGATCCTCAACTTTTTAACAAATAACGAGTAGGTATTAGAATGAAAAGATCTTCAATAAAGAAAAAAGATTATTTAGCGGGGTATTTATTTATTGCCCCCCCGATAATTGGGTTTATGCTTTTTAGTTTTATTCCCATAGTGTTTTCTTTAGTGTTATCCTTTTCTGAATATGATTTTTTTACGGGTGAAATTAACCTAATAGGTTTTGAAGGATATGCTCGCGCAATAGAAGATGAACTTTTCTTTAAATCGTTAGGAAATATTTGTATTGCACTTGGTGGCGTTCTAATTCAAATTGCGGTTATGTTAGGCGTAGCTTTATTATTAACGGCAAAGGTAAAGGGCGTTACGTTCTTTAGGGCATTATTCTTCATTCCTTCACTTTGTTCATCCGTAGCTGTAACGTTAGTATGGAAATGGGTATATAACTATGACTTTGGAATACTTAACGGATTATTAACGGGTTTAGGATTAGATAAAGTAGGGTGGTTAATTGATACCAGGGTAGCAATGATTTCTATGATTATTCAAGGCATTTGGATGGGAATCGGCGGTGGTATGGTTATGTATATTGCAGGGCTTAAAAATGCGCCCAGACAATTTTACGAAGCCGCAGAAATAGACGGAGCAAACGCTTTTCAACGTTTTTTCCATATTACTTTACCTTGTGTTTCACCCACTACGTTCTATATACTAGTAACTACAATTATTGGAACGGTATCTGATTTTGCAAGATACAAACTCATGAACAATGGTGGGCCTGATTATTCAACCTTAACTCCTGTTCTTTACATCTATCAAACGGCGTTCAGTTCTCAGTATGGGTATGATTATACTTATGCTACTGCAATGTCGTGGCTAACTGGTCTATTTATAATCGTATTAGTGGCCGGAACGTTTATAAGTTCAAAAAGGTGGGTGCATTACAGTGATTAACGGTAGAAAAACTAATTTACAGGCAGTACCTAATAATTTAAAAGAGCAAAGAAAACGTAAAGTAAAACGAATTTCTTATAAGATATTTTTATACGCAATGTTGGCTCTTGGTGGATTTATATTCTTACTTCCTTTCTTATGGATGCTTAGTACTTCTTTTAAAGAATATAAAGAAATATTCACCGTTCCTATATCGTGGATTCCCAAAACGTGGACTATTGAAAATTATAAAGAATTGTTTGCTGCTTCAGAATACGTAAATTTATGGATAGGTTTTAGAAATACTATTATTATGGTAGTTCCTTCTACTATAGTTGGCGTACTTACGGCGGCTTTAGCGGCGTTTTCATTTGCTAAAATTCAATTTCCAGGAAGAGATAAAATCTTTTTTGCTCTAGTTGCAACTATGGCAATACCGGGAATTATTACCATGATTCCTTCTTATATGCTATATAACGAATTAAAATGGACAAACACGTGGCTTCCGCTTATGGTTCCAGGTATGTTTGGCGGGGCAAGTGCGATTTTCTTCACAAGACAGTTTATGCTTGGAATACCCAGTTCTTTAGAAGAGGCTGCTAAGGTAGACGGCATGGGCTGGTGGGGTATTTTCTGGAAAATAGAAGTACCGCTTTCTATGCCAGTACTTATTACTAACTTTATGTTCGGCTTTTTAGGCGGATACAACGATTATACTGGGCCGATGTTATATTTAACAGGCAAAATGGAACTAAAAACTTTGCAACAAATGATCTCTATGCTTAACGATACTGCGGGTACTAAATGGGGCGTACAAATGGCAGGTGCTTGTATAGCAACCTTACCCACGCTCTTCTTGTACTTGTTTGCACAGCGTTATTTTGTAGAGGGAATATCCTTTTCTGGTGTAAAAGAATAAATAAAGGAGAAAAAAAATGAAAAAAGCAATAGGATTTTTATTAGCAGGCATGATGTTATTTTCTGCTGCTTGTACGGAGGGATCTAAAGGTACTATGAAAGGAAACTGGAATGATAGACAAAACTACGTAGCAAGCGAAACTGTTGAATTAGATAAAGAAACCGTTCGCGATAAACTACTTGGCATGTGGACGGGTAGCGCAATAGGTTTAGGTAGCGGTTACGAATATTGCAGAACGACCAACAACGCTAAACCCTTAGATGCTGTTGTTGTTCCCGGCACGATTGCTTACATTGCTATGGATGATAAATATTGGGAACCTAACGGAGCAATTGCTTCAGGTAGTATTGGCGTTAACGCATTACGTACCGGACCTATCTGTGATCCCCGTGTTACTTATAATACTGTATACTCAGATGACGATATGCACGTAGACGTATTAAATCAATTTATTTTCCGTGATTACGGTCCCGATCTTGGTGCTCAAGATATTGCGGCTGCTTGGGATCATTATTCAGTTGCTGACGTTGGTGGCGGTGAAACTGTTCTTGATACTATTCGCAATAACGGATATATGGCACCTTATACCGGCCAAAGAATGTATGGTAATAGAGGATATTGGGTAACCGAATCTTGGATTGAAAACGAAACTCTTGGTTCTATCTTCCCATATATGCCTTTGGCTGCAGAAGCATACGCTGAAATTTTCACTCCCGTACAAGGGGATGCGCTATGCTTATACTTAGGTAAATTATGTGCATTAATGTACTCTCTTGCTTGGCAATACGATAATCCCAGAGATGTTTTAGAAGCTGCTTTTGATCGTATGGATAAAAACAACGAAATTTATGAAATTTATAAATACGTTGTTAACTGCTATGAAGACGGCGTGGATTGGAGAAAGGCTTGTGCTGGTGTTGTTGAAAGATTAGTTTTCCCCAAACTTGTTAATCAATCAGATAAAGCAGGTTTCTCTATTAATGCAAATGCCGGTATGATTTTCTTAGGTTTAATTTACGGCGAAAACGATTTCGAAAAGAGTGTTAAGATAACTTCACTTGCTGGCTTAGACGGTGACTGTACGGCTTGTACCGTAGGCGGTTTAATCGGCCTTATGCACGGATTTAAGAATTTACCTCTTAAGTATCAAGACTACATGAACGGAGAATCTAAATATCATAACTATACAAATGCTAACTCAGACGAGTTAGGCGTTTACTGGGGTGCTTTCGCATACTGCGGTAAAAACTTCCCCAACACCTTAACTTTTAACGAAATTACTGATGTAACCGTTAAAAACTTAGAAGCTCAAATCGTAGCGCGTGGTGGTTCAATCGGTCAAGATAAATACACAGTTGCGGTTCAAAACGCTGAAGAAATTCCTCAAGTATCTCTTACCAACCGTAGTTTTGAACGTGGAGATACCCACGGCTGGTCTTTTGAAGGCGATGAAGGCACAACCTTTGCAGCTACCGCAGCTAAAGCGCATTTAGGCGAATATGGCGGTATGCTTGAAACTCCTTCTACTGAAGAAAAATGTAAAGCATATCAAAAAGTTTCACTTATCCCCGGCAACCGTTATCGCGTAACCCTTTGGGTTCTTGGCGGTGCAGATAGAGAAATGCGTTTATTTGCAGGCAATAAGTATCGTTCATATATTAACCCCATTACCGCTGACGTGTTTGTAAAACTTGAATTATATTTCACCGCAGAACAGGCAAACGAATTAATCGGTATTGAATATATGCCCGGAACTGACGTAAGTTATTCAAGCTCTTTATTCATTGATGACTTCTACGTAGAAGACGTAACTCACTTAACTGATGCATATTATCAACAATATGACGTAAACGATTATTACGTATCTACAGATGCTATCGTAAACGAAAAAACCGTTACCTTAGTTTGTATGGGCGGTCTACGTTTTGATTTCGAAGGTATGGCAGGATATCAAACGTTTAAGATTTACTACAACAATCCTACTTCAACCTTGGCTATTGCTGAAATGCAAATCGATGGCAAAGATATAGGTACTATACCTCTACCCGCACAAGGTGCAAATGCAGACTATAACGAAGGTAACTGCGCTATTGCATACTTATATGCTGGTGAAGGGGCACACGAATTTAAACTTATTCTTAACTCGTTTGAAGATATCGAAATCGAACGAATTGAAGTTTACGGGGGCAACTCTGTATTCAATAAATAAAGGCTCTAACAGGTGCAACCTGTAAAAAAATATGGAGGAATGAAAATGAGAAAATTCTTAGCTATTTTGCTAGCTACGCTAGCAATTACCTGCTTTGCAGGTAGCGCAGTAAGTATGGCAACTAATAAAGTTGTACATGCTGAAGACGAAGTTGTAGAGGAAGTTAAACCTACTCATAACGACACTTCTATTATCAACGTAGAAGCTCCTAAAACCGAAGCATTTGCAATTCCCTACGATGGCAAGCCTACTATCCGTTTCGGTGCGCAAGCTTATGCTGGTGTAGACGGTCAAGCATGGATGTTTGGCGGCTACGCTAATACTTGGATGGATTGCGGTACGGGGTCTCATCCGTTCGGTTCTAATAGTGGCGATAAAAGAAGTAATCTTGCCGTAACTTTCAAAATTGATTCTACTGTAGAAGGCACTGCTTATCTTTACTTATACTCTGAATGTTGGGACGGTGCTACCGGCGGTGCTAAACTCGTTGTAAACGATGGCGAAGCTGTAGACGTAAACATTAAAGATAATAAACTTTTAAAAACCGGTGCTCCCGCAGATCCTACCGTATTGGAAGTTACTCTTGTAAAAGGAATGAACACAATCGTTTTAACCATGGGTGAAAACTATACCTGTTGGTTATACAGTTTCTGCGTATCTCCCTTTAAGTCTGCAATACAGGCTATAGAAGGCAAGAAGATGACTTATCCCATGGGTATCGTTGCTGAACATTTTGGCGATGCAGCACTTTCTCATGACGTTTTAGGTCTTAACGCATTTGATAACGCTGCAGATTATGGCAAACAAGGTGGTGCTGTTTATAACGTATTTGCTCCTAAAGCTGGCGAATATACTCTTGGCTTTGCAGTTATGGCAGGTAACGGATTAGCTAACCGCGCTAAATACACTTTAAACGGTGAAGTTCTTACTTTTGATGGCAAGCCTTACTATTCATTCTCAACCGCTGCTGGTTGGTCTGGCGATTCTTGGAACCATTTTAACGTAACCTTAAACGAAGGTTTAAATACTTTAAAAATTGAAAATCAATTAACCTACGTTAACGCAGCAAGAACTGAAGAATTAGATGCAGGCGCTGCTGACGGCGTATACGTAAGTAACTGGTGGATGCACCAAATTACAATTGAAGAAAAACAAGAAATTTTCCTTGAAATTGATACTTCAAAGGCTAAAACTTCATACAACCCTGATAGAGAATTCTCTGCAGAAGGTCTTGCTGTATACTACGTAAAAGGAACTCAAAAAACTCTTCTTACCGCAGATCAATATACTGTTTCAGTTCCCAGCTTAAGAGACTTTGGCTCTAAAGAAGTTGTTGTTGAAATGGTAGATTCTGATTTAAAGGCAAGTTATACCGTAGTAGTTAGTAACGAAGGAACCGAATACGAAGGTAAGGTAGTTGAATTTGACGGTGTTAATAGCACTGGCAAGCTTTCGTATTATATGAACGCAGGCATCAAGGGCGAAGGAACTGATGAGTGTGCAGGTAGAATTTTCTATATTATTGAAAGTTACAGAGTAACAGACGGATATTTCAGAATTGGTTCAAACGGTGCTGGCGCTGCTGAAAACAGACAAGTTACCATGACTATTAGAATTAACAATACCGGTGCTGCAGGCAAGTACTTATTTAAATCGTATGCCACGGCAAATAATTACGACTATGATAAAGCAACCATTACCGAAAACGGTGTAGCTCGTGAAGTAAACCTTCATTCAAGAGGTGGTCAACCTTACATTTTCGAAGTAAATCTTAAAGAAGGCGAAAATGAAATAGTATTTAAAACTCAAAATCAATACTCAATTTGGTGGGACGAATTTGAAGTTTGCGCTATCGACGCTCAATTAAAAGCTACCTATGAAGCAAAAGACGGTATTCGTTACGGTATTGACTCAATGGATAAAGGTGTATGGGTTGGTAAAGAAACCGATCGTATGCTTTCTTACTATCTTGACGTAGCTGAAGCAGGTAAATATCAATTTACTTTCAATACTGCAGAATTAACCGAAGCAAAGAAATTTACATTAGCTATCGGCGAACAACAACAAGAAGTAACCGTTGACGCAGAAGGTAAAACGGCAGTTTTAGTAAATCTTGAAGCAGGATTACAAAAAATGTCTATTATTTGTTCAGGTGCAGAAAGCGCGTTTGACTTTAATGGATTTAATCTTGTAAAATTCGTTACTCCCGATTCAATTGAACTCGACCTTTCAAATATGAACCTCGAACTTGAATGTGGCGAAACCCTTAACGTTGCTAAATTAGCAGTTAATGCTAAATATGGCGAAGACGTTAAAGCGTTAAATTACAACGAATACGAAATCGTTTACCCCGAAGGCTATAACGTTAACGAACCCGGTACTTACACCATTACCGTAAAAGTAATCGGCGCAGAAGAAGTTACCGCTACCTTTGACGTTGTTGTTAAAGCAGAAAAAGAAGTTGTTTCATTAGAAATCAACGCTGAAGACGTTAAAACTCAATTAAACGTTGGCGAAGCTTTAAATACTGCAGAATTAGTTGTTAAGGTTGTTTATAACGACGGTACAAAACAAACTTTATCTTCTAACGAATACACAATCGTAATGCCCGAAGGTTATGATGCTGAAACAGCTGGTAAATACGTTGTAACTGTAGAATTTAATGCAAATACAGAATTAACCGCTACTTTCGAAATCGAACACGTAGCAGCAGGTGAACAACCCGGTTCTTCTGAAGCAGGCGTTTCAAGCTGTCAATCTTCAGTTAGTGGATCAGTAGTAATGACTATTGGTTTAGGTGTAATCGCAGTTTTACTAAAGAAGAGAAAAGAAGACTAATTGATTTTTTGATGAACGGGCTGTAATCAAAAAATATAGCCCGTTCATATCCTAAGTATGCCTAATAACGTTGTTTTTGTGTAAAATTTATAGCGAAAACAACGTTATTTTGGTATTATAATAATAAAAAGGAGCTATTAAGTTATGTTGTTAAAGAAAAGTGGCGGATATGAAGCTCGCGACCCTTGGGTAATTTTTCATAATGGAAGTTTTTATCATTGCTTTACTAATAATGCAGAGAAACTTTGTGTTACGCAATCTTCTACGGTAGAAGGGTTGTTAACTGCAGAGCCAGTCGTAGTATACGAGCCGGAAAAAAATAAAGAATATAGCAAAGAGCTTTGGGCTCCTGAGCTACACGTGATAGATGGAAAATGCTATATTTACGTCGCTTGTGACGACGGTGATAATTATAACCACCGTATGTACGTGTTAGAAAACGGTAGTAATAATCCTACAGATAGGTATAAAATGGCGGGAAAAATAGCCGCAAAGCCAGATAAATGGGCGATAGACGCTACAGTTTTTAAATGGAAAGGCGTTATGTATATGATGTGGTCTGGTTGGGAAGGTGACGAAAACGTTTGCCAAAATATGTATATTGCAAAAATGGAAGACGCTTATACGATTTCTTCCGAAAGAGTATTGATTTCAGAGCCAGATCACGAATGGGAAAGAATGAATTGCGACGGTATTAACGTTCCTTATATTAACGAAGGTGCGTGTGCATATATAAAGAATGATAAACTTCATATTTTTTATTCCGGTTCGCATTCAAATTGGAATAATTATTGTATAGGTATGTTAACTTTAGTTGGGGAAGATCCTATGAAAAGGGAAAGTTGGGTTAAGCATCCTACTCCCGTTCTTTCTCAGGCAGATGGGTTTAACGGTCCGGGGCATTGTTCTGTTTTTTCTGATGGAAAGAAAGATTATATTGCATTTCATATGTTTGATGAAGGTAAAACCGAAGGTTGGCAAAACGTTCACGCCGTCGTTTATCCCTTTGAGTTAAAAGAGGGTAAAATTTGTATAAAGTGATTACTTAATATAAGTAGGAGAAAGTTATGACAAAAAGAGAAATAGTTATTCAAGCCCTTTTACACAAAGAATCTTTAAAAGTGCCATATCATGCGGAATTTACCTTACAAGAGTATGAAAATATGGTAAATTACACCAAAGATGAGAATTTTTTCGATAAGTACGATGGATATTTACATTATGCTCAATATTGGGGATATCCAACCGAACTGCCCGATAAAAGAGAACATTTTAAAGATGATTTTGGGGTTACTTGGAATAGAAGTGGCGCCGATAAAGATATCGGCGTAGTGGATAATCCAGTTATTAGCGAACCGGATATTTCTTTATATCCTACTCCTTATTTAAATGAAAAAAGAATAAGGGAAGAATGCGAAAATTTGCTTAAAACAAAGGGCGATAAATTCTGTTTTGTTGGAATCGGATTTTCTATGTTTGAACGCTTATGGAGTTATTTAGGCATGGAAGATGCATTAATATATATGATCACGGAAAAAGAGTTTGTTCACGATTTGTTGGATAAAATTTGCGAGTTCAATCTTAAAGTTATTGATATTTTTAACGAATATCCATTCGACGGTATTTATTTTGGCGACGACTGGGGCCAGCAAAAGGGTATGATTATGGGCGCTCCTTTATGGCGTGAATTCATTAAACCAAGAATGGCAAAAATGTATGCTCGCGCAAAAAAGAACGGAAAGTTTGTGCTTCAACATTCTTGTGGCGATATTCAAGAAGTATTTGAAGATTTAATAGAAATAGGATTAGACTGTTACCAAACCGTTCAACCTGAAATTTATAACTTAAAAGAAATTAAAGAAAAATATGGTGATAGATTAGCCTTTTGGGGAACTATATCAACCCAGCAAGACTTAACAAATAAAACGCCCAAGCAGTTAAAAGAAATCATTAAAAAAACGGTAGAAATTATGAAGACTGGCGGTGGTTTTATTCTTGCACCTACACATGCTATCCCGCAGGACGTTCCACCTGAAAACGTAATAGCAATGTTAAACGAATTTAAAAAATATTAAAAATAAAAAGCCTTACAATAGAACGCTTTGGCTCAAATTTGTAAGGCTTTTTTTGTGGAAATCCGTTAAAGTGAAATCTATAAATTGTATTGATTTTGTTCGATAACTGTGATATAATACTTTCATTAAGATTATTTTATAACGGTAGGGGTAGTATGGGCATACTTACTTATAAAGATAACGATTTTTATATGGATGGTGAGAAATATACCGTTCGCGCAGGCGCGATGCATTATTTCCGCGTTCCCAAGGACTATTGGTATGATAGATTATTGAAGCTCAAAGAGTGCGGTTTAAATACCGTTGAAACTTATATTCCTTGGAATCTTCACGAGCCTAAAGAAGGGCAGTTTGATTTTTCAAACAATCTTAATATTGAAGAATATATAGCGATTGCAAAAGATCTTGGTTTAAACGTCATATTGCGCCCAGGCCCATATATTTGTGCGGAATGGGAATTTGGCGGTTTTCCCGCGTGGTTACTTAAATACGAAAAAATGGTGCTTCGCTGTAAAGACGATCTTTATATATCTAAATTAAAAAATTATTTAAACACGCTTCTTTGTAAAGTGCGCAAATATCTTTCCTCTAACGGCGGGCCTATAATAATGATTCAAATTGAAAACGAATACGGCTCATACGGCAATGATAAAGATTATCTTCGTGCAATCGCTAAAATATATGAAGAAAACGGCATAGACTGTATTTATTTTACTTCTGACGGAGCGTGCGAAACGATGCTTTCGGGCGGAAGTTTGGAAGAATATTTAACCGTTGTTAACTTTGGTTCTAATTCCAAAGATAACCTTTCTATGCTTAAAAAATTTAAGGCTAATCAACCACTTATGTGTGGAGAATACTGGTGCGGGTGGTTCGATCATTGGTATGAAAAACATCATACGCGCACGTCAGAAGATCTTTGCGCCGATTTTGAAAACTTTTTTAAACTTAACGCATCATTTAATTTTTATATGTTTCACGGTGGCACGAATTTTGGGTTTATGAATGGCGCTAACTACGATGAAAAATATATGCCCACGGTTACTAGTTATGATTATTGCGCGCTTTTAAACGAAGCGGGCGATCGCACGTCAAATTATTACGCCGTAAGAGAAATTATAGCAAAGCATTGCGGAAGCGTTCCCGAACTTACCGCTAAAGAAACAAAAAAGGTGGCGTATGGCAAAGTTGAACTTACCGAAGTTGCACCCTTGTTTGAAAATATCGGCAACATATCAACTCCCATAAGTTCTTCAGTTCCAACGTATATGGAAGAATTTGGGCAAAATTACGGATATATTTTATATAGTTCCACTTTAGAAGGGGAGTGTGAAAAAAGAACTTTAACCATAGAAAAGGTTCACGACCGCGCTCAAATTTTCTTTGATCAGAAATTAAAAAGCACCTATTGTAGATGGGAAATGCCAGATGAAGAGCAAAAAGTTTCGCTTGAACTAAAAAAGGGCGAAAGCGTAAAACTCGATATTCTTGCAGAAAATATGGGGCGTGTAAATTACGGGCCGAATTTGCAAAAGGATAGAAAGGGCATTAGCGGTGTTAGACTGGGCGGACAGTATCATTTTGGTTGGAAGATATATTGCCTACCTATGGAAGAAGAACTTAAAAATCTTAAGTTTAAAAAAGCGCCTAAAAATAAAATCATTTCGCCAACCTTCGTTCGCGGGGTGTTGAAAATAAATGATACACCTGCAGATACTTTTATTCGCCTTAGCGGTTTTAGTAAGGGATTCGTTAAAATTAACGGCTTTAATTTAGGTAGATATTTTAACAGCGCCGGCCCGCAAAAAACATTGTTTGTTCCTGCCCCCATTTTAAAAACGGGCATAAATGAAATTCTTGTTTTTGAATCGGATTGTGTAACTGATTTTTGGGTTGAATTTTTAGATAAGCCAGACCTTGGCTAAGTATATTTTTAAAACAAAAAATAGCCGTAAAATATAGTTAAATATTCGTTAATCGCTCTATAGGGGCACTTTTATAGTGTTCTTTATAAAAAATAAAGACTGTTTTATATTCAAAAAAGCAAACAATGCGACGGTTATAAAAAGAGTTTATATACTTTATTTAGATGGTTGCGGTTGGAAGGGCTAACGGAGCGTGGTGTTTGTTAAATTTTCATATAGTTTAATCAACCGCTAATCGTAAGGGTATATTTATTTGGTTTTTTGTAATATTTTTTATTATTTGTATTGATTTTTCGGTAGTGTTGTTGTATAATTAATTCAACTTGATTTTGCGATAAAAATTCGTTTAAGCAAGTAAAACTGGTGCTTAAAGGTAAGTAATTTTATAGCGCCTAGTACGTAATGGAGTGGTAAAAAATGAAGAAGTTTATAGTTGTTTTCTTGGCGTTTATATTGCTTTTGTCAATGGCTTCTTGTAATAAAGGCGGTCAAGATGAATTTGATATTGTAAAAGCTAAAGAAATCGTTTTGGGCAAGGAAGTCGATTCGGTGGTTATTGAAACTAGCGAAGGGGAAGAAATTACCTGTGATAAAACGGCAGACTTTTATGAAATATTTGATAAAATAGGGTTTGTAAATTATAAGGTTGGGAAAAAACTTTCGTGTGTAGCTGAAACGAAATTAGGCGACGAAAGTAAGTCCTATGTAAATATGAATGCTTATTATCTTGATAGCGCTGAATTATATGAATTCAGAGCCAAAAAAGAAGGTGATGACGCCGTTTTAGTAGTTGAAGAGTATAATTATTCAAAAAAATTAGAAGATAATAGTTTTGAAATGAGTTCTTTTAATAAATATACCTATAAGGACGAAAAAGCGTTTAACGGCTCTGAATCCGGTGCTAATGGGGTTGTAAGATACAGTTCAAAAGAGTACCCGATATTTCCCACTAACGGAACTGAATTATGCGAAATGCAAGTAAGAGCGGTTTATTTAAGAAATCTTATTTCACAATCAACTTTCTTTAAAAATTACGAACCGTATGAACTTAACGATAAAACGTATGATATTAATGAATTTGTGACCAGAGAATACAAACTATACGAAAATTATATTGTGTTTAAGCAGACCGCACCTTTCTTTAATATTCCATCGGGAGTAAATAAAGATTTTTCATTATTATATGCGTCGATTTCGAATTCAGATTGTTCTATAACTCAAGAAGCTTATTATAATCTTAAAACAGGCGAAGTTGAATTAGTTAAATTGTATGGCGCTACGTCGTGGCATACGATAGAATATTACGGCAGGAAAATAGAAATCAACCTATTACTGTATATTCATAAAGGCGATGAAGCCGAATGCAATCAAAAGGTTGATGCGTTAAAAAATTACGTAAAGTCAAACGCTAATTAGTTATTATTTGTAGTTTAAAATAAAAAGTGTGGCTATAGCACGATTAACTGCAATAAACACAATTAAATTGTATATAAAAAACTACATTTTATAAAAAATTAAAAAACGCTTACCCCAAAAAAAAAGGAAAGCGTTTTTTTGTTTAAATAAAGTTAAAAAGTGCGCCTATAGTGCGGTTAACACGCATTTTGCTTTTTAATTTACCTATTTTTGAAGGCTTTTTGGCTTAATTCTTTCTATAACGCGTGTTTTGTAAAGAATAAGCATAACAGCAAGGCAAATTATAAAGTCTGGCACAAGATATACCGTTTGATAAAGCAATGAGTATGAAACCGCGCTTTCGGCGGGTAGGTTTACCCAGATGCTTCCGTGATTAAAGTATAAAATACCAGAAATAAAGTGCATAAAAAATCTTGTTGCAATAGATGCCGTTGTGCCAAGTGTAAGCGTTGCGACGTTTAATTTTGCTTTTGAAAACAGCCCCATAACGCTAACAGACGCAAAGGCAAGCAAAAAGTCTAACGTAAAAGTTGCGGGTGTAAGGATGTATGGATCTTGCAAGAACTGCAAAATGCCGTAAATAAAACCGCAAACAAGCGCTTTTGCAAAGCCAAAATAGTAAGCGTAAATAAGCAGAGGGGCAAGTGATGCAAGCGTTATCGATCCACCGTATTGAACGGGTGTAAATTTGATAAACGAAAGCACGAAAGAAAGCGATATCGCAACGCCTGCATAGGCAATATCTTGGGTTGCGAGTTTCTTTTTTGCAATCATTACGCCTATTGCAACAATTAGCAACACGATTAGAATTGTGGAACAAATAGTTACGTAATCGGTAAAACTTTCTTCCACTAAAGAGTTAAAAAACAACAGTTCAGACATAAAAAAACACCTCCTAAAAATTTCAGGGGCGTAAGAAAAATACTGTTTCTCGGCCGTGAATTACCGCGCCCGATTATGGGTATAATCTCAGCCGTGTTTTCGCCGTTCAATACCGGTCTTGAACGTTTGCAAATACACAGCACCCCGTTTATTGTCTGATGCTATTATTATATTACTGCATTATAGCTTTGTCAATTTATTTTAAGCATTTTTTTAATTTTACTTTTTCACTCACGGTGGTGGAGAAGATAAAGCGACTGTTGGTAGTTGGCTCACGGAGGTGGGGAAGCTAAAGCGACTGTTGGTAGTTGGCTTACGGAGGTGGAGAAGGTAAAGCGACTGTTGGTAGTTAACTCATGGCGGTGGGGAAGGTAAAGCGACTGTTGGTAGTTAACTCACGGTGGTGGGGAAGGTAAAGCGACTGTTGGTAGTTAATGAACGGTATTAACGGCACGATAGGCGGTGTAGGACTAGATAAATATTATAGAAGTTTTTTATCATTGCGCACATCTTAAAAAGTTTATTAATCGTGCTATAGCAGGCTTTTCCAGGAATATCGATCGGTAAAAATAAGGTAATTAACTAATAGTAGTTTAATTTATACTTATTTATTTAAGTTTATTTTTACTTGGCTACGTAAAATTATGTTGATTTTGATTAATTATTATGATAAAATCATATTGCGACAATTTTATTTTATAAAAAGGAGAAAAAATATGGCTGAAAAAAAGATATCCGAAGAGCAGATGCGAGTCATTCAACGGCTCAACAAAAGAATTTACGGGCATGAAGACGCAGCTCCAGATGAAGAAACTAAAAACGTGTATAAGTGTTTTGTGGGTGCTTCGGATTGGTTTGAAGGAGGTATAAGCGTTGGATACTTCGTTCTTTCTGCACAACGATTATATTTTATGGTAGATTACCCAGAATCTAAAAATCATAGAGGTAGCCACTATTCTTTTGCTAGTACAAGTATTAGAAATATAGGAACCGTTTGCGCAAGTTACGATAAACCGTTTAACTATTTAGCCTTTATTTGGGGGATAATTGTTTCATTATTTTCTTTGATATTAAGTGTGTTTATATTTACAGTTGAAGGAATTTGGGGATGGGGTTTTTTAACTTTAGCTCTCTTTGGGGCTCTTGGGGCATATTTGATTTATAGGGCGTTTAAGTATCGTGCAAGAAATTACAAAATTACCATAGGAAATATAACGATTATGGGTGGAACTGCCGGGCATATTCGCAGAACGACTTTAGTTTCAAACGGCACTACTATTATTTACAATGCAATTCCTATTGAAAAAAACTTTTATGAATTTGTTGAAGTAATTAACGGAAGAATTGCAACCTTACAAGAACGTGGCGATTACGCTTAAGAAGAGGAGATATTATGCAAAACAGAAAGGATTTCAAAATAGAAACTGTTTATACGGGCCCAGAGTATGATAAATTTTATGACGGTAATTCAGCAAGCGATCCACAGATTGTTTTAAGCGGAAAAACGAACGTAAAACCTGAGCCTGAAGAAGAATTTAACGGTATAGATAAGGGTTTTAAAGATATAAAAGTTCAAATTGATAGTGACGTTTTAAGTAAGCATTTTTTAATAGTTGGTGGTATAGGTATGGGAAAAACTAATACCTTTTTATCTATGACCGACCAACTTATTGATAAGTGTACGGAAAAAGACGTAATGGTTATTTTTGACACAAAGGGTGATTTTTATAATACTTTTGGAAGTCATGAAAATAGAAAGGATATCTTTTTATCTAACGCGCCCCTAAAAGACGCTAAAGGGCACGAAAAGGTTTCTTCAAAAGAAGAAATATGGAATATCTTTAAAGAATTAGATGAAGATAAATTAACCGAAAGTTCTAATGAAATTGCCGGAATGATTTTTGCTGATGCAATAAAAAAATCTTCTAATCCATTCTTCCCGCAAGCGGCAAAAGCTATTTTTGCTGCCATTTTGCGTGAATTAAAACGTTGTGAAATGGCTTTAGACATGCCATTATCTAACAAACTTTTAAAAGCCTTATTTAACGGTGAAAATATTGGATTAGAGTGCGTTAGGTCTAATAACGTTTTAGATGTTTTAGCATATTTGCTTTCAAAAAGAGAAAGAGGAGCTTTAAGCTATTTAACTGCGGGTGATAAAGTAGAAAATAACGGACAAACGCAAGGTATAATTGCAGAATTGCAAATGGTAATAGATGAAATTTTTATTGGTAATTTTGCAAAAGAAGGTAGTTTTTCTATACGTGAAGCAGTTCGCGAACGCGGTGGTAAAAAAATATATATTCAGTACGATATAACGGAAGGTAGTGTTTTAACTCCCATTTATTCTTTACTTGTGGATTTAGCAATTAAAGAATCTTTAGAAAGTCGCCACGGTAAAAAAGGAAATGCGTATTTTATAGTTGATGAGTTTAAACTTCTTCCTAATTTAAATCACATAGACGACGCAGTTAATTTTGGTAGAAGCATAGGCGTTAAATTTATTATAGGCGTTCAGAACATCTCTCAAATTATTAACAATTACGGTGAAGATAACGCAAAAAATATTTTAAGTGGTTTTTCCTCTATAATTGCATATCGCGTTGCCGATTATGAAACAAGAAAATATATCGTTGACACTCTTGGGCAAAACAAGAAGAGAATAGCGTATCTTTCGGCAATTTCTAGCCGTGGAGTTATAGAAAGCGTAGAAAAAGCAAACGTTGTTGAAGACTGGGATATTTTAAATTTAGACGTTGGCGAATGTATTGTTCGCCTTGCCAGAAAATACGGAGCAAAAGAGCAAAGCAATCCATTCTTTTTAAAGGTAGACCCATTTAAAAAAGAAATCTAATCTATTTCACACAGGAAAGGAGAACCATGAAGATCCCAAAAGAGTATAGCCGAGCTATTGGAGAAGAATTTGATATAAACAACTGCAACAAAACGGAAGAAAATGCTAGTAATGATTACGTTTTTACAAAAAACAACGCCAAGAATGGGCTAGTAATATATGGTGAAACTATACCTAACAGTTCAGATTATAATAATTATTCATCTTTTGAAAGTATAACTGTTTTAGAAGGTGTAGCCGTTATTACAGAGGATATGTTTACAAACTGTAATTTAGTTAGAAATATGATTATACCGAAAAGTGTAGGTTTGATTGTTAACGGAGCTTTTAGTAGGTGTAAAACAATAGTAAATATAACCTTTGGTGGAACAAAGGATCAGTGGGCTCAAATCAATAAAGACGAGAGCCTTGTGTGTGATTGGGTTTTCTGTTGTGATGGAGCTATTCTTATAAATTCGTCGTTAGTGTATGAAGAAGATGGTATTGAATATGTTTATGATGAGGAAACAAACTCTTTCTTCGTGAGCGAGTATAGAGGCAACTCAACCGAAATTATCATAAAAGATGATATTTATGGATATCCAGTGGATTACATAAATGAAATTGTTTTTGCTGATTATGATAATTTATTAAGCGTAACTCTTCCTAAAAATTTAGAGGGAATAGGAGAAAGCGCGTTTGGTGGATGTGTGAATTTATTAAGCGTAACTTTTCCTAAAAATTTAAAGATAATAGGAGAAAGAGCGTTTAGAGGATGTGTGAATTTATTAAGCGTAACACTTCCTAAAAATTTAGAGGAAATAGAAGAAAGAGCGTTTAGTGGATGTGTGAATTTAACCGCTATTGATATACCTGAAGATATACAATATATAGGAAAAAGAGCCTTCGAGAAATGTTTTGGACTAAAAAAAATAACAATGCCTAACGGTATAGAATCAATAGGGGCATTATCTTTCAATGAATGCAATAATCTTTCCTATAATGAACTTAACGGATTAAAATATTTAGGTAATGATGAAAACCCATATTTATGTTTGATTAAAGGAACAGAGAAAATTGACTATGTACAAATAAATGATAATTGTAAAATTATTGCTAACGAAGCCCTAATATATCATAATGAAATCAACAGTGTGATTATTCCCAACAACGTTAAAACAATAGGTTATTATGCTTTTATGGGTTGTAATCAGTTGGTGGAAATAAAGGTGGAATCAGGTAATTCAAATTACAAATCTATTGATGGAGATTTATATTCTAAAGACGGTAAAACGTTAATTCAATATGCAAACGGTAAGTCGGAAGAAACTTTTATCGTGCCAGATGGAACTAAAACGATAGGGCCACATGCTTTTTCTTATTGCAACCTAAAATGTATAATAATACCTAATAGCGTTACCGAAATCGATATTTTTGCATTTAGTAATTGTAAACAGTTAGAACACGTTGTGCTCCCAAATAGTGTTAATTCAATAAAAAGGGGAGCTTTTTATAACTGCACTCGTTTAAAATGTATAGCGTTACCCGATAAATTAAACGAAATCGAAAGAGGGTTATTTGAAAGATGTAATTCATTAGAAGATATAAAAATGCCGAATAATTTAAACAAAATAGGCGACGAGGCTTTTAAGAATTGTTATTCATTAAAAAAAGTTGTTTTTCCCACAAGTTTAAAAGAGATTGGCTTATTTGCCTTTGATGGTTGTAAAGCTCTTAGCCATATAACGGTGTATAATGAGCTTAATTATATTTGGAGAGGTGCATTTAAAGGGTGTTCTAAGGTTGTTCACGTGGTTTATTATGGTACACGAAAGAGCTGGAAAAAAATACGTGGAATAGAAGATATTGGTAAAAAAAGAGTGTTTTATAAAAAAACAAAACACAAAAAAAGTAAAGAAGATGATTTTTACAGCTACCTTTCAACTAATCGAGAAACGCTTACAAACGTTGTGATTCCTAACAATATATCTCGCATCGATAGTTTCGCCTTTTTAAATTGTAAGTCGCTTACGAGTATTGTAATTCCCGAAAATATAAAATTTATTGGCGACTATGCTTTTTACGGTTGCGCCGCTCTTCAAAATATAAGTATACAATGTAAAATTAAGAATATTGGCAAAGATATATTCTATGGGTGTTACAATGTTAACCAGGTTGAATGCCCTGTGGGTGCTATACAATCTTTAACAAAATTTAACGTTAAAAAAATAACTGTTAATAACGGAGATAAACTTGATAGATTAGCTTTTTGGTATATTACTGATTATAATAATAAGAGAGCAGGGGGATGGAGGAGGGCCGGTGCTCTTTGTGATTCTGTTAGCGAGGTAAATATAGAAGAAAGTATAAAAGTTATACACGAAAAAGCTTTTAATGGTTGTATAGAACTTGAGAATATAAACGTAAACAAACACAATCCTAATTATACGTCTATAGATGGCAACTTATATAGTAAAGATGGAAAAGTATTAGTTCGCTATGCTCCTGGAAAAAAAGATGCTGTTTTTGTTATACCTAATCACGTAAATACTATAGGTTCACACGCGTTTTGTGATAATCGCGCGCTAAAAGATATTGTAATACCAAATAGCGTAACTACGATTGAAGAAGATGCTTTTGCAAATTGTAAAAATTTAACAAGTATTAATATACCAAATAGTGTAACGACAATAGGGTATAGAGTTTTTGCTTATTGCGATAATTTAACAAGCGTAACGCTACCAGAAAATTTAACGGTTATCCCTTCTTTTGCCTTTGGGCATTGCGAAAATTTATCAGAGGTAATTATTCCCAACAACGTTACAACCATTGAATTGCAAGCTTTTTATAAATGTAATAGTTTAAAAGAAATAACTATCCCGAAAAGCGTTGTTTCTATTGAATCTACAAATGCTTTTTATTGTAGCTCACTGCAAGAGATAAAAGTAAGTACAGATAATCTTAATTTTAAGGCGATAGACGGAAATTTGTATAGTAAAGATGGAAAAACCTTAATTTGTTATGCGCCTGGAAAGAAAGAGAGTTCTTTTACTATACCAAATCACGTCAATGTTATAGGCGAAAGTGCTTTTTACAGAAACCGTACCCTAAAAGATATTGTAATACCAAATAGCGTAACTACGATTGAAGAATATGCTTTTGAAGAGTGTAAAAATTTAACAAGTATTAATATACCAAATAGTGTAACGATAATAGGGCGTAGTGTTTTTGCTTATTGCGATAATTTAACAAGTGTAACGCTACCAGAAAATTTAACGGTTATCCCTTCTTTTGCCTTTTGGTATTGCAAAAAGTTATCAGAGATAATTATTCCCAAAAACGTTACAACCATTGAATCGCAAGCTTTTTGTGAGTGTAATAGTTTAAAAGAAATAACTATCCCGAAAAGCGTTGTTTCTATTGAATCTGTAAATGCTTTTTATTGTGATAATTTATCGAGTATTACGTATGAGGGAACAAAACGGCAGTGGAATGCAATTAAAAAACGATATTGTTTTGGTAAAAATGCTAAGGAAAAAAAGCTCATATGTTCCGATGGAGTTATAAATATTTCTGTTACGGAGGAATGAAATCATGAAAATACCAAAGGGTTACGGTAGATTTAACGAAGAAGAAATAGAAGATATAGAGCAAAGTGACGAGGAGTATTATAACTCTCAAAATGCAAGTTTTGGAAATTTTTTGAAGATTATTTTTTCAAAAATTGCTTTCTTATGCAGTAAAGCAGGAAACTCCTTAAAATATAGGTTAAATAAAACAGCAAACTATATTCGTGCACACTTAATTCCCATCGTTGCAGTTGTTGTAATTATAGGGGTTATTTTGCCCATAGTTGTTTTTACTGTAAAATGGGATAAAACAATAGATGGCGTTACTTACTCGTATAATAGAAGTTTAAAGGGGTATGAAGCGATCTCATATGATAATTCTATAAGCACAAGTTTAGAAATTCCTTCTGAAATAGAAGGAACAAAAGTTATTTCTATTGCAAGTGGAACTTTTTCGGGTTGTGATTTGCTTGAAATCTATATCCCTACTTCAGTTAGGGTAATTAATGAATATGCTTTTCAGGAATGCGAATCTCTAACAAAAATTACCATACCGTTTGTAGGGAAGCAAAGAAGTGAAGATTATGACGTGAACTATGATGATCTTTATAATTGGAACGATATGCAAATAAGGATAAAAGAACAATCTTTTAATTATATTTTTGGCGGAGAAGAAAATATCCCAGCATCCTTAAGGGAAATAGATATATTAGATGGCGCAGAAATTTCAATCGAGGCGTTTAGTGGTTGTGAAAATGTTAATTTTATAAAATTGCCAAATAGTGTATTAAAAATTCGTTACCGCGCATTTAAAGGTTGTACTTCATTAAACGAAATCATTATTCCTAACAGCGTTACAGAAATACAAAGTGGAGTGTTTGAAGAGTGTACTTCTTTATGTAAAATAACCCTTCCTTTCGTTGGAACGAAACAAGAAATTGCAGATGGAGAAGATGGCTCTAGTCGATTTAATAGCATATTTAGTTATGGCGTTCCATATTCATTAAAGGACGTGGTTGTAACTAATGAAACACGACTTGAAGAAGATTCTTTTTATGGATGCGAAAGTATTCAAAACGTAACTTTTTTAGATGGACTTTTAGAAGTTGAATCATATGTTTTTTATAATTGCCCCAGTTTAAAATCTGTTGTGATACCCAAAAGCGTTCAAAAGATAGGGGATTCTTTCATCTACAATTGTCCTCTTTTAGAAAACTTAGAGATTCCTTTTATAGGTTTTAATCGGCAAGAGAATTTGAAATTAATGACTTTAATAGATGATTATGAAAACCTAAAGACTCTAACGATAACAGATGCAATTGAAATTGCCGATGAAGCGCTATCGTTTTACGGTAATAATAAGTTATCAAAGCTATCTCTTAACGAAGGTATAATAAAAATAGGTGATTCCGCATTTGTAAATTGTTCTCACCTTTCAGAAATTAACATACCAGATTCTTTAGAAGAAGTAGGCTATGGGATTTTTGAAAACTGTGAAAGATTAATCACGGAATATAACGGCGCTTATTACGTCAATAACTGGCTTTATAGAGTAAACTCAAATTTAAATTACATAGATTTAAGATATGATACCGTTGGCATATTGTCGCTTGCCGTTATGGACTATTACGGTGAGATATTTATACCTGCAAACGTCAATAAAATACTATCGGGGGCTTTTTATTCTTGTTCGATACCAGAAATAAGAGTGGATTCTAACAATCAAAATTACAAATCTGTAAATGGTGATTTATATAGTAAAGACGGTAAAACATTGCTTGCAATATCCCAAGATGAATGGGCGGAATACAACGAATTTACAGTTCCCGAAGGGGTTGAAACGCTTTGCGATTATCTCTTTACGTCCGAACGTCGGATTGAAGTGGTTAATCTTTCATCAACTGTTAAAGACGTTTCGGCTGAAGTATTCTTTGATAGTTGCGTTTCAAATATTTTCGTTTCACCATATAATGAAAATTATAAGGCTGTAGACGGGGTTTTATACAGTAAAGACGGCAAGGATTTAATATGCTTTCCACCATTTAAATTTTTAGATTATTATGAAATACTTGAAGGTACTGAAAATATTAAAGAATATGCGTTCACAACTAATTCTTATAACGTACAATTACAACTTCAATTTCCTAATACGATAAAACAAATAGAAAGTTACGCTTTTGCATATAGAAGTAATATTGTTGAACTTGACCTGCCTGAAGGGTTGCAAACTATTTGCGATTATGCTTTTGTTGGGTCGGGTATAAAGGGTATTTCGATTCCATCTTCTGTAGAAAGTATCGGTAGGGGTATTTTTGCTGATTGTTGGAACTTGAGTTCGCTCGTTACGCCTTTTATAGGTAAAACAGTAGACGATGATGAAACTTGCGATTTTCGCTATTTATTTTCATTTGTAGATGGAGATTGGTATTATTGTAACATAATTTATTTGGAGTTAACAAAAGCAAAAAGAATACCAGATTTGTATATGGCAGAGGATTTAGATTGGTTAGTTATTCCTTCAACGGTGGAAGTGATTGATTCAGTTGATAGTTGGGATGATCTATATTATATAGAAGTTGCGGAAAACAATCCTAATTATAAATCTATAGATGGAAATTTATACTCTAAGGATGGTAAGACCTTGGTTAGGTATGCCGGTGGCAAAACAGATAGTTCTTTTATTATCCCCGAAGGAGTAACTATAATAGGTGATTACGCGTTTTATGACTGTGATAACTTAGCAAGTGTAAGTATTCCCGAAGGCGTAATTGCAATAGGAAACAGTGCGTTTAGGAATTGTGGTAACTTAGCAAGTGTAAGTATTCCAGAGGGCGTAACAATAATAGATGATTACGCGTTTTATGGCTGTAATAATTTGGTAAGTGTAAGTATCCCAGAAAGTATAATGTTTATCGGTTCACGTGCGTTTGAATATTGCAACAATCTTGTTTATAATGAATGGGATGGATTGAAATATTTAGGTAATGAATTTAATCCACATCTTTATTTGGCAAGTGTGGATAAAGACCTTTTTACGGCGGTTGTTGATGAAAATTGCAAAGTGATAGGTACCGGGGCGTTTGAAGACTGTAATAAATTAATAAGCGTAACGTTGCCTAATTCTATAACTTATATAGGCTCTTCTAATTTTGAATACATCGAGAATGTTTCAAGCATTATCTACTTGGGTACAATGGAACAATGGGATCTTATAAATAATTTCTCAATTACTGTCGATTTGGGATCGATGGGAGAATACGTGGTTACAATTGATAACATTTATTTATGGGGTATTGAAGAAATTGTTTGTTCAGATGGAATTATTGAATTAGAGTAGTCTAATTAAAAGTTAAACTTGAGGGTGTGTGATGAAAGAACTTATTAACAAACTTACACGTTATAGCAGTGCGGTAGTTGTTTTATATCCACCGGCAACGGAAGAAGATATTAGTAATGCACAAAACGAACTTGGTGTTGAATTTCCGCCTAATTATCTTGAACTGTTAAAACATTTTAACGGTGGCGAATTGTTTATTCCCGGTAGCGTGATTTACGGTGTGGGTAAAAACTCATATCACGATTTATTACAAGAAAACAAGGGGAATTTTCGCAAAGAGAGTGGATTGCTTAACAATTTTCTTATAATAGGTGAAACAAATTACGGCGATTGGCTATGTGTAAACTTGGTGCGTCCCCAAAAAATATTCTTGTGGGATAAGGAAAATAAGGAATTTTATCAAGACTGGAATGATTTTAAGTGCTTTATTCAAGACGAAATTAACGAATGGGAACAGCTTGGGTAGGTATAATTATGTCAAGTTTAAAGTATTTAAGGGCAAAAGGAGTTCGTGATGCCTGGGCGGAAGAAATTCGACTTGTAAAGCAAGGAAAAGGTAGTCGCGAGTGGGACCTTTATCAGCAACACGAGTTATTGACTACCGGGAGAGTTAAGGGTTTTATTGGGCATCATATTCAAAGTGTTAGCAAACATCCGGAACTTGCATGCGAAGTCAATAATATTCAATTTTTAACAAGAGAAGAACATAAACAAACACATTTAAACAACTGGAAATATTCGCTTCAAAGTGCTTTTAATACAAGAACAAAAAGCGTTTTTCTTTCAGGCACTAATTCAGCTAAAAATAGAGTTGAAATTAACTTAAAAGAAAAATATCAAGATTTATCAAAAGAGAAAAAGGCGGAGATAGAAAAAATGAAAGATTTATCGCATGAAGATAAAAAAATATATTCATTATTAAAAGCAAAACTTGCTGAAAACTATCAAGAAAGACAAAACAGGATGGATAGTTTCTTTTTGAACAAAAATAGTTTAGTACATCATTCTAATGGGCAGGTCTTAGACGAGTTTGCAGAGGCTATCGCAACGAGGTATAACATAGATGTAGAGTCTGGTAAAGTTCTTTTAAAAGAATATCGTGATGGGTTAAACAAAGAAAGTAATTCTTTTGCAAAAACGTTGGCTTTTTCTTTAGGGTCGCAAGATACTTATAATTACGCTAAACAAAATATGAATTTAATAAGAAACAACGGGGAAACTCAATCTTGGTCAGAGGGGGCAAAGGTGTTTTCATCTGAAATCAAAGATATATCAAATGCTCAATATGAAAAAGCCAAATTAGAAAATAACAAAGCAGATGAAAGCAAAAAGAACTATACAGAACTTAAAGAAGAGGCAGTAAAAAAGCAAGTTAATTCAATCAATAATACTTGGTCGATAGAAGATAAAAAGGGTTCTTCTCAGAGCATTCAAAACGAAGTAAGTGCTAATAATGATCAAAAAGAAGACAATCAAAATTCACAAACGGTTAGCAGTAGAAGATAATATTTTTAGGGCGCGGTTTCCGCGCCTTTTTTATTTATAGAAAGTTAGATAATCGACCTATAGGCGTAGTTTTAAAGAATTCGTATTGCACGGCGGTGGAAAATGCAAAGCGAGTGTTGGTAGTTAACTCACGGTGGTGGGGAAGGTAAAGTGACTGTTGGTTGTTGGCTCACGGTGGTGGAGAAGGTAAAGCGCCTGTTGGTAGTTGGCTCACGGCGGTGGGGAAGATAAAGCGACTGTTGGTAGTTGGCTCACGGCGGTGGAAAATGCAAAGCGACTGTTGGTAGTTAACTCACGGTGGTGGGGAAGGTAAAGAGCCTGTTGGTAGTTAACTTATGGTGGTGGGGAAGGTAAAGCCCTGTTGTTAGTTAATGAACGGTATTAATTGAAGCGATAGGCGGTGTAGGACTAAAAAATACGTTGGTACTATGGGTGGAGTGGGGCTGATATAACAAGATGGAACAATAGGCGGTGTAGGACAAAGTATGAAAAAAGTAATTATCATAAACGTACGTGGTGTTTAAGTGAACAATTGCAAAAAGTAAGGTAAGGATCAAAGGTAAATTAATTATATATGATGAAAGAAAGTTTTTAAAATTGCTATAAAATAAAAAAGCCAAGCGGAAAAATATCGTAAAAAGGCATATATAAAAAAAGGGCGCATAATAATAGATTATAAAGTTAACGGCTTTAGTCGCCGTGGGAGGACGTATGCAGAAATACGATATTTATAAAGACATTGAAAAAAGAACAAACGGCGATTTGTATATCGGGGTGGTTGGCCCTGTGCGCACCGGTAAATCTACATTTATCGCCAACTTTATGCAAAGGGCGGTTATTCCTAACATAACTTCAAAAAGCAAAAAGCAAGAAGCGGAAGATAGCATTCCGCAGTCTGCAAGCGGTAAAACGGTAACCACCGTAGAACCCAAATTTTTGCCTTCGGATTCTACCCCGATTAAGCTTGGTGGAAAGATTAAAGCGCGAGTGCGACTTATCGATTGTGTTGGATATATGGTAGATGGAGCGCTTGGCGCAGAAGAAGAAGGAAAACCAAGAATGGTTAAAACTCCTTGGAGTGAAGATCTTATCCCCTTTGAAAAGGCGGGCGAAATAGGCACGCGCAAGGTTATTAAAGAACATTCTACCGTGGGCGTGGTTGTAACGACGGACGGATCTTTTAGCGGTATAGATAGAGATGCTTATCAAGTAGCCGAAGAGCGCACCGTTAAGGAGTTAAAAGAGCAGGGCAAACCATTTATAATAATACTTAACGTGTTAGATGTGAACGATAAAAACGCGCTTGAACTTTGCGAAAAACTGCGCATAAAATACGGTGTGTGCGTGCTAATAAAAAATCTTACCACCATAGACGAGAGTGACGTTGAAGAGATTATGGAAGGATTGCTTATGGACTTCCCCGTGCGTTCTTTATACGTTGATATTCCCGATTGGATGAGAATTGAAGATGCAGATAATCGCCTTATAGCCCCACTTTTGCAAAACATTCGCGAGATTTTGCCAAAAATTAAAAGAATGAGCGATTATGAATTGATTTGCGCTAACTTAGAAAAACTTGACTTTGCGCTTGGCGCAAGTAGTGAATTAGATTTAGGCGAAGGGGTTATGCGAATTAATTTCTTACCAACAGACGAGGCTTTTTATTCTGCTTTATCGCTGGCATCTGGGGAAGTTATTGATGAAAGGCTTGCGCTTATGAAATTCGTTAAGAGTTCTGCTATTGCAAAAAATTCTTACGAAAAGATAAAAGGCGCGTTAGAAGAAGCCTCGCAAACGGGTTACGGCATAGTTGCCCCTGCAGAAGAAGAAATAGTTCTTGCCGAGCCCGAAATGGTAAAAACCGGTAATTCATACGGGGTAAAAATAAAAGCAACAGCGCCATCATTACATATTGTAAGGGTAGAAATCGGAGCGGAAGTAAATTCTGTTGTGGGTAAAGAAAAACAATGCAGTGATTACGTTGAAAGTTTAAAACAAAAGTATCAAGAAAATCCGCAGGGAATTATGAAGGTGGATTTATTTGGTCGCCCCATATACAGTTTTGTAAGTGAAGAAATTTTTGATAAAGCAGGTGGAATGAAAGCCCCCTTTAGAGATAAACTTAAAAAGACGGTTGCAAAAATTGTTAACGAAAAGAAGAGCGCGCTTATTTGCGTAACTATATAATGATGCTTTTAATCGCGCTATACCCCCACTTTTTTGCTAAAAACGTATAATTTTATTGCCCTTGGTTTTTTGCTAAGGGCTTTTATTTTTTACTATTTACGCATATCCCTAGTTATGTGTTGACAATAATTAAAAAGATGATATAATAATAAATATAAAAGTACTTAAGTATAAAACGATATGGGAGAATAAAAACATGAAAATTTGCAAACGAGTACTATGCTTATTATTAATAGGCGTTTTAAACGTTTCTTTATTAAGTGGTTGTGAGTTTTTAGAAATATTTAATAAATACAGCGCGCAAATTACTGTTATTTGGGAAGAAGATGAAAGCGTTGTTTTTGATAAAACGATCGAAATAGCCCAAGATGAAGAAAATTTCGTTCAAATTCCTTGCCGGCCAAAGGGGTTTTATAAGGTAATTGTTAACGAAATAAAAAATGAAGAAGTTCAAAGGGAAAACGTTTTTCGTTATCCCGCGCACGTTAGTTTTGAAACAAGCGCTAAAGTTATAGATCAAGAAGTTACCATAAAATTTGTTGATGAAAGAAAAACCCCCACCTTGGTATTAGACCCAAATGGGGCGATTGAATATAAAGATAACGTTACTTACGTATACAAATATGACGAAGAACTCCATTTTGTTAAGCCTTTATATTGTGAATATGAAGGGGAGAAGATATTTTTTTCTAAATATGAAATAGATGGGCTTTCAGATATCAGTGAATATTTTGGAGGGGTTGTTGCGGTTGGTTTTTATGCTGTAATAATAAGAATCGATAGTGAGTATTACGTAGAAAAACAAAATTATATCAAATATAAGTCAATTGAGTTAGAAATATATATTGAGATTGTAAAGTAAAAAATCTTATATTATAAATAAATCTAAAAAGGTGCAAAAAAGGCGAAAAAATGAAAGAAATAAGAAACAAATTATGCTTATTGTTGATTGTTGTTATGGGGATATTTGCGTTAAGCGGATGTACATTAATAAAAGGAGCAGATGAATGGGTTGCTGAAATTACTGTTATTTGGGAAGAAGATGAAAGCGTTATTTTTGATAAAACGATCGAAATAGCCCAAGATAAAGAAAATTCCGTTCAAATTCCTTGCCGGCCAAAGGGGTTTTATAAGGTAATTGTTAACGAAATAAAAAATGAAGAAGTTCAAAGGGAAAACGTTTTTCGCTATCCTGCATATATTCCTTATGAAGCGGATATAGAACTGGCAAGAAAAAAAATCGCAGTAGAATTTATTGACGAAAGAAAAACCCCCACCTTGGTATTAGCCCCAAATGGGGCAATTGAATATAAAGATAACGATAGTTACGTTTACATATATGATGGAAACCCCCACTTTGTTTTACCTTTATATTGTGAATATGAAGGCGAGAAGATATATTTCTCTAAATACAGCGTTCTTGGTTTTTCTAGCATTAATGAGTTTTTGGGGGGGCTTGTGATGTCTGGGTCTTACGATGTAACGATAATCGTTGATAGTAGTGACTACCTAAAAAAGGAAGATTATATTAACTATAAATCAGCCGAAATTGAAGTGGAAATAAATATCTTGATTCAATGAAGAAAAAACAGTAATAATTAAGGAGGTTTATTTTATGACAAAATGGATAAATAGATGTTTGATTATAAATTTAATAGTACTTTGTTTTTTTATTTTAAGTAATTATAAAAATTCTACTCAAGATAAGGTTATAGCAGAAGAATCTTTTTCTTTTGATATGGTTTTAGAGGAAGCCGAGCAATTAACACAAACAGATATATTAGAAGGCGTTTTACCAGAACAAATAGAATATCTTGAATTAAAAAACAAAATAGATGAAATTAACGTAAAGCGTAAGCGTAGATTGTGGTCTGCGGTTGCGCTTTTGTTATTATAGGGTGGTAAATATTGCAGGTCTATGGTTTATTTATGGTGGAAACGACTGTTGCGATTAAAGCAAGCAATCAAAGGGTTTTTCTTTTAGTGATTAAAAACAGTTGCTAAAGATTGCAAAAAAATGGTATAATATTAAATTGAAAGCATGATAAAAGTCGAAGGTAAAAATTTTTTTGCTTATAAAAACGGTTAAGGAGCAGTTTATAATGCAAGCGATAAAAATAGAAAATCTAACGTTTGCTTACGAAGAGGGGCTTTACGCGGTAAACGATCTTTCTTTGCAAGTAAACGAAGGGGAATATATTGCAATCGTTGGTAGAAACGGTAGCGGTAAAAGCACGGTTGCAAAACTTATAAACGGGCTTCTTACGCCTAAAAGCGGAAGCGTTGAAGTTTTTGGAAAAAGCACTTTAAATAAAAAGGCTTTGTTTGAAATACGCAAGCAAGTGGGAATGGTGTTTCAAAATCCAGATAACCAGATGGTTGCAACTATAGTTGAAGACGACGTGGCTTTTGGCCCAGAAAACATAGGGCTTAGTAGGGAAGAAATAAAAAATAGAATAGAGTTTGCTTTAAAAGCTACTCAAACAGAGCAGTTTAGAAACAGACCTGCAACACAACTTTCTGGCGGGCAAAAACAAAGGGTTGCTATTGCCGGAGTGCTTGCAATTAGCCCTAAAATTTTGATATTAGATGAAGCCACTTCAATGCTCGATCCAAGGGGCAGAAGTGAAGTTAACGAAGTTATACGGGCACTTAATAAAGAAAAAGGCATAACGGTAATAACTGTTACGCACTATATGGAAGAAGCTTTTGAAGCAGATCGCGTTATCGTTATGAAGGGCGGAAAAATTGCTTTTGAAGGTAGTGCTGAAGAAGTTTTTTCTCGCGAAAAAGATCTTCAAGATTGCGGGCTATGCTTGCCACGCGCAACCTATATAGCAAATCGCTTGAAAGAGCGTGGGGTTATACCTTGCAACGCAAGATGTTTTACCGATAAAGAGTTGGAGGTGCTATTATGCGAATCCTTTGCAAAGGCTTAAGTTTTTCGTATTCTCCAAGCAAGAAAAATACCGTATATGCAAACCAAAATATTAACCTTACAGTAGAAGAAGGGGAGTTTTTTGGCATAATAGGGCATACGGGTAGCGGAAAAAGCACTTTTATTCAACATCTTAACGCGCTAATTCCCTTACAGGAAGGGGAACTTTTAATAGGCGAATACGATCTTTCTACAAAGAATAAAGATTATAAAAAGAACCTAAAGAGTTTAAGAAGTAAGGTAGGAATGGTTTTTCAGTACCCCGAATACCAACTTTTTGCAGAAACGGTGTTTGAAGACGTGGCTTTTGGCGTTAGAAATTTTTTTCCTGAACTTAGCGCGGAAGAAACAGCCGTTAAAGTTAAAACTGCAATAGAACTCGTTGGGCTAAACTATTTCGAAATCAAAGATAAATCGCCTTTCGATTTATCCGGCGGGCAAAAGCGCAGGGTTGCAATCGCTGGAGTTTTGGTTACTAACCCCGAAATTTTGGTTTTAGATGAACCCGTTGCGGGCTTAGATCCTCAAGGTAAAAGGGAACTTATGCAACTGCTTCATTCATTAATGGACGGTAAAAGAACGGTTATTATCGTTTCGCACGATATGGATGAAGTGTGTGAAAACTGTTCGCGTATTGCCGTTATGAGCGGTGGAACTATAATAAAAACAGGCACGCCGGAAGAAGTGTTTTGCGATACCGAATTACAAGAAAATCTTTCTAAGCCGCTTCTTTCTAAATTAAAAATGGCGCTTTTAAAAAATGGGGTTGACGTAGATTTAAAATCTTTCGATATGGATGATTTCGTTAATTCCGTGGCGCAAGAGTATAAAAAAATTAAACAATAACTTAAAAATAAAAGGATAAAGTAGGGCTATAAGGCGATTATCGCCTATAACTTAAACAAAAGGCATGCTAAAAAACAACATATCGTTCGGGCAGTATTACCAAACGGAATCTTTTGTGCATAAAATGGATTCACGAATTAAAATACTGCTTTTAATTGCATACTTCGTGGCGGTGTTCACCGTTAAAAATTTCTGGGGCTTTTTGGCTTGCGGAATTTTTTTGGTGCTTGCAGTAGCCTTTTCGCGCGTGCCGATTTTAAAAGTATTAAAAAGCATAAAGGGTATTTTGTTTTTAATACTCTTTACGGTAGTGTTAAATTTATTTTTCTACGGCGGTGAATACAACGTTGTTTACTGGAAAGTAGGCGACTTTATAACCCTTACGGACGCATCAGTTAATTTTGCCCTTTTTATGGCGTTGCGCCTTTCAATTTTAGTTATGGGCAGTTCGATTTTAACCTTAACCACAACCCCTGTAGAACTAACGGACGGGCTTGAAAGTTTGCTTTTCCCCCTTAAACTTATAAAATTCCCCGTGCATGAACTCGCGCTGATTATGAGTATTGCGCTTCGCTTTATTCCTACCTTAGCAGAAGAAACAGATAGAATTATGTGCGCGCAAAAAGCGCGTGGCGCAGATTTTGAAAGCGGTAATTTATTAAAACGCGCAAAAGCGATGATTCCTATTTTAATACCCTTACTCGTTAGTTCGTTTAGGCGTGCGGAAGAATTAGGCGACGCTATGGATGCAAGATGTTACAGCGGGTCTAAAGGCAGAACGCGTTACAAAAAAATGAAACTATCTTACCGCGATTTAATTGCGACCTTGATTTTTGGCGTTCTTATAGGCGCGGTTATATATCTTAACGGAGTGTTTTCCAAAATATTATGAGAGTGATTTTAGGAATACAATATAACGGTAAAGATTTTTGCGGTTGGCAAATCCAGCCCAACGGAAGAACCGTGCAACAAACTTTAGAAGATGCGCTTAAAAAACTCACGGGTGAAAATATTTCTGTGCAGGGAAGCGGTAGAACGGATAGCGGAGTGCACGCCCTTTGCCAAGTTGCGCATTTTGATACCCAAAGCACCATTCCACCCCAAAAGTTTGCTTGCGCTTTAAACGGTCTTTTACCAAGCGACGTGCAAGTTTTATTCAGTATGCAGGCAAAAGATGATTTTCATTCGCGCTTTTCGGCGAAGAAAAAAACTTACGTATACACCTTTTACCAAAGCGAAGTAAATTTACCTTTAACGGATGATTACGCGCAAAGAATAGTAGGTAAAGTGGACGTAGATAAAATGCAAGCGGGCGCAAAATATATCGAAGGCACGCACGATTTTAAATGTTTTTTGGCTTCTAACAGTTCGGTAAAAGATACGGTTAGAACTGTGTATTACTGCAAAGTTAAAAAGAAAAACAACTTAATTACTTTAGAAGTTTGCGGTAACGGCTTTCTATATAATATGGTAAGAACTATCGCCGGAACTTTGCTTTACGTTGGCGAAGGTAGATTTGCACCCGAAAAGGTGAAAGATATTATAGAAGGCAAATCGCGCTTAGATGCGGGTAAAACTATGCCCGCAAAAGGGCTTATGCTCAAAAAAGTTTATTATAAAGGGGTAAAATTCCCTAAAATTTATTAAAAAGTGCAAAAAACCGCCTAAAAACGCTTGACTATACTTTGAAAGTTCGATAAAATATATAGGCTATGATTATCTGGAGAAATTGATGAAAGGGAACTAGCCCCTCTTTTTCGGAAGATTTTTCTTTTTAATATATGGGCGCTAAAACGCCATTCGTTAAAATAAAAAGGTTTTTTTCGTGTGGATATAACCTTGAATTTAAGCGAGCAAACACAAAATTAAAATTTAAAATTTTCAGGAGACATTTAGAATGAATACCTTTATGGAAAAGCCGGGCAAGGCAGAAGTAAAGTGGTATGTTGTTGACGCTGCGGGCGTAACTCTTGGTCGTCTTGCTTCACAAGTTGCAAGCGTTATCAGAGGTAAACACAAACCCACGTTCACTCCCAACGTAGATATGGGAGACTACGTTATCGTAATCAATACAGACAAAGTTGTTTTAACGGGTAATAAATTAGAAGACAAGATGTACACCTATCACACCGGTTACGTTGGTGGTCTTAAACAAATCCCCTATAAAACTATGATGGCAAACAAATCAGACGTTGTTGTTTTCGAAGCTGTTAAGGGTATGCTTCCCAAAAACAAACTCGGTAAACAAATGCTTAAGAAGTTAAGAGTATTTAAGGGTGAACAGCACGATCACGTTGCTCAAAAACCCGAAGTGCTTACCATTGAAGGCTAAAGGGAGGTAAAAAGAAATGGCTAAAACTGCAAAGAAAAAGGTTCAATATTGGGGAACCGGCAGAAGAAAAAAAGCTGTTGCAAGAGTTAGACTCATCCCCGGCGGAACAGGTAACATTATCATCAACGGCAGAACTATAGATGAATACTGCGATTTAGGTACTTTAAAGTTAGTTATCCGTCAACCCCTTGTTTTAACGGGTAAGGAAGCTGCTTACGACGTATTCGTAAACGTAAACGGCGGTGGTTTCACCGGTCAAGCAGGCGCTATCCGTCACGGTATTTCAAGAGCGCTTATAGTTGCTGAACCTGAACTTCGTTCTGCTCTTAAGAAAGAAGGTTACTTAACCAGAGATCCCAGAATGAAAGAAAGAAAGAAACCCGGTCTTAAGAAAGCTCGTAGAGCACCTCAATTCTCAAAGAGATAATTTCTTATCTTTTCAAATTTACAAAATCAGCACCTGTTTATGCAGGTGCTTTTTTTATAAAAAAAGTGTAATTTAAAATGCACAATAGGTAAAAGGAATAATAAGAATAGGGGTTGACAAAAATTAAAAAGAATAGTACAATTATAGTATTGTTTTATAAAAGTTCAAAATTTTAGGCGATATCATAACAGTTGATTTGTTAAAAGACACTTGTTTTTTAGTATTTTTTATTAGATAGCCATTTAAAAAATAATGACGTTAAGGAGTAAAGGTGATGGACTACGCGTTTATAACTTTAAAACAAAAACCCGAACTTGCGCTTTGCGTGGCAAAATGGTTTAACAGTAAATGGGGTGTGCCCGTGCAAGCCTATTTAGATTGCATTCAGGCATACATAAGCAATCAAACGGAATACGGTTGGTATATATGTATGCATGGCGACGATATCGTTGGCGGATTAGGTGTTATCGAAAACGATTTTCATGATAGAAAGGATCTTACTCCCAACGTGTGCGCCGTTTACACCGAAGAAAAACATCGCAAAAAGGGTATTGCCGGCGCGCTACTTAATATGGCGGTTAACGATTTAAAAGCAAAGGGTATTTCACCCGTGTATTTGGTTACCGATCACGTTGGCTTTTACGAAAGATACGGTTGGGAATTTTTGTGTATGGTTCAAGGCGACGGCGAACCAAATATGACAAGAATGTATATCCATAAATAAAAAAGTTGCCCTATAGCGCGATTAACGCGGTATAACGCAGTAAAATAAAAATCAGGGAAAGAAATAGGTAGGGTATGAAGAAATTATTTTGTTTAATTTTATCTTTGCTAATTATCGCAGGGGGTATCGGTTGCGCTAAAAATAGCAGTGAAGAACAAATCACACAAAACTCTTCAAGTTCAATTGACGAAGAGGCAGTCGATTCCAGCGTTAAAGATAATGACCAAACTCAAAATGACGAAAGCGCATTTTTCGGTGATGAGTATAGCGCTTTAAACGAAGATTTTTATAGCGATTATTCTGCCGAAGAAAAGGAACTTTATTATAGTCTTTGGGATTCGGAGGTAAAAATCGGCTTATACGTTGATATTGCTCCTTACGAACTAAGTAAAATAGATGAAGCGTACGACGATTATCGCAACGGTAATACCTATAAGGCGGATACTTATAGAAAGTGTAATTTAACGATAACCGTAAACGGTAAAGAGTATTATTACGAAGAAGTTGGCATTAGAATGCGCGGTAATACTTCAAGGCGTGAATTTTGCAACGAAAACGGAAATATTTTTGATTTTGTTCATTTTAGATTTTCTCTTTCGGAAACCTTTGATGGGGAAGAATATGAAGCGGGCAGTTGGGGGCAGGAAATTTATCACGAATGGAGTGATAAAGATGCCAGAAAAGCACGCAAAAATCGTTCTTTTGCAACGATGGAAAAGTTCTATTATAAGTGGAATAAAAATTACGATAACAGTTATATTCGCGAAATATACGCAAATAAAACCTTTTCTGCTTTTGGAATATTAGCACCGCATATCACTTTGGCTAATTTAAATCTCTTGCAAAACGGCACTATGGAAAATATGGGTGTTGGCGGACTGTACGAAACTATAGATAAATCCTTTATTGAAAGAAATTTTGGTAGCGATACCAAGGGCGGAGATTTATATAAGTGCACTTATAAAGCAGATTTTACAAGCGCTACTAATTACGGGGTAGAAACACCCACGCAAAGATTTGCTTACACCCTAAAAACGAATAACGATAGAAGCGATCCTGAATATAAACACAATAAAGATTTTAAAAATTTTATATCCGTTTTATCAAAAAGCGTCAATGCAACAGACTTCGAGTCCGCTTTGGAAGAAGTTGTAGATATGGATTATTTTGCTCGGTTCGAAGCGGTTAACTATTTAATGGGTAACCCCGATTGTATAAGAAATAACTGTAATAATTTTTATTTGTATTTCACTCCGCAAGGAAAATCTTATTTAATCCCTTACGATTACGATAGATGTTTGGGTATCAATCAAGACTGGAATCCATCTTCTAACGGAATGATTTACGAAGCACCTTTTTCTACTACTACTCCTAACGGAAGCGTTAGTAATCCGCTATACTTAAAGACGATATTAAATGCACAAAAGTTTGCCTATAGGTCGATTTACGCACAAAAACTGCGTGAAGTTTTACAAAGCGAATGGTTTTATTACACTAATTTTGAAGGATATTATTTAAACTATAAAGAAAACTATCAGGCGCTGGCAATGCCTTCTAACAATATTTGCGCTTATATACGCGATAGAATTAGCGTTGATAGATTTTTCTTTAGCGACGGCGGGGCGTCAAAAAACGAATACTCTTCTACTAATAAAAATATTTCTACTAAAGATTATATGGAAATTAAACGCCAAACCGCAGAAAAGGCTTTGTGATTTAGGTCAGTTAAAAACGCTACTCTTTATTTTAAGGAAGTAGCGTTTTTTATATTTTAGGTTTTAGTTTAATGGCGTTTATTACATAAATAATCAATTATTTCTTGTTTTATCCTCTTATTTTTTATAAATTCTTGTTGTTTCGCCCCCTTTGATTTTAGGAATTTTTTATTTTTAGTTGTATAATATATGAAGGGTATTGACAATAGATAAAATTCTGGTATAATAAAGACGTTAGCAAAGGGGGTAAAAAAGATGGATTTACAAGTTATTTTTTCACCACCCCTTTTAAAGGCTCTTGCGCTTACTATCACGGTTGAACTTTTAGCTTTGCTTATACAACGGCAAAAGGGCTTTAAAATTTATTTTATTTGTATACTTTTAAACGCTGTTACGAACCTTACCATGAATTTAACCTTGCATTATTTTTGGCAATATTACCATTTACTGCTTGTTTGTTTTGAAATAGCGGTTGTTTTTATAGAAGGTTTTGCGTATGGTTTTTTATGTAAAAAATGGTTAAAGGGTATCATAGTTTCGCTTGTTTGCAATTTACTAAGCTGGTTTGCATGTTACTTTATATCCTTTTAAAAGTGCGCCTATAGCGCGATAAACAATAAAAAAGGGGAGTTTTATGAAAAGAATTTTAATATTTTTACTAACTATTATAATGGTGTTTTCTTTTAGCGGTTGTTCCTTAATTTGGATTATGGGGTATTCGTGTAAAGGGGATTTGCCTATAGTGATAAATCAAATACGCGTGTATGATGAAATCGGGCAAGAAATTGTTGGTCAAGAGTATTCGGAACTTGAAGAACTTAATAGGCAATATAAAAAAACCAGCGGTAGAAAGGGTGCAAAAATAAGGCAAAATAATTCGGCTGCACCACTTTATTTAAATTACGTTGTAGAAAGCGAATACGGCGCTACCGTAACGGTAGAATATTATATAAGCGTAGAAGGGAATAAGGGCTTAAGCGAAATATTATTAACAAACGAAGAGCATTCCTATTCGTATTCAAATCACGAATATTCAGTTACGGAAATTACTCAAGTTTCGCGTGGGGAATTCGTTGCGCGTTTCACTTATAAGGTAGAAGAGGATAAAGAGTTTTTACGCGTGATCGGTTGGAAAGATAAAAAGGGAACACAAAGCGGTATGCCGGGGCGCGGTGGCGAAGTTTATCGCTATTGCGTATATTTTAAAACGCCGGGTAGTTTTTATTACCCCACTACGCTAAAGGACGTAATGCGAAATTCAAACGTAGACGGCGTTACTTCAATTCGTTTTTCTTCCTTTAACGAAAGCGATAACTTGCCCTATAAAAAATGCTATACATATAGCGATAAAGATGTTATAGCCACACTTATTGATGAACTTTACAACACGAAAGCGCGTTATGTTCGCGATTATATTCCTACTGAATATCAAACCGTAACCACTGTGGAATTAAAGAATGATGCCTATAATTTTTACGTTTACGCTCATGAGTTTAAAGATAATTATTATATTGATAGTAACGAACAGGTTTGGATGGTAAAAAACGCGCCAGATTTTAATAAGGAATTAGCATCTTTTGAATCTTATACTTTTATTTCGCAAGAATATTACGACGTTTACGTTTGCCAAACTAACGAGAAACTTGGATTTGCTGATGTTAATTGTTTTGAATTCGTGGAATATGACGGAATTATACCAGAAGACTTGCCGACGTTTTATATTGATATAGGCGGATTTACCATTTACGTATTAACCGAAGAATTGTTTTATATTCAAGACCAAGCCGGTGAAAAAAACTACTATGAAATTAAAAGCGGAAGTAATTTTGAAGGATTTTTTATTCGAGTCGACTAAGAAAAACCGCGCTATAGCGCGGTAAATAAGGGTTTCGTTGGTAATATAGCAGGGCAATGTTAAATAAAACTAATCTAATATGAATTGCAAAAAAAAAGTATACCTCAAATTAAACTTTTATATCTAAAAAAAAATAAAAGTTATTTTTAAAAATAACTATTTCTTGATTTTTGAATATAATAAAAAACCGCTTTTATAAGCGGTTTTTTTGTTTTACTTTTTAAATATGCGAGCAAAAAGTCCTTTCTTGTCGGGTTCATCAGTAGATGATTTTTGTTCCTTTTGAATTGCCTTTTTTGCCTTTTGATACATAGAGTAATTAGAATCTGTGGGCGAAGGTTTATGTTTTTTAACAAAATCTTCGCCCATTAAGTAAACCAAGTTTTCGGTGAATTTCTTTTTCTGCTCGGAAGTGCTTGCCACAGGATAAAAGGGCATATCGCCCATTAAAGTACCGTGCCCTGTGTTTAATAAAAAGGGTTTTTGGCCGTATATTACTACTTCAGAAGAAACCGAGCCTTTTTCAAAATGCAAAGAATAGGTATCGTCTGCTAATCCGCGGTGTATTTGTTTATCTGTAGTGATAAATTCAACGTATTCATCAGGAAGAACAACGGCGCGTTTTGCAAGAGAACTTAACTTTGAAATGCTATCTAAAAAGCATCCGTTTTCAAATTCTACAACATCAAACACCTTAGCGCAATTTAACTTAACTGGGTTTTGAAAATGATAATAGGTTAAGCCTTGAGAGAAGAAGCCTGCAAGATTTTTATCTATTTTTATTTTTGTAAATTTTTTAGAAAGTTTTTCGGGGTCTGCAACGGTTATAGTTTTCACAGATGCGCTTTTAAAAACTCCGCCGTTTTCTGGTAAGGCATCTACGTCGTATATATACCACTCTCCGTTAATAACGGGATTTGGTGTAAAAGTATGCGCGATTCGTGGAATTATTTCATTATAGTTACAATTTATAGGGCCGTTTATATAACGTTTTACTATGCTTTTTATAAAAGAGAATTCATTATCGAACTCAAAACTGAACTGGGTTGCAAGTTCTTCTATCTGCTTGTTTGTTGCAAGCGCAAAAAAAGATTTCATTTCTTTGCAAAGATGGTCTCTTTTATAGGTGTATGCCCAACTTTGTTTAACGTCTGAAATATAATCTGTAAAAGAGAATAAAGAAGAAAGATTTGTAAAGTTTTCGGTTGTTGCAACGACCAAATAAAACCAAAATTTTGCATTCTCTGGGGATGTTTCAACCGCTTTTTTGAAGTTTTCTTCTGCGTCGTTGTATTCTTTAAGGTTTAAAAAGGTTATTCCGCGATTAAAAAAGTCGCCACCTTCGTCTTTTTCGTTACCTAAAATTATTTTCGTTACGTTGTTTACGTTGGTCGTTTGGTAGTTGTTTATTACTGTTTCGGTTATAAAAGGCGTTCCGCAATAAGAACAAAAACCCTCGCTTTTGTTTTCATCAACGGTTATGCGAGCACCGCATTGCGTACATATTGCAGGTTTCATAAGTTTTCTCCTTTATCACGTTATTGTTAAAATAGTACGTCTAAATCTTCTTTTTGTGCAAAAAAATCAATGCCTTGTTTAGTTACGTAGGGGCGGATAATTCGTGATTCCAGTCTGTATGCAAGCCCTGCATCAAGAATACCTAAAACCAAACGTGAAACTCGGTTAAAGCCCATGCAAAAAGTTCGTTGAATCGCGCTGATAGAAATGGTGTCGCGTTCAATCAAAAACTCTATGCATTTTATAAAATAATCGTATTCGATTATGTTTGATTCATCTACTTTGATGCCATTTAAAGAAGGGTTGTTTAGTAAATCGTTTTCAAAAGCATAATCGAAAGCGTAATCTTTTTTATGGTATTCAGTATATCCCGCAAGTTGCAAATCTAAGCCGTATTTAAGTTCACATTCTTCAAGGTGAATGGGAATCATATTTTTGTTGCTTTTATCTGCAAGGTAAACTTCTTTTCGGCAGTTTTTAGATTCCACGAATTCAGGCGTGATTATGGGAATAAAAATTTCACATTCGTTAATTCGCTGTTGAATTGTTGCGGGCCATTCTGCGCCAACTTCTATACCTTCGTCAAACCAAATTCGAATAAAGTCGCCTTGCAATAAATTGATTAAGGGAAGAACTTTTTCGCTGTTTCTATGCGCGTAGCTAATAAAGGCGTAAGGCGTATCTTTTTTAATTTGTGAAAGCATAATTTGTTTTTTGCTTTTAAAGTAAAGCGTTTCAAAACCGAATTCGGTTAACCAAACGTCACATACCCCGCCTTTTTTAGGTTTAGAGCAAAAACCGCAAGCAATCATATAGTCAACAATGTTTTTCGCTTTTTCTTCATTTATAAGAAATCGCTCTATAAGGCGATTAACCGATATTTTGCCTTGATTTACGGCGTATAAAAGATAGGATGCAAATACGCCTTTTGTAACTTTTTCGCTAGAACTGTTAATAAGATTTTGTAAAACGGGAGAGTTCGTAAGGCTTTTTAAAAATGAATTTATATCTTTGTGCATCCATCTTTCTATGCCTTGTTCTGAAGTTAGCATTAACGCCATTCCGTATTTTAAAGGCGTTTGCTTCATGAAAAGGGTAACCATTGTTTTTTTGTTGGCATCTGCTAAACAAACTTCTTTTCTGCATCTATCGTCTTCTATAAAATTTTCGGTAACGAAAGGCATAAAAATCGAGCAGTTTTCTATAAGGTCTTGCGCTTCGCTTGCCCAGTCTGCGCTATTTTGTGGGTTTGAAGAAAGAAAAACTTCAAAACCATCTTCTTTAAGCGCTTTTATTACGTTAGATGCGGATCGCCCGTCTTTTTTAGAATAACAAAAATATATAAATTTTCCTTTGTTTTGCATACTTTTACCGTAATTTTTATCCATTATTTTATTCTATTTGGCTTTGAACGTGATGAAACATTTTATTAATATCATCTTTAATAGGGTATGTTGCTTCTGATACAGAACTTATGGCGTAGCGTTTGGCAACTAAGTCTATATACATAGAACATTCCCCGTCCTTTCCCATAAATCGCTTTTGCCATTCTCTTTTGGTTATATGGCTTTTTATTTGGGTTTGCTCTATTGCAAGATTATCTAAACTCGTGCTTGAAAAGTAGTTAAAAAGCAAACCTATATTTCGTTTAAGGTCTAAAATATTTTTTTCTATTCTGGGCGAAAAGTGATCTTCGCCTCGACCTTTGCGCTTATATCCAAGAAGTAAAACTTTTACGTCTTTAAGTTTTTTAACCGTGTTTACCGTTGCTATTCCGCATATAACGTGGGCAACGGCGTTTTTATAAGAACGTAAAAATTCAACCGCTTCATCACTTGGATTTTCGCCCACCGAAACGCCCACGCCCCAAACCAACTTTTCTTCAATAAGCCCTTCTATAAGGCGATTATTCGCTATTAAATGGCGTTCGTTTACCGTTATATTGCAAATAACGTCCTGTTTTTTCATCCTTTGTAAAAAGTCGATAAGGTTTGGGTGAGATAGTGGATTTCCCCCGCCGATTGCAAGTTCCGTGCCACTTTGTAAGGTTTTTAAAAAGGTTGCTTCTAAATCGGCGTGCGCCCCTTTTACAGAAGAATTTTCGTGGCACATAGGGCAGTTTAAATCGCAGTAATTTGTGATTTTTAAATCAATACTGTCTGGAAAATCCGCCTTAAAGAAATCATCTTCGGTCACTTTTTCTTTAGTGCCGTCAGTATATAGCAAAACAGAGTAGTTTCCGTTTTTATATTCTTTTAACAGTTGTTTTTCCATCAGTATATTTTCTTTGAATTAATCAAACAAAAGGCATTCCAAAATTCGCAAAGAACGAACTTATAATCATCCGATAAAAATTCTTTTGCTTTTTTAGCAAAATCTTCGCCAGAATTTAGTTCGTCTAATTTAAAAGTTTTAGCGATTGAATAATAGTCTTCCAAATTGCAAGTGCAATCGTTTAAAACGTCGTCGTCGAAAAAGTTACGGCAAACGCACTCTCCGTCGTAAACGAATTCACTTTCGTTAAACTGTTTGGTAAATTCTTCTTTAGTTATTCCGCTAAGTTTTATATATTCGTTTGTAACTGCGGTTACAAATTTTTGGCAAATGCCTTTATAACCCATAGTGGAAAGTGTTTCGTCTACCCCTAATTCTTCGCTCCAGTCTTCCCCAAAAGCTTCTTTTAAATCAAATTTACAATCTTCGTTATAATCGAATGAATAACAATTTTCCGTTTCTTCCGCGTGGGTGCATAAACCGATTAAAAACAGCGTTTTAGTAAATGGCGAGTGAAGTTCATACGAACTTTCTTTTTCCGTTTTGTTTCCCCTTCTTTTTTTGAATGCAACCGAGTGAGTTGAAGAACTGTTCGTTTCAAAAACCCCTTCGCGAATTACTTTTTTCATATATTTTTCTCCTTGATATTTACCTTTTTAATAATGGGTGTTCTTCTTGAAAAAAAGTTTATCTTTTGTTATGGGTTTTGCTAAAAATTAGCCTATAGCACGATTAACGCGCTATTTTATAGGTATAAGTGAGCAAAATGCCTGCACGGCAATGCCTTCTTCGCGCCCTATTAGCCCTATTTTTTCTGTAGTGGTGCAAGTGATTCCTATATCTTCCGTTTTAATATTTAAACTTTTTGCTAAATTGCATAAAATTTGGGGTACGTATGGCAAAAGTTTTGGCCTTTGAGCCATAATAACGGCGGAAACGTTGTTTATTTTGTATCCCTTTTTAGTTATCATTTGCATTACTTTATCTAAAAGTATCATGCTGGATATATCTTTATAAGCGCTATCTTTATCGCTAAAATGATAACCTATATCGCCAAGCGATAAAGCAGATAAAATCGCATCCATAATAGCGTGAGTTAAAACGTCCGCGTCGCTATGGCCAAGCAAGCCTTTATCGTGCGGAATAACAACGCCACCTAAAATAAGTTTTCTGTTTTCAACCAAAGTGTGTAGGTCGAATCCCGTGCCCACCTTTAATCCGTTGTAAAATTCAAAATCTTCGGGGTGGGTTAGTTTTTTATTCTTCGTGGTGCTAGGAACGATAGGTACTTTATCTATATATTTGCTATATACCCCCGCTTCATCTGTGAAAACTTCATTTTCTTTTACCATAGAAAGGGCGAGTAACAGTTCTTGCTTTTTAAAGGCTTGCGGTGTTTGCGTGAGCATCTTATTTTCGCGCGAAGAAGAGATTAAAAGATTTGTTCCTTCTTGCAGCTCGGCAATAGTGTCCGTGCAGGGCGCACAAGCAACTGCGCTTCCAAAAGCCACCGCCGTTTGCACGCATCTTTCAACCAAATCAAGGTCGATATAAGGGCGCGCTCCGTCGTGAATAATAACGTGTTTTCCGCTTGCGCAAAGTAGGGCGTTTTTAACTGAATCCGTTCGCGTTTCGCCCCCCAAAACCGTTCTTATTATCACGTTAGACTTGTAGTTTTCTATTAAATTTTCTACGCGTTTCTCATCTTCTTTGTTCACGGTTATTATTATTTCGCTTATAAGTGAGCAATTAACAAATGGTAAAAGCGCGTTTTCTAAAACGCTTTTGCCGTTTGGCATAACGGTAAATATTTTGTTTTCATTTAAGCCTGCGCGAGTGCCTTTACCCGCACCGCAAATGATCGCGCTAACGCGAAAGGAAGAATCTTTATAAAATCTGTTCATAATTACAAAAGTGGGGTTAATCGCCTTATAGGCGGACGTTTTTGTTAAAAATCGCTAAAAAATAAAGCGGATTTTTTACAGTTTTTAGCCCCTTTCCTTATCATATAATATAATATTTTAAACAAAAATGCAACGATTAAAAGGCTTAATTATTTTATTTCTAAATCTTGCCCCGTTGCTTTTTTATAGGCTAAACGCAAAGCGTTATTATTTTCCAAAGTGTTTTCAAAAATAATATACCCCGCCTTTTTAGTATTAAACGCCCCGTTGACCTTTGATTTAATAAAACTTTTAGCGGTGCAAACGACTAAACATTCTCTATTAAATAACGGTGCTCTTTTTAGATTTGCAAAGTGCTTGTTAACGGTGGTTACCTTTTTGATTTTTTCGTAAGGGATTGTTTTAATAACCCCAAAAAGGTTTTTTGCGGTTATTTGCTTTTCTTCAAAAACAATCCATTGTATTTCCCACAAGGCAAGAACCGTAAGCGAAAGTCCGGCTGTAAAAAGAGCGAAATACCCCGCAGTTATTAGCCAAGATTTTTCGGCTACGCCCAAACAAATTGCGTATATGCAAACCCCCGTTAAAAGTGGGCAAAAAATTAGGGCGGGGATTTTGTACTTTAACGTGCTTTTAGTTTTTTTCATTGTTTTACCTTATCAATTTTATTTTAAAAAACTTTTCTTGAAAATTTACCGCGTTCAAAATTTCTTCATCGGTAAAAGAAGAATTGCTTGGTGCAACCACTAATTTGTTTTCGCAGTCGTTTTCGCGGTGAATAATCGCAATAACTTCCCCTTCAAATTCTTCAATCGGCAAATTTACGCCTAAAACGTAGGCATCTTGTTCTTCCCCGTCCCCGCCGATAAGATTCGGTAAATAACCGTAATTAACGGTATAGATTAAATCGGGGTAACTAGGGTGGGTTGATCCGAGCGGTCTATCTATAACCACTTTAACTTTTTTGCTTATCATGATTTTTTCACAAACACCCAAAGCACGTTTTGGGTTTTTATTTGGTAGGGTAGTTTTTTGCCTTTTGATTTTATTATTCTGTCTATATCCTGCACTAAATATTTTTCGCTTTCCTTTCCACAGATTAAGGTTAGCGTGTCGCCGGCGTCTATATAGCGCAAGCAGTCAAGGTCGTCTAAAGCAAAGCAAATTGAAGTTTGAGCTTCTTTAAAAATTTCTTCGCTAACTTCAAGTTTAAATTCTTCGTTTAAATTTTCTTCGGGAATAAAATCTTCTTGGCAAAAATACGTGTCGTCAACGTCGTCTGGCGTCTTTCTGTATTTTTCGTTAACGCCGTAAGTATAACCGCAGTAATCGTATTCCCCAGTTTCGCCGTATGCTTCAGCCATAATTCCGCCCCAAGCGCGCTGGGAAAAACAGCGCATAACGCCGTCGTTAAGCACGGGCGCAAAATCTTCTTGATGTTCACGCCCTGAAAAAAGGTATTCGTGTTTTTTAATATCGTCTATTATGGCGTTTCTTTCCGCCCAAGTTACGTTTTCGGTATAAGGAAGATCTGGGTTGTCATACCAGGTCCAGCCAACGACTCTGTATTTCATTATTATATAATATCCTTAAAAAATAAAAATTTGCTTAGGGCTAAGCCAAAAACTATTCGTTTATGATTTCGTAAAGAGAAGTAACTTCTTCTTTTCTAACTGTTTCCTTAAGCATAAGAACGCGAAATTTTAACGTTCCACCGCCAAATCTAAGTTCAACTTCGTCGCCTACCTTAAGGTTATAAGAAGGTTTAACTTCTTTTCCGTTAACCGAAACTCTACCGCCGTTGCAAGCGTCGTTTGCAACAGTTCTTCTTTTTAAAATACGTGAAACCTTTAAAAATTTATCTATTCTCATAAAAAACTCCTTTAAAGTAATGGATTTTTGCAAAGAAAAATTATTTTATCAATCGCTTGCTAAGCAGAGAAAAATTTAAAAATACAATATACGGTAATTAATTGCCCCAAACAAGCCAAAAAAAATGCAAAAAATGAATATTTTTGATTTTGATAAAATTTACTACATAATTTTTACAAAATTATACAAAATTTTTTGCCAAAATGTACTTTTTTTAATTGACATATTGTTTACTTTACTTTATAATAGTAAAATGCTAAAATTCTATAATTGTCGCACTATGCCGTTTTTTAAGATTTTTCGCAAAAACGGGCCCGAAAATAGCGACGAAAGTAGGATAATATTCAATGCAGTTGTATTATACACCTAACGGGCAATAAAAGCAAGATGTATTTTACATTTTTTCAAAAAAAGGAGTGTATTAATGACACGAAATTTGCGGACGGAAAAATTTGGCAAGGTTGAAAGAAAGACCTTTTCAAGAACTGTTGAAGTTCAACCTATCCCCGATCTAATCGAAATTCAAAGGGACTCTTACGAAAAGTTTATTAACGAAGGTATTCAAGAAGTATTTGAAGACTTTTCGCCTATTACGGACTTTTCCGATCACTTTGAACTTTACTTTTTAGACCATACTTTGGCAACCGAGCCCAAGTATAGCGAAAAGGAATGTAGAGACAGAGACGTTAACTACGCCGTTAAGTTAAGCGTAAAAGTACGTCTTGTTAACAAGGTTACTGGCGAGATCATGGATAAAGAAGTCTTTATGGGCGAACTTCCCAAGATGACTGAAACGGGCTCGTTCATTATCAACGGTGCGGAAAGGGTAGTAGTATCACAACTCGTTAGATCACCCGGTGTTTACAACGGCGTTACCTTAGACCGTTCGGGTAAAAAATTATTCGATACTACGGTTATTCCTAACCGTGGCGCATGGCTTGAATACGAACAAGATTCGCAAAACGTTTTATGGGTTCACGTAGATAGAACCAGAAAACTTACCGCCACCGTTTTATTAAGGGCGTTAGGTTTTGGTACGGATACCCAACTTGCAGAACTCTTTGCAAACAACCCCATGATTTTAGCAACCATGGAACGCGATACCGCAAAGAGTGAAAACGAAGGTCTTTTTGAGTTATACAGAAGACTTCGCCCAGGTGAAGTTCCCACCGACGAAGCTGTTAAACAACATCTTAAAAACCTTTTCTTTGACTGTAAGAGATACGATCTTGCAAAAGTCGGCAGATATAAATATAATAAACGTCTTAACATGGGTGTTCGTTTAGTTGGTTTAACCGCTTACGAAGACATCATTAACGAAGACGGTGAAATTCTTGTAAACAAGGGCGACGTTATCACTTTTGAGCAGGCAAAAGCAGTTCAAAACAGCGGTATTAACGAAGTATTCGTTTTAGCGCAAGGTCAGCCCCACAAGATTATTGCAAACAACACCGTAGATTTCGAAGCAGTAGTAGGCGTTTCTCCCAGACCTTTCGGTTTAATCGAAACGGTTTACTATCCCGTACTCAAATTTTCTAAAGAAGTACGCGAATATGCAGACGCTCACGGGGTAGAAGAAGCAACCGAACATTTCTTACACGAAATCAACGATTTATATTATACTAAGGAAACCTACACTCCAGAAGGTGTAGAAGAAAAGGCGGAAGACAGAAAGAACGCAGAAAAGCGTAAAGTTTTAAGAACGCGTTTCGTAGAAGCATGTCAAAGTTTCTATGAAATTTTAGAAGACAGAGAAGGCGTTCCCGAAAAGCTTACTTTCGAACAGAAAAAACTCATCCGTCCCTTACTTGAAAAACTCAATCATAAACACGTTACGGTAGACGATATCGTTGCAACCGTATCTATCAATATAGACTTAGCAAGCGGAATCGGCACGGTAGATAATATCGACCACCTTGGCAACCGTCGCGTTCGTTCGGTTGGCGAACTTTTACAAAATCAGTTCAGAATCGGTATTACCAGACTTGAAAGGGTTATAAGGGAAAGAATGTCTACCCAAGACCCCAAGGAAATTACCCCCGAAGCGCTTATTAACGTACGTCCCGTAAGTTCTGCTATTAAAGAATTCTTCGGTTCTTCACAACTTTCGCAATTCATGGATCAAACCAACCCCATTGCGGAACTAACTCACAAGAGAAAACTCTCTGCGTTAGGTCCTGGCGGTCTTAACAGAGAACGCGCAACTTTCGAAGTTCGTGACGTTCACTACACACACTACGGAAGAATGTGTCCTATCGAAACCCCTGAAGGTCAGAACATCGGTCTTATCACTTCACTTTCTACCTTTGCTAAAGTTAACGAATACGGCTTTATCGAATCTGCTTACAGAAGAGTAGATAAGGCTACCGGTAAGGTTACCGATATCGTAGACTATTTAACTGCTGATGAAGAAGACGAATTTATCGTTGCTCAGGCAAACGAACCTATCGGCGAAGACGGTCGTTTCGTTAACCACCGCGTATCTTGCCGTAGACGTGAAGAAATTACCGAAGTTTTACGTGAAGAAATAGATTATATGGACGTTTCGCCCAAGCAATTAGTTTCAGTTGCTACCGCTCTTATTCCCTTCTTGGAAAACGACGATACCAACCGTGCGCTAATGGGCTCTAACATGCAACGTCAAGCAGTTCCCCTATTATGCCCTGAAAACGCGGTAGTTGCTACTGGCGTAGAAGGAAAAATCGCATACGATTCAGGCGTTATGGTAATCGCTAAAGAAAGCGGTACCGTACTTCGCGCAAGCGGGGATGAAATCGTAGTTAAAGACGATAACGGCGTTGAACACGTATATAAACTTAAAAAATTCGAAAGATCTAACCAAGGCACTTGCCTTAACCAAAGACCTATCGTATTTGCCGGTGACAGAGTTGAAAAAGGAGACATTTTATCAGATGGTCCTGCAACTTCTAACGGCGAACTCGCTCTTGGTAGAAACATCCTTATCGGGTTTATGACCTGGGAAGGTTACAACTACGAAGACGCTATATTACTTTCTGAAAAATTAGTTCAAAACGACGTATTTACGTCTATCCATATTGAAGAATACGACACCGAAGCAAGAGAAACCAAACTCGGCGCGGAAGAAATCACCAGAGATATTACTAACGTAGGCGAAGACGCTTTAAAAGATCTTGATGCAGACGGTATTATCAGAGTTGGTGCAGAAGTTCATTCAGGCGATATTCTCGTTGGTAAGGTTACCCCCAAGGGCGAAGCTGATCTTACCCCTGAAGAAAGACTTTTACGCGCTATTTTCGGCGAAAAGTCAAAAGACGCAAGAGATACTTCTTTACGCGTTCCCCACGGTGAAGGCGGTGTTGTAGTAGACGTTAAGGTATTCACAAGGGAAAACAAAGACGAACTTTCACCCGGCGTTAACAAACTCGTTCGCGTATCTATCGCTCAAAAGAGAAAGATAAGCGTAGGTGATAAAATGGCGGGCCGTCACGGTAACAAAGGTGTTATTTCAAGAATTTTACCTGAAGCAGACATGCCTTTCCTTGCAGACGGTACTCCTTTACAAATCGTACTTAACCCCTTGGGCGTTCCTTCACGTATGAATATCGGTCAGGTGCTTGAAGTGCACTTAGGCCGTGTATGTAAAGAACTCGGCTGGAAGATTGCAACCCCTGTATTCGACGGTGCAAGCCAAGCCGATATCCAAGAATTATTAGAAGAAAACCATTTCGTTAACCCATATGGCGAAGTAGACGGCAAAGCACAACTTTACGACGGTAGAACGGGCGAACCCTTTGAAAACCGCGTAACAGTTGGTTACATGTATATGATTAAACTTCACCACCTTGTAGATGATAAGATTCACGCAAGAAGTACAGGTCCTTACTCTCTTGTAACCCAACAACCCCTTGGCGGTAAAGCGCAATTCGGCGGACAGAGATTCGGTGAAATGGAAGTTTGGGCATTAGAAGCGTACGGCGCTGCACACATCTTACAAGAAATTCTTACCGTTAAGTCAGACGATATCGTTGGTAGAGTTAAAACCTATGAATCAATCGTTAAGGGTAACGATATAAGCGAACCGGGTATTCCCGAATCGTTTAAAGTATTGCTTAAAGAATTACAGTCGCTTGCATTAGACGTTAAAGTTCTTAACGAAGCTGGCGAAGAAGTATCTCTTAAGAGCCTTACCGACGACGACGTTGAAATGCACCCCGTTGTTCGTGAAAAAGAACATTACGAAGAAGTTCGTATCGACGACGTATTTGCAAATGCAAATGAAGAAGATGAAGAAGACGAAATTGAAGGATTCTCTATCGTTGGCGACGGCGAAGAAGACGATATTTCAAGCATCTTCGACGATATGGATAGATTCGACGACGACGAAAAATTCTCGTTTAAATCCGGCGATTTATTCGACGACGATTATGACGACGACGATTTCGACGATAACGATTAATTTATGGGAGGTATAATAAATGTTTGAACTTAATAACTTCGATTCAATACAAATAGGCGTAGCATCTCCCGAAAAAATAAGAGAGTGGTCTTACGGCGAAGTAACAAAGCCCGAAACCATCAACTACAGAACCCAAAAACCCGAAAAAGACGGTTTGTTCTGTGAAAAAATCTTCGGACCTACAAAAGACTGGGAATGTCATTGTGGTAAATATAAAAGAATCAGATATAAAGGTATCATCTGCGACAAGTGTGGCGTAGAAGTTACCAAGGCAAAGGTAAGACGTGAAAGAATGGGGCACATTGAACTTGCTGCTCCCGTTTCTCACATCTGGTATTTTAAAGGTGTTCCTTCAAGAATAGGCCTTATGCTCGATATGAGCCCCAAGGCTTTAGAACAAGTACTTTACTTTGCTTGCTATATCGTATTAGATCCCGGTCAAACCACTTTATCTTACAAGCAAGTTCTTCACGAAAAAGATTATCGTGAAGCAATTGATCAATTCGGCGAAGACTCTTTCAAGGTAGGCATGGGTGCAGAAGCAATTAAAGAACTGCTTATGGCTATCGACCTTGATAAGGAAAGCGCAGAAGTAAAGAGTATTATAGAAAACACCCCTAGCGGTCAAAAACGTGTAAAAGCAGTTAAGAGAATTGAAATAATAGAAGCATTCCGCAAGAGCGGTAACCGCCCTGAATGGATGATTTTAGACGTGCTTCCCGTTATTCCCCCTGAATTGCGTCCCATGGTACCGCTAGATGGTGGTAGATATGCAACTTCAGACCTTAACGACCTTTACAGAAAGGTTATTAACCGTAACAACCGTTTAAAGAAGTTAATGGAACTCGGCACTCCCGATATCATTATCAGAAACGAAAAGAGAATGCTTCAAGAAGCAGTAGACGCTCTTATCGATAACGGCCGTCGCGGTAAAGCGGTAAGCGGTCCTGGTAACAGAGATTTAAAATCTTTATCTGGCTTATTACGCGGTAAACAAGGTCGTTTCCGTCAAAACTTACTAGGTAAACGTGTAGACTATTCAGGTCGTTCGGTTATCGTAGTAGGTCCTGAACTTAAAATTTATCAATGTGGTTTGCCTAAAGAAATGGCAATCGAACTCTTCAAGCCCTTCGTAATGAAGAAACTTGTAGAATCGGGTAAGAGCCACAATATAAAGAGCGCGAAGAGAACGGTAGAAAGAATGAATCCTATCGTTTGGGATATTCTTGAAGAAGTAATCAAAGATCACCCCGTAATGCTCAACCGTGCTCCCACACTTCACAGACTATCTATTCAAGCTTTCGAACCCGTTTTAATAGACGGTAGAGCGATTAAACTTCACCCCCTTGTTTGTGGTGCGTTTAACGCCGACTTCGACGGCGACCAAATGGCAGTTCACGTTCCGCTATCTGTAGAAGCGCAAGCAGAAGCAAGATTCTTAATGCTTTCTTCTAACAACATCTTAAAACTTTCAGACGGTAAGCCCGTTATGTCTCCTTCACAAGACATGGTATTAGGTTGTTACTACCTAACTATCGTTCGTAGGGAAGACGGCAAGAAATACCGCGATAGATTAAAAGATGAACAGGGCAATCTTATTAACGTAAGCCCCGACTGCGCTACTTACGATGATAGATACGTTCCCGATGAAAACGGCGAAGTATATAAAGCAGGTCTTTACTCTTCAGAAGAAGAAGCGCTAATGGCTTACCAAACCAAAACCATCTCTTTACAGGATGAAATTTGGGTAAGAAGAACGGTAAAAGATACTCCTTTCGGCACGGTTACCGGTATAATTAAAACCACCGTGGGTAAACTTATATTCAACGAAATTATTCCGCAAGATTTAGGTTTTACCAAGAGAGAATGCGCTAAAGACTATATCAAACTTGAAATAGACGGTTTAGTTGGCAAAGGTCAACTTAAGAAAATCGTAGACGTATGCTTCAGAATTAAAGGTTCTGTTTGCGCTGCAAACACCTTAGATAACATCAAAAACTTAGGTTACAGATTCTCTACCGTTGGTTGTATTACCACCAGCGCGTTCGATATGCACGTTCCCGAAGCAAAGAAGGGTTACGTAGAAAGAGCCGAAGAAGAAGTTATCGCTATTGAAGATTTATACAAGAAAGGTTTTATAACCGACGACGAAAGATATAAAGAAGTAGTTAAAACTTGGTCAGAAGTAACCGTAAAAGTTACCGAACTTCTTAAGGCTAACCTTGAAAAGTTCAACCCCATCTGGATGATGGCGGATTCTGGTGCGCGTGGTTCTATCGACCAAATTAAGCAACTTGCCGGCATGCGTGGTCTTATGACTAACCCTAACGGTAAAGTTATTGAAATTCCCGTTAAGTCTTCATTCCGTGAAGGTCTTACCGTACTTGAATACTTCATTTCTTCACACGGTGGTCGTAAAGGTCTTGCAGATACCGCGTTAAAAACGGCAGACTCGGGTTACTTAACCCGCCGTCTTGTAGACGTTGCTCACCACGTTATCGTTCGTGATGAAGACTGTTTCGAAACCTTAGGCGAAAAACCCAAGGGAATGGTCGTTTCTGCTATTCGCGACTTTAAGGGTACTATTATTGAAAAACTTGAAGACAGAATCGTTGGTAGATACACCATTGATCCCGTAGTTCATCCCGAAACCGGCGAAGTTATTATCCCTGGCGACAGTATGATTACCGAAGAACAGGCGAAAGAAGTTGTTAAAGCGGGAATTGATTCAGTTCTAATCAGAAGCGTATTTACCTGCCGTGCTAAAAACGGCGTATGCGCAAAATGTTACGGTAAAAACATGAGTACTAACAACCAGGTTGTAAATATGGGCGAATCGGTAGGTATTATCGCTGCTCAGTCAATCGGTGAACCCGGTACTCAGCTTACCATGAGAACCTTCCACACCGGCGGTATCGCGTCTACCGGCGACATCACTCAAGGTCTTCCCAGAGTAGAAGAACTTTTTGAAGCGAGAAAGCCCAAGGGGCAAGCAATCGTCTGTGAAATTTCAGGTAAGGTTTCAATTGAAGAACACGATAATTTACGTCACGTTGTAGTTAAAGCGTCAGACGATACCGTTAAAGATTACGCTATTCCTTTCAGCGCGGAACTCCGCGTTAAAGACGGCGAAGAAATCGAAGTCGGTAGAGTTTTAACCGGCGGTTCTGTATATCCCCAAGATATACTTAAAACAAGCGGTCCCGTTCCCGTTCAAGATTATATCTTGCGCGAAGTTCAATCCGTTTACCGTTCACAAGGCGTTGATATTAACGATAAACACGTAGAAGTTATCGTTCGTCAAATGTTACGCAAAGTAAGGGTAGAAAACTGTGGAGATACAGATCTTCTTCCCGGTGAATATATAGACATTTTCCGTTTTGAAGACGAAAACAGAAAGGCGCTTGAAAAGGGCGGTAAACCCGCTACTGCAAAGAGAGTTTTATTAGGTATTACTAAAGCCGCTCTTGCAACCGAAAGTTTCTTATCTGCAGCGTCATTCCAAGAAACCGCAAAGGTACTTACCGAAGCGGCTATCAAGAATAAAGTAGACCCGTTAGTAGGTCTTAAAGAAAACGTTATTATCGGTAAACTTATCCCCGCAGGTACGGGCGTAAGAGATTATAAGACGTTAAATCCCCAGTATATCGCTCCCGTCGTTCAAGAAACGCCGGTAGAAGATGACGATGAAGACTAATTTTGCGTTATAAGTGTATAAAATATTTGACTTCTATTGCAAAAGATGTTAAAATTATTCAGTTAGCGGTTGTACGCAACTCTAACAAAAAAACAAAATTGCTTCTTTAACGAATGGCGGGCGCAGAAAAAAATGCGCCCCGTCAGGCGAAAAAAGATATTCCGAATATTACAAGGAGGTAAAAAATGCCAACAATTAACCAGCTTATTAAACAGGGAAGACATACTGCTGTTAAGAAAAGCGCATCGCCTATCATGAACAGTTGTCCCCAAAAGCGTGGCGTATGTTTATCAGTAACAACCACGTCACCCAAGAAGCCTAACTCGGCTTTACGTAAGATTGCAAGGGTACGTTTAACGACCAAGCAAGAAGGTACTGTTTATATTCCCGGTGAAGGTCACAACCTTCAGGAACACAGCTCGGTACTTATTCGTGGCGGTAGGGTAAGAGATTTACCTGGTGTAAGATATCACATTATCCGTGGTACTTTAGATACCGCTGGCGTTGCAAAACGCAGACAGTCACGTAGTAAATACGGTACTAAACGTCCTAAATAATCTAAGAACAATTTAACCCCTACTTATTCGGAAAATCTTTTTACAGCCCGATAAAAGTAGGCAGTATTCCCTTAAAGGGGAGAAGGTTCGCAACATAGTTTTGCGATAGCTGTACTAAAGGGCAAAGCCCTATGAAAAATTAAAGGAGGAATTAATTATGCCAAGAAGAGGAGGCGTCCCCAAAAGAGACGTATTACCCGATCCTATCTACGGCAGTACCGTGGTTACTAAACTTATTAACCAGGTAATGTTAGACGGTAAAAAGGGTACGGCGCAAAGTATCGTATACGATGCGTTCGAAATTATGAAAAATAAACTCGGTCAGGAACCTATGGATATATTTAATCAGGCACTAGAAAACGTTAAGCCTTTATTAGAAGTTAAGGCAAGACGTGTAGGTGGTTCAAACTATCAAGTTCCTATCGAAATCAGACCTGAAAGAAGACAAACACTTGCAATTCGTTGGATTGTTTCTTATGCAAGAAACAGAAGTGACAGAGATATGTGCGCTAGACTTGCTAACGAACTTATCGACGCATACAACGGCGTTGGCGGTGCTGTTAAGAAAAAAGACGACGTTCATAGAATGGCTGAAGCTAACAAGGCTTTCGCTCATTTCCGTTGGTAATAGGAGTTTTCAATGCCAAGAGAATTTGATTTAAAGAACACGCGTAATATTGGTATTATGGCTCATATCGATGCCGGCAAGACCACTACCACCGAGCGTATACTTTTCTATACGGGTAAAACTCACAAACTCGGTGAAACGCATGACGGTTCTGCTACTATGGACTTCATGGTTCAGGAACAAGAAAGAGGTATTACTATTGCGAGCGCATGTACTACCTGTGAATGGAAAGGTAATCGTATTAACGTTATCGATACTCCTGGCCACGTTGACTTTACGGTAGAAGTAGAACGTTCACTTCGCGTTCTCGACGGTGCTGTTGCTACTTTCTGTGCAAAGGGTGGGGTAGAACCTCAAAGTGAAACCGTATGGCGTCAAGCAGATAAGTATCACGTTCCCCGTATTGCATATATCAATAAGATGGACATCAACGGAGCTAACTACTTCGGCGCTGTTCAGATGATGAAAGATAGACTTCATACCAACCCCGTTTGCGTAACTTTACCTATCGGTAAGGAAGACGAATTTAAGGGTATTATAGATTTAGTTGAAAACAACGCTATCATTTATAAGGATGATTTAGGTAAACAAACCGAAATCATAGCTATTCCCGAAGAATATAAAGAAGAAGCAGAAATCTACAGAACTCAACTTATAGAAGTTGCTGCGGAACAAGATGAAGAACTTATGATGAAATATCTTGAAGGTGAAGAACTCACTGTTGAAGAAATTAAGTCAGGTCTTCGTAAGGCAACCCTTTCAATGGCTGCTACCCCCGTATTCTGTGGATCAAGCTACCGCAACAAAGGCGTTCAACATTTGCTTGACGCTATCGTTGATTATCTTCCCAGCCCCTTAGACGTTCCTAACGTTCAGGGCGTTAATAGAAAGGGCGAAGAAGAAGAAAGAAAAACTGCAGACAACGAACAATTTGCAGGTCTTGCATTCAAGATTGTTGCAGATCCATTCGTTGGAAAACTTGCGTTCTTTAGATGCTACTCCGGTAAGTTAACTTCTGGTTCTTACGTATATAACAGTACGAAAGGCAAGAAGGAAAGAGTTGGTCGTTTAGTTCGTATGCATGCTGCTCACAGATCGGAAATTGATGAAATCTACGCAGGCGATATTTGCGCTATCGTAGGTTTAAAGGAAACCACCACGGGTGATACTCTTTGTGCTGAAAACGCACCTATCATCCTTGAACAAATGGAATTCCCCGAACCCGTTATAAGAGTTGCTATTGAACCCAAGACCAAAGCAGGTCAAGAAAAAATGACTCTTGCTCTTATTAAACTTGCTGAAGAAGATCCCACTTTTAAGACCTATACCGATAAGGAAACAGGTCAAACCATTATCGCCGGTATGGGTGAACTTCACCTTGAAATTATCGTAGATAGATTACTTCGCGAATTTAAGGTTGAAGCAACAGTTGGTAAACCCCAAGTTGCTTACAGAGAAACCTTCCGTAAAGCAATCGACTGCGAAGGCGTATATAAACGTCAATCCGGTGGTAAAGGTCAATACGGTCATTGTAAAGTTAAACTTGAACCCCTTGAACCCGGTAGCGGATTCCAGTTCGAAGATACCACCGTTGGCGGTAGCATTCCCAAGGAATATATCGAACCTGTTCGCAAGGGTATTGAAGAAGCTGCAAAGAACGGTATCTTGGCTGGTTATGAAGTCGTTGACTTCAAGGCAACCGTATATGACGGTAGCTATCACGAAGTTGACTCTTCTGAAATCGCATTCAAGATCGCAGGTTCTATGGCCTTTAAAGACGGTGCTTCTAAAGCTAACCCCGTTATCTTAGAACCCGTTATGAAGGTTGAAGTTGTTCTTCCCGACGATTACTTTGGCGACGTTATGGGTAACGTAACCGCTCGTCGTGGTAATATCACCGGCACGGATGACAGAAATGGTTCTAAAGTTATTAATGCAGAAATTCCTTTAAGCGAAATGTTCGGTTATGCAACCGACCTTCGTTCAAGAACACAGGGTAGAGGTAACTACACAATGCAGTTTGACCACTACGCTCAAGTTCCCAAGAGTGTTGCTGAAAAAATTATCGGCGAACGCGGAACTAAAAACGACTAATTAAGATGCAACGCCGGCATCTATACCGGCGTAAAAAATAAAATAAAAAAATAAAAAAATATTAAAAACAAAACAGTTTTTTGGAGGAAACACAATTATGGCAAAGGCTAAATTTGACAGAAGCAAAGTGCACGTAAACGTAGGTACTATCGGCCACGTTGACCACGGTAAAACCACTTTAACTGCTGCTATCACTATGGTTATGGCTTGTAAGGGTAACGCTGCAAAGATGAGATATGACGAAATCGATAAGGCTCCCGAAGAAAAGGCAAGAGGTATTACCATTAACACTGCTCACGTTGAATATCAAACCGACAAACGTCACTATGCACACGTTGACTGCCCCGGCCACGCTGACTACGTTAAGAACATGATTACCGGTGCTGCTCAAATGGACGGCGCTATCCTTGTAGTTGCTGCAACCGACGGTCCAATGCCTCAGACTCGCGAACACATCCTTCTCGCTCGTCAGGTAGGCGTTCCTTACATTACCGTATTCCTTAACAAGTGTGACCAAGTAGACGACGAAGAACTTTTAATGCTCGTTGAAGAAGAAGTTAGAGATATTCTTAACGAATACGGCTTCCCCGGTGCAGATACTCCTATTATCCAAGGTTCTGCTCTTAAAGCTCTTGAAAAAGCATCTTCAGGCGCATCTAACGAAGAAGTTCTTGCTGCTCCTGAATGTCAATGCATCCTTAAACTTATGGATGAAATCGACGCATATATTCCCGATCCTAAGCGTGAAGAAGATAAGCCCTTCCTACTCCCTGTAGAAGACGTATTCACCATTTCTGGTCGTGGTACCGTTGCTACCGGCCGTCTTGAAAGAGGTGTTGCTCACGTTGGTGATCCCGCTGAAATCGTTGGTCTTAAAGAAGAAAAAACCAACACCGTTATTACCGGTCTTGAAATGTTCAGAAAACTTCTTGACGAAGCTCAAGCTGGTGACAACGTTGGTGCACTTCTCCGTGGTATCGACAGAAAGAGCATTGAACGTGGACAAGTTATCGCTAAACCCGGTACTATTCACCCCCACACCGAATTCACCGCTCAAATCTACGTTTTAACCAAGGAAGAAGGTGGACGTCACACTCCTTTCTTTAACAACTACAGACCTCAGTTCTACTTCAGAACTACCGACGTTACCGGCTCTATCAGCCTTCCCGAAGGCGTAGAAATGGTTATGCCTGGCGACCACGTTACCATTAGCGTTAAGTTAATCACTCCTATCGCTATTGAAGAAGGTTTACGTTTCGCTATCCGTGAAGGTGGCAGAACCGTTGGTTCAGGTGCAGTTGCTACTATCGTTAAGTAATTTTCGGTAAATAATCAACTAATATATAAACTAAAAAGGGCGTTGAAACCATACGCCCTTTTAGTCGTACTATAAATTTGGGTTTTTATATCTTAAATTTAGGCGCAACCATTTGTTTTTTAATGAGTATTAGTTCATTAAAATAGCGTAAAAATAGGGCGTTTTTTATATAAAACGGCGTGATTATAATAAAATTTATTTAGTTTTTAAATATTATTTATTTAGTAGATTTTTCATTTTTTAAAGCAAGATAATTAAAGCGAGAGTGCTAAAAGACTATTAGGGAAAAGGAATTACTTTCATGTTTGTAATAAACTATCATAAATTTATCAATAACAACTTTTCCTTTTTAAAGGAGTTTGGTTTTGTTTGTACCAAACTTCAAAACGGACCTGACTTAGAATTGATTTTTTCGCGCGAAGATATTGCGGTGGAAATTTTATATTATTACGGCGTAGACGATAAATACAATAAAGGGTATTATATCGACGTTGTAGTTTGCAAAAAGGGGATAAGGGAAAACTTACTAAATTGTACGAAGGTATTTGGGGAAGAAAAATTAATTAAATTAGCAATGGAAGTAAGTTCGGCTAAACTAAAAAATGAAATAATCGCCTATGCACGTTTTATATCAAATAATATTTCTATGCTATTAGATTAGGGATTAATATTTGGTTTGCTTTATAAATTAGTAAAAATAAAAATCATTAAGGTTAATAACAAAAGTTATTCAAATGGTTAAAACCCGCTAAGTTGGCGTTAATCGACTTATAGGCGGGTTTTTTATTGTGTTTATAAGTTGTAAATAAGAATAAAAGTGCTTTTTATAAGCTAGCGTAAGCAGATAAAAACCTAACGTTACATCTTAAGAGATTGACGCAAAATCTAAGTTTTTAGATGAAAGTCTTTTATGATGATCTTATATATTACTTTATTTAGATTACTTTGCGTGTTTAAGAATTATTTTTAGGGTATTTTCCCTGCCGTTTTCAAGGTTTAATTTTTTAAGATTAGCAGTAATTTCATTTCTTCTTTTGTAAAGGTTATTAACCGATTGTAATAAGTTATCTTTAAGCTGGTCTTCGTCTAAAGCCATAATAGCCCCTTTGTTTTTAAAGTAGTTTGCGTTTTTAATTTGATCCCCGCGGGAATTTCTTTTTAGGGGTACACAAAGGGTTGGTACTCGTAAAGAAAGTAGTTCAAATATGGTGTTAGAACCACCGCGCGAAAGGGCTATATCGCATGCGTTTATCACCGTTGGCATATCTGCAAAAGCGAAAGGGTAATAGCCGTTAATCGTGCTATATAGGGGTTTATTGTTCTTTCCGTGAAGGTGTATAACCGAAAAAAAAGTTAAAAGCGCATCTAAATTATATTGTAAACAATTATTTAAGGTTTGGCTACCTTGGCTACCACCTGTAACTAAAAGAATGGGTTTGCTTTTATTTATTTTAAGCGCTTTTATCGCTTGATCTTTTGTCTTTTTAAAAAATTCTTCCCTAATAATAGGGCCAACGTAAATACCACCTCGTTCTTCAGCAGTTTCTTTAAAGGTTGTTAAAAAGGCTGTAGAGCGCCTTATGCACAGTTTATTTGCAAGTCCTGGCGAAATGTCCGATTCGTGACAAATAACGGGGATACCCGCTTTAAAACCGGCAAAACAAACGGGTAAGGCGCAATATCCGCCCTTAGAAAATATAACGGATGGCTTTATTCTATTTATTATTTCAAGGCATTCGTCCACGCTTTTTTTTAGTTTAAATGGTATGCTTAGGTTTTTTAACGTTAAAGAACGAATAAGGGCAGGGGGCGAAATGTTAAAAATTTCCACCCCCGTACCCGAAAAAAGTTGACCTTCAAGGGCTTTTCCGCTACCTATATAGTATATTTTATCGAAATGTTTTTTAAGGTGTGGTAGTAGTGCTAAATGAGGGGTTATATGACCGGCAGTCCCCCCGCCTGCAAGTAAAATACTCTTCATACGATATATTATGTTCAAAAATCAAAAAAGGAAACGGAAAAATTAATAAAGCCTTTTACGGGCACTTTGTAATAACTAAGGATTTATAAAAGAAGTCTTTTTTGAGCGCATAATCGCATACTTTAGCATTTGTATATAATTTGATTTTGTTTTTTTATTAGTTTTTAAAGATAATTATCCCCATAAGCACAAAAAACAATAAAAAAAGTAAAATTACCTAAAGAATTTTTAAAAACCTATTGAAAAATTTATTGTTTTGAGTTACAATAGATAAACAGAGTATTATACTAAGCAAAAAAATAAATTTTTGTATTTGTAAAAGGGGTAAAAATGAAATATATTGTAGCGTTAGACGAAGGCACGACTTCAACCCGTGCCGTAATATACAACTTAGATAAACGTAAAATAGAAAAGGTTAAAAACGTGGCTATAAAGCAATATTATCCCGCTCCCGGTTACGTAGAAGAAAGCGCAACGGAAATTTATTCTTCTACTATGGCCGTTTTGGTAGATGCGATTGAAACGGTTGGTCCGGCCTCAGTTGTGGGGGTAGGTGTGACCAACCAACGCGAAAGTGTTATCGCTTGGGAACGTTCTACCGGAAAACCGCTCTATAACGCGATTATCTGGCAATGTAGGCGCACTATGGATTATTGTAGCGAGATAGAAGGTCTATACGGAAATATGATAAAGCGCAAAACCGGGCTTAAGGTGGATTCTTATTTTTCGGCAAGCAAAATGCGCTGGCTTATTAACAACGTAAGCGAAGTAAAGGGCGCTCTTGAAAGAAACGATTTGTGCCTTGGCACGATTGAAAGTTTTCTTATTTTTAAACTTACGGGCGGTAAGGTTTTTGTAAGCGATTACACAAACGCTTCGCGCACCATGCTTTATAATATAAACACTATGGAGTGGGATGACGAACTTCTTTCCCTTTTCGGTATACCCAAAAAAGTTCTTCCTGAAGTTGTTGCGCCAGATATTGTTTACGGCGAATTTGAATATGGTGGTAAAAAAATACCGATTGCAGGCTCCGCAGGTGATCAGCAGTCTGCCGCAATAGGACAGGGGTGTTTTGACGTAGGCTCTGCAAAGATGACTTACGGAACGGGTATGTTTATGCTTGCAAACGTAGGCGACGAATTCAAAAACAGCCCGTCGCTACTTACTACCTTAGGTTATAGTAAAAAACCTGTTTATATGTTTGAAGGAAGTGTTTTTAACGCTGGTAGCGCCGTTCAATGGCTACGTGACGAACTTGAATTTTTTAAAAATTCTAAAGATAGCGAAAAATTAGCCCTTTCGGTTGATTCAACCGGCGGTGTTTACGTAGTTCCCGCCTTTACCGGGCTTGGCTCGCCATACTGGCGTAGCGACGTAAGCGGGCTAATAACAGGCATTACTCGCGGAACTAATAAAGGGCATATAACCCGCGCAATTTTAGAATCTATGGCATATTCTGCGCGAGATTTAATAGATATAATGGAAAGGGAAGGCGGTGTGAAGTTAGATAAACTCCGCGTAGACGGCGGTGCAAGCCAAAACAACTTTTTAATGCAGTTCCAGTCGGACGTTATAAACGTTCCCGTGGATCGCCCGGTAGAACGTGAAAGTACCGCTTTGGGAGCTGTGTATTTATGTGAAATCGCCCTTGGTATTAACAGTTTGGAAGAAATTTCAAACAGTAGGGGGAGCGAAAGAGTTTTTGCGCCCGATAAAAATAGAGAAAAATATGAAAAAATGTATGACGGCTGGAAAAATGCCGTTAAAAGGTGTTTATTATGATAAGAAATTTTATTGCAGGGAAAGATGGTAAGGCTATAAGCATAGTAGAGTGGGCTGACGTAACTCAACCAGTTGGCATTTTGCAAATTTCGCACGGCATGGCTGAACACGCTATGCGCTACGACGGTTTTGCAAGAGATATGAACAAACTGGGCATAATCGTCGTTGCAGACGATCACCGCGCGCACGGCAAAACGGATCTTCAAACCTTAGGTTATTCAAAGGGCGATATTTGGAATAATACTTTATCTGATATGGCTATTTTATGCGACTACGCAAAGGAAAAATATTCGCGCGCATATGGAAAGGATCTTAAAGTAGTTTTATTCGGGCATAGTTATGGTTCGTTTTTATCGCAAGCATATATAAGAAAATACAATAAAAAACTTGTTGGCGCAGTTATAGGCGGAAGCAACTATTTTAAAGGGGCTTTGGTTTCGGTTGGTAAAATAGCGGCGAAAATAGGTTGTATTTTTAAAGCGGATAAACCAAACTATTTCTTAAAGAAAATGTCTTTTGACGTGTATAACAAGAATTTTGAAGAAGGTACTTTTATTTCTTCAATAAAAGAACAATGTACGAAGTATGAAGATGATGAAGAGTGTGGTTTTGTTTGCAGTAGCAATTTTTACTATCACTTCTTTAAAGGCGTTTCTACGCTTTATAAAAAACAGGGCGATAGCTTAAAGGATTTTCCTATTCTTTTAGTTGCGGGCACGTGCGATCCCGTTGGAAATATGGGTAAAGGGGTTATCTCTTTAGAAGAATGGTATAAAACGCAAGAAGCCAAGGTTACAATCCGTTTATACGAAGGCGTTCGCCACGAATATTTAAACGATACTTCTGCGCTTGCTTCGCGTGAAGATATTTCTTCTTTTGCGCTAAACCTATTTAAGTAAAAGTAGCGTTAATCGCGCTATAAGTGGACTTTTATTATAAATGATATAAAAAAGGGGAAGAAAATCAACAGTTCTTCTCCTTTTTTGTGGGGGTTTTGCCGTGCACATTTGCTTGACTTATTCTTTTATATATTATATAATACTGGCGAAATAAAAATAAAGGAAAAAAAGATGCAAAAGCAACAGGTAATTTCACGCGATAGGGGTAATCCTTTGGGGTGGCAAAAAATAGGTAAACTACTTCTTAAATTTTCTTTGCCCGGGATTATTTCGATGCTTGTAAATTCACTATATAATATAGTAGACCAAATATTTATAGGTCAGGGAGTTGGTTATTTAGGCAACGGTGCAACCACGGTTATTTTTCCACTAGCCACCATAGCGCTTGCTTTTTCGTTGCTTATAGGTGATGGGGCAGCAAGCTATATGAGTTTAATGCTAGGTAGAAAAAATGAAGAAGAAGCGGGAAGGGCAGTGGCGGTTGCATCTTGGCTTTCGGTGCTGGCAGGGGCTGTTTTAGGCGCTATAATGATAATTTTTATAGAGCCCTTATGTTATCTTTTCGGCGCTACCGAGCTTATTTTTCCCTATGCTAAAAGCTACGGAATAATAATCGCTTTAGGGCTTCCGCTTTCTGCTATTTCGGTTGCATACGCCGGGTTTATTAGGGCGGATGGTAGCCCCATTTATAACATGATCGGTTTAATTAGCGGTTGCGCTTGCAATATCGTTTTAGACTATTTATTCGTAATCGTAATTCCCTTGGGGGTAGAAGGTGCGGCGATAGCAACGGTAATAGGTCAAGGCTTAAATTCTGCGCTGTATATTGCGTATTTATTTAAACTAAAAACCGTAAAACTCAACAAGCGTATTTTTAAAGAAAGCCCCAAATCAGTATTAAAAGTAGTACAACTTGGAGTTTCAAGTTTTGTAAATCAAATTTTAGTAGTAATAATTATAGGTATACAAAACAATTTGTTAAAAGAGTACGGTGCGCAAAGCGTATACGGGCCTGAAATCCCCATGACGGCTTTGGGCGTAACAATGAAACTTTTTAATATCGTAATGGCGGTGCTTATAGGTTTGTCTTCAGGCTCTCAACCTATTTGGGGGTTTAACTACGGAAGCGGTCAGCATGATAGGGTTAAGAAAACGCTGTTTTGTTCTATGGGCGTTGCAACTGCGATAATTAGCGTGGTGTTTGTAATTTTTCAACTTTTCCCTGCTCAGGTCGTTTCTATATTCGGCAATCAAGATGCTCTTTATACCGAATTTTCGGTAAAATGTTTAAAAATTTATTTGCTTTTACTTCCCGTTAGTGGGGTTAGAATGTTAGGGTCTTCTTTCTTACAAGCAGTTGGCAAACCTTTGCCCGCAACTATTTTGTCTGTTTCTAAGCAAATAGCAATTCAAGTTCCCGCAATGTTTTTACTTACTTCCGCTATGGGGGTAGACGGTGTTTTATGGTCTGGCCCGGTATCTGATTTAGTGTCTTTTATTCTTACCATCTTAGTTCTTTTTATCGTTTGTAGAAGAATTTTTAAAAAGGAACAAAAGGCCTAATAATCGTGCTATAGCATAGTTTTTAATAAAAAACATATAATAAATAAAAATAAAAGTATAGCCCACTACGTGCTGTAAAAGTAAAGCGTAGTGGGTTTTTGTTTACAAGAACAAATTCAAACAATTTATTATATACCTTTTGATTAAAGATTCTATATTGCAATTTGCTTTTTACATACGCTTAAACCTGCGCTTAGATAGACTTGATTTAGTACGAGCAAAAAAGCACTATGTGATAAAAAAATAACTACGTATACAATTTATTTATACGTTAGATAAATAAAAAGGCGTTGTGCTTTTAAAAACACAACGCCTTAACTGTTTTATATGTAATTATTAATCTTTTCTATTTAAAATAGTTATATCAAGGTCGATACCGTAATTACCGTCTTTACCCTTAGAAACGGTTATCTTTCCGCTCTTGGGATCTTTGGTAATAGTTTTGCATTTTCCGCCGGTTATAAGACCGCATAGATCGAAACTGTATTTATCCATATCGTTTAAGTAAGGGATAATTTGTTCTGCCTGCTTTTCGGGAATGTATCCAACGTGGTGTAAACCACTGCCGGTCCAGTCGAATAAATAAACTTTAACCTTATCGCCTGCAAGTAAAAGCCCCATTTTCTTGAACTCTTGTTCTGCAAGTTCGTAAATGGTGTCGTTTTCGTATTCTTCCTTGATTTCACTCATCTTAAGCCCGTCGTATTTATCAAGGTAACCGAGTTTTAAACCTTCTTTGATTTCTGCTTCTAAAATATTTTTAACTTTGATTCCTTCGTCGTTCTTCTTTCCTTCCACTTCGATAGTGCATGAAGTTTCAAAGATTACGTCCTTGGGGGTATAAATAAGTTTTCTTGCTCTTTTAGTAGCTATTCTGGGAAGAATTTCTGCAGCGTCTTTAGCGTTGGTTAATTTAAAGCCTTTTTCTTCTTTAACGGGTTCGCTTTCTTCAACTTCTTCCGTTTCTTCTTGTGCGGGAACTTCTTCTGCTTCAGCTTCTGCTTCGGCCTTTGCCTTAGCTTCTGCTTCAGCTTTTGCCTTAGCTTCTGCCTCAGCTTTCGCCTTAGCTTCTGCCTCAGCTTTCGCTTTAGCTTCTGCTTCTGCTTTCGCTTTAGCTTCTGCTTCAGCCTTTGCCTTAGCTTCCGCTTCAGCCTTCGCCTTAGCTTCCGCTTCAGCCTTTGCTTTAGCTTCTGCTTCAGCCTTTGCTTTAGCTTCTGCTTCAGCCTTTGCTTTAGCTTCTGCTTCAGCCTTTGCTTTAGCTTCTGCTTCAGCCTTTGCCTTAGC